>JAUHZF010000013.1 GCA_030426145.1 Polyangia bacterium
CTTGCTTCGGGACGGCACCCCGATCCCACGCGACGCGATGCAGCACCTCGCGACGATGATGCACTACGCCCGCGCCGACGCCCCCTACCGCGGGCTGCTGGAGGTGCGGGATGCTTGTGATCCCGATTCGCTCGATGCCTTCCTGTGCGCGCTCGTCGCTGAACACGGGAAGGCGGGGCGCGACCATCGCGACGCATGGGCGGTAGCCATGAGCCTGGTCCTCGGCGGCTGGCGTGTCATCGAGTGCTTCCGGGACTACCTCGCGGGTGCCTCCGAGGTCGCCAGCGAGCTCCTGGCCCGCGACGACGTCGACCACGATCAGAACACCTTCGCGTCGCACGGTACGTTGCACGGAGCCACCGAGCTCGTCTGGCTTCTCGACGACCTCGATGGGGCGAAGGGCTGGCTCGCGCTCCGATTCCTTTCGCGAGACGACAACGCATTCGTCTCGCACAGGGCCACTCGGGTGCTCGAGGCCAATGCGCGGAAACACGGCTGGCACCAGCCGATCCTCCGACTGACGGAGCTACCCATCCTGGACGACCGAACCCCGTGGGACGAACGCTCGCGGGCCATGTGGGAAGTGGCGACGGAATGGCTCACCGAGGTTGTCGAGCACGAGCGTGAGCTCGGCACACGGTGGTCGGTGGCCACCCTCGAGACCCTCACCGCCTCCACAGCGGCTCGCGAGCTCTTACCTCGCCTCGCGTTTCATGCACATGGCTCCGACGACACCATCACCGCCTTTCGCGCGACCGCGGGCGGGTTCCAGAGCATGGAGGGCGGCGGCTTCGAGCTCGGCCAGGACGTCGAGGTGTCTCTGGCCCCGTCATAGGCGCCGACACTCCGCCCCCCGCCGTCGCTTCCTGACGAGTAGGCTGTCGTCGTGCACGACGATACCTGGACGGTAGGGGGCCAGCCGGCTCGGCTGACCCATCACCACCACCGGGGTGACATGTGGAACCTCTACCGCATCGAGAACGACGCGGGAGCCTACGCCCTCAAGCTCGGCGGCCGGTCCCTGACCAAGACGCCCCCCGTACGGGAGGCTTCGCATTGGGTCGGCTCCGTCTCCACCGTGCACGACGTCAGCTACACCGGTGGCCAATTCTTGAACGGACGGGGTCAACTGTATCGGACGCGTAGGGAGGACCCACTCGACGTCGATGCGCTGGCAGACGAGTTGCTTCGCGCAGAGGCCGACGTCTTGGAGCGCGCCGGACCCGCGTGGAACCAGCCTCTCGTCGAGCTCAGCGAGCAGGACAGCTATGGACGTCGCCGCCTCGGGCTGGTCACGCAATGGCACGAGGGCCCCCACTTCGGGGTCTCGGCCCGTTCGGAACGGCGCACCCTGTTCCCCAACATGCTGCCCGCCCTCTGGGATGCGCTGAGCGTCGCCCGCCACGGCGATCTGCGGCCCGAGCACCTCATCTTCATCGAGGGGGGCCGCTTCGCCATCATCGACCCAGGCCCCCAATACGTGCTCGAGGATCCGACCGACATGGACGACTGCGCGGAGACGCGGCTTCGCTTCACGACGAACCACCGATACTACCCCGTGCTGCCGCCGTACTACGCGGGCTCCGCCACCGACGGAGGGTTGAGTAAACAGTTCTCGAGGTACCTGCACAGCATGTCGCGCTGGCGCCCACGAACGACCCAGAACCCGGGCGTTGGCGTCTTCGCCGGCACGCGGGGCGGCGGGCTCGTCCCTCCATGGCCAGCCGGCGAAGCACCGCTCGCGGCTGACCTTCAGGCCATGGGGGTCATCTACTACGAGACCCTCACCGGCTGCGGCCTCGGATTCGCAAGCGTGCCGTGGATCGGTCTGCGCAGCCTCGACGACGACATCACCTTGCACGCCGAATTCATCGGTGGAGTGCCGCCCATCGCGTCGGCCCGTGCTCATGCCAACGATGTGACGGCGGCCGAAGCGGCTCTCGCCCACGCCCTCGTGCACCTCGAGGTCGAAAGCCGGGATCACCTCGTGCAACTGGTGCGAGAAACCGTGCGTAGCCTAGGCGCAGAGTGAACGATGGTCCCCATGTCCGACTCCGATCCGCCGTCACCCCTCGTCGAGCTCACGCCCGACGCGGTGCGAACTCTGACGACGTCGACCGTCTCGCACTATCAGCAACGCGCCGATGCCTTTCGCGAGGGCACGATGGGCCACGACGTCTCGCAGAACGTCGAGGCGCTGCTACGACACCTGCCCGGTGAGGCGCCGCAGCGCATTCTCGACCTCGGCTGCGGGCCAGGTCGCGACCTCGCCACCTTCGTCGCGCGAGGACACCACCCCGTGGGGCTCGACGGGGCCAAAGCCTTCGTGGCCATGGCCCGCGCCCACAGTGGCTGCGAGGTCTGGCATCAGGACTTCCTCGCCCTCGAGCTGCCGCGAGGTCGGTTCGACGGGATCTTCGCCAACGCCGTGCTCTTTCACGTGCCCACCCAAGAGCTCCCCCGCGTGCTGGGCGACCTGCGCGCGAGCCTGGTCTTGGGCGGCGTGCTGTTCTGCAGCAACCCACGCGGGCCCGACATCGAACACCAACAAGGCCTGCGCTACGGCGCTTACCTCACGTTCGAGACGTGGCGCCGATACGTCGAGGCAGCCGGCTTCGAGCTCCTCGAACACTACTACCGACCGACGGGCCAGCCGCGCGAGATGCAGCCCTGGCTCGCCACCGTCTGGCGCGCGACCTAGATCCAGCGAAAGCCTCGCACGCGCTCCCAGCGGTCATTCCCCCACGCGCACCTTCACGCGATAGGGCACCCCCGGGAGCAGTCTCTGCATCGCGTCACGAATGCCACAACGCTGCGGTCACCCGGCGGTTCGATGACGACCTCGACCTCGATCGTTGGCGCAGCCATGGCCGGTGGCGCTGAAGCCGCGCTTGGCTCCGCAGTTGCGGAGGATGGCGTGCAGCCTGCCGTAGATGTGAGCGCGAGGATGCCGACGAAGACATGCTAGGCCGAGAATCCGAGCTGTGAAACCGGGCGGCTAGAATGCGGCCCCCCCCGGTGTCGCACCACCGGAACCTTGCACGACGTGCCGTTGTCTTGCCAACGAGAACCCACGAGCGATGACGCGAGATACCCATTCCACCCGAAGAGCCATGGCCCTCGCCCTGCTGCTGACCGCGTGTCAGGGCGCGCCCACGGCACCTCGCGTCCAGATGGCCCCCGTGTCCACGGCGGCCGGTCCCGCCACCGCAGCGCCACCACCGCCAGCGCGTCCGGCCGGCCCCCCGCGCGGGCCTGGTGGGATCCAGCAGCTGCTCGCCGTCGACGACCAACGGGCGGTCGTCGTCTTCGTGCCCGAGGCTACGTTCGGTGAGCCCGCACCCACGCTGGCGCTCATGCACCGCGACGGCCGCATCGGCTGGAGCGTGACCCTCGACCACCCTCTGTTCGAGACGCGAACCTCACCTGGGGTCGAGCTGGTCGGCGATGCCGTGGTCGTCACCCTCGCCGAATGGCCCCCATCTCGTGAGGAGTACGCGATGTACGAAACCGTCGCTGGGATTCAGGTCCACGCGCTCGACGATGGCCATCGGCGTGCACGGATCGACGCCGGGAAGTGGGCCTATGGCCGGGAGACGGTGGTCGACGGTGACGAGCGCTATGACGTGGTAACTTCGGACACTGGTGGCGACCCTTTCTTGATCGCGAGCGGCCCGCAGGGCGAGCGCTGGCGGACGAAGCTCCACGACCGGGCGGCTGGCGACGAGATCCTCATGCTGCCCGAGCACGTGGCAGTCTCCGCCTATGGCGGCATGGCGGCGCCGGATTCGTGGTTTCTCTACCGACGCGATGACGGACGTCGGGTGGGCAGCATCGAAGGCCAGGATGAAACGTGTACCGACGGCAGGCGGTGGTTCTTGTGGCAGAAGGACGCCTTGGTCGAGGCTCGGCCATCCGACCTGTCGACGCGGCTCATCTCCAAGGTCACGCTCCCCGGTGGCTCATCTCGAACGACGCGTGGGTGCACGATCATCGATGGCGAGCCAATCGCCTTCATTCAGCAAGGCATGACGGAGGGGCTCGTGTCGATCGCGCCCGATGGCTCGACGCGACACGCGATGTCGCTCGGGTTGCGCAGACTCCGGAGCGGAAGGGTCTACCCCCTGCCGAACCGACTTCATCCCGTCGTCGCCACCCTGAGCGAGAGCGAGGACGACTTCGTCGAGCTCGGGGTCAGCGACCTCCGTCGCGCGGGAGCGACCTTCGGCCGCGGACCGAAGACCTATGCGGGCGCGCAGGGCCTCATCCGTCGGGACGACGGAAGCGGGGGCTACGTCGTCGCGGCGCGCAGCGTCATCGCTACCATCGATGGCGATACCGGACAGCTGGTGGGCCGAGCGCTGCGACGCGACACCATGGCCTTTCACCGAAGCCAACTTCGAGGGTCTCACCTTTGGCTTCCTCCGCCGTCACCCATGCGACTCGGCCAAGCCGCGCCCACCGTGCTCGATCTCCGAGACCCGGCCGCCCCCGAGCCGGATGTGGACCAAGCAACCCGCGATGCCTTTCGTGCCATGCCTCGGATCCAATGCAGCGCCCTGTCGACGAGCGGCCACGATGGGATCGGCACCTCCGAAGCCCTCCCACCTCCCCCAAAACACGGGCGCCTACCCGCGTGGGACCTCGATCTCCTCGCCAGCGGCGCACGACACTTCGCATGCGCCGACGCCAATGCCGAGGTGACCTTGCTCGCCTGGTCCATCGAGACCGACGACCGCCCGTTGCGAAATCACAACGCGCTCGTACTCGTCGAGACCCGCGTGAACGGCGCACCGATCTACACCGCCGTCGCGATGTATCGCCACGCCACGAACAAGTCGTGGAACGTGTCTCGGGGCTACCACAGCCGCAGCCGCCCGGTGCGCCGGTTTGCCCATCGACCCACCACCGCCGACCTCGACGCCTTCGTCGCCCAGTCGAAGTTTCAGTACGTGAGCGGCTACGGCCGGGTGGTTCGTGGCAACGTGCTGGACGACCACTGGAGGCGCGCCACGGGCGAGAAGCCCACGCTGCACTTCGCCGCCGCCATCGAGCAAGCCGACTGAAGCCGCCTGACCGGTGGTGGCGTCTCGTTCAGGCTTCGCGCACGACGCGGAGCAGGTCGAAGGCGGACACCACGCCCACGAGCTCGCCGTCGCGGGTGACGAAGACGCGGTGGATGCGCCCCTGGAGCATGGTCTCCGCCACCTCTTGCACCGGGGTATCCTCTTCGACCTCGAAGATCATCGGGGTCATGATGTCGCCCACGGTCTTCTCCGGCTCGACGGTCAGCGACATGGCCTCGGCGTCGATCTGGCCCATCTGCTGGACGAGGGCGCGCTGGTAGTAGTCGTTGAGCGCATCGGAGGCTTCGACACCCTCGGCTTGGCTGCGGGTCACGTCGGTGAGCGAGACGACGCCCACGAGCTTGCCCGAGTCGTCGGCCACCGGCGCCCCCGACACGGAACGCCGGAGCAGCTCGGCCGCGAGGTGCTCCACCGACCAGTCGGTGGATGCCACCATGACCTTGGCCGTCATCACATCCTTCGCCTTCAGCTTCGTCATCCCCCCGTCTTACCACCGCTTTCGCCCGGCGCACCTGCCTCGTGATCGGCCTGCAAACCTTGCGTCCTCGCGTCAGCAGGCCGCCCGCAACAGCGCTTCGTCGACCGTGTGGAGCCCACCCACGCCGAGCTGGCTGCGGTGCAGGGCCACCGTGTGGCCCTCGAAGCGGATCACCAGCTGGTCGTCGCGCCGCTCGACCTCGTCGATGGCCTCGAAGTCGATGACGTGTGTCCGGCCCAGTGGCGAGAGCTTCACCATCAGCCCCTCCGGCCCGAGTCGAACCAGCGGCTGCCGCTTCGCCCAGAGCGCCCAGCCGAGGGCAAAGCTCCCCGTGATGCAGACCACACCGAACCCGCCACCGCTGAAGAGCTGCAGCAGCCCGACCCCCAGCGCCGCCGCGCCCGCAAACCCATAGAGCCGGACCAGCCCCGTCTTCATGTAGATGGCGTTCATCAGGACCTCCTCGCGCGCCTCGCACGCGCTGTAGATGACCTGATGGTCCCGCCCGGCGCCGAATCGATCACAAAAGTGTCAGCTGACCGCTGGGACGGCCATCTGATAGATGAGAGACATGTCTTGGCGTTCATCTGCGGCCTTCGCGCTCGGCCTCGCTAGCTGCGTGTCCGCCGATGCCCCGGCCCCCATGGACTGCGAGATCACGGTCTGGGGCGGCCCCTGCGACGAAGACGGCACGCTCTGCCGCTGGACCAGCTACCCTGACTGCTACGGCATCCTCGCCTGCGAGGACGGAAGCTGGGTCGAGGAGACGCCCAAGACTTGCCCGGAGGCCCCCGCGCCACCGGAGCGCCCCCCGCACCCGCCGTTCGAACCCCCGTTCGGTCGACCAGAGTCGCCGCCGACGGACTGTACGAACGCCCCCGTCGTCACGGCGACCTGGCTCGACGCCGAGCCTTCACCCTACGTCGCGCTAGCTTTCGACGACGAAGACCTCGTCGTCGCTCGGGGCGAAGCAGGCTACGTGCACGGCCTCCAGCTGACCCGTTACCGGGCCAGTGATGGTCACATCTCCGCGCAGGTCGATGTCCTGAGCGATGGCCACCCTTTCTCACTCGTCAGGTCTGGTGGCCGATGGTGGCTCGGAGGACACCTCGATCGAGACGTCTCGGTCCCAGGCGGGGGCACGGGAAGCGGACCGGCTGCTTTCGTCTTGCGCGTCGATACGGACTTCTCCGCTCCCCACCTCGTCAACTTCGGCACGCCGCCGAGCGTTTCCAACGCGCCTCGACTTGGCGCCCTCCTCGTGCCGCGCACCGACGACAGCTTGGGCTTGTTCACCACCATGGCGCAGAGCGGACAATTCGGAACCTTCAACGTCTCGGGGCCCGCCGACATCAACGTGGTCTTGGCCCAACTCAATCACGACGCGTCGTTCACGAGCGCCTCCGCCCAAGTCGGGACCATCAACCACAGTGGCCTCGGGTTGGCCATCGACGCATCCGACGCCACCGTCCAGACCGGCTGGACGGCCGCCTTTGCAAACCACCCCACCCTCTTTGCGTACAAACACGACGCGGCCGCCACGCTCCTCTGGACTGCGGCGTGCACGAGCCCGAGCATTGGCGGCGATGCCGTCGTCGATGATGCCGGCAATACCTACGTTGCCGGCGCCGGGTATGGCGACACCGTTTCTTGTGCATCCGGCGCTCCAACCATCGGCACACCGAACCGGTACTTCCAGTTCGTGGTCAAGCTCGGCCCCGACGGGGGCCACCTTTGGACACACCAGGTCTCCCCTGGTCTCACCGAGTCTTACGGGAGCCTCATCCCTCCGCGTTTGGCCTACGCCAACGGGCGCCTCTTCGTCGCACACCAGCGCCACTACGACGACAACAACGGTCGGGTCGAGATCCTCGAGCTCGACCCCGCGACCCACGCCGAGAGCATCGTCCATTCGATCATGGGCCCGGGCGGCGTTCGGGCCTTTGCGGTGAATGGCGAGCGCATGGCCCTCGTCGCCACTGGGGGCGGCTTCTGCGTCGGCCCAAACCAAGATCGTGGCGCGGGCGACTGGCTGCTCGTCTACGCCCCGTGACCTGCTACGCGGCCTTGCCGTCGTCGGCTTGGACGTAGCCGCGGC
The DNA here is from genome assembly GCA_030426145.1 of Polyangia bacterium. Classification (GTDB taxonomy): domain Bacteria; phylum Myxococcota_A; class Polyangia; order Polyangiales; family Polyangiaceae; genus JAPYTK01. Next base: position 7,664 of record JAUHZF010000013.1, read on the forward strand.
CGAAGTCGGGCAGATCGATGAGACGGCCCTCCGCGAGGGGGAGGAGGTAGTCGTCCATCTGCTTGGGGGTGAGCTCGGCCACCGGCTCCGGGCAGGGCTCGCGTAGGTCGAGACACAGGACCTCCTCATCCATGAGGCGTCGCAGCTCCTCGCCGTCGAAGTACTCCTCGCGATAGCGCAGCGTCACCTTCACGGCCTCTTCTTGGCCGGTGTAGGCGGGTAGCTCTCCCCAGTAGAAGACCTGTCCGCCGGGCGCCTTGAGCCAGCGCAGCCCGCGTGGGAGCACGTGCTTGCGGCGGCCGCGCTTCAGCGCGTCGAAGAAGTTGCGTAGGTAGGCCTCGTGGTGGGCGGCCATGCGTTCATTGTGGGGCTCGATGCCGAAGTCGCGCCGCACTTCGGCGAGCTTGTCGAGGTCGGGACCCGCCGCGCGAATGGCGTCGCGCAGATCTGGCTTCCAGACCTCGCCGAGGTGGTAGGTCACCACGGGAACCGGCGCCAAGAAGCAGCCATTGACCTTCCCGTAGAGCCGCTCGTGCGGACACATGAAGTCGTTGTAGAGGCCGTAGCGCTCTCCGCTGACCCCCTCGACGTACCAATGTACGCGCTGGGTGAAGGGCGTGTCGTACCAGCCGAGCGGCATGGGCTTCCACAGCTTGTGCCGGAGCGGAAAGATCACCATGAACACCACGCCCACCAGGGTCGGCACCGGCCCGAAGGCCAGGTCGGTCACCGACGTGGGCATCATGGCTATCGCGATCGCAACCGCGAGGTTGGTCATCATCCAATCCCAGAAGAGAAGTCCCGAGCACAGGAACACCCCGAGGTGAAACGCCGACCAGCCGACGCAGAAGGCGACGGCGATGCGCGGATGGAGCAGTGCGAGGGGTGCCGCGAGCTCGATGGTGAACGCGGCGAGCTGCATCGGCCGCTCGAGCACCTTCAGGACCCCGATCACGCGACGCCACGTCGCCCAGGGTAGAAACCGCGCCCATCCCCAGCTGTAGGCGCTGGCCGCCAGATGGTGAAGGCGATTGTCGGTGACCCAAGACGTCCACTTGGGTCCCAGCAGCCCCTTGGCGAGGGCGGTGATGAGGTAGTGCGAGACCTGGATCGTGACCACGAAGAAGACGAGGGTGGCGGCCGAGGTCAGGGGCGCTTGGGCCACGTGGGAGAGTCCCGCGAGGGCGAGAAAGGCCAGGACCGCCTGCACCACCCGCATGGGAAGGGTGGCGTGGTGTTGCCAGAGCCCGAAGGGCCGGTTGAGGAGGTAGCCGGCCACGAACACCAGCGCCGGGCTGAAGGCGCTCCCGATGGCCGCGATCACCACCGCCAACCGCGCCGGAACCTCGGCGCGCCCCGCCACGATGTCGATGTCTTTGGTCGAGGCCTTCCACGCGAGCCCGATGAGCAGCACCGAAGCGAGCACGCGAAGGCTCGCTCCTTCGGGAATGTGCGACCACCGCCAGAACGGCGCCGCGACCAGCCACGGCAAGGCGAAGAGCCATGGTGCCCTCCGCTCGCCGAAACCTCGCGCCACCGCGTCTTGCCGCAGGGCCCAGTCGACGACGGCGTAGGCCCCCGTGAGGAGGACCAACTCGAGCAGGCGCATCAGCGGCGACGTCATGACCTCGCCCGGAGGGTGGCCGGGGGGCCCGTAACCTGTCAACGACGAGGGGCCGAATGCTGCCGGTCATGGGGAGCGCGCGCACAGGACGTCGCCGACCGCGTGACAATGCGCCATCATGTGGCCCCGATCCTGGCGATCGGAGCCCGCTCGTGAAAGACGACACGCTTCAGCAAAGCCCGGCCGCCCGCGACGACGCGGTGCTGCGCGCGTTCCTCGCGGGCCGGCTCCCAGCTGAAGACATCGTCGCCCTCGAGGAGCGACTCGACCAGGAGCCCGCGCTGCTGCGGCGGCTGGGTGAGCTGGGGCGTGATTCGGTCGAGCTCGTCGAGCTCGATACGAGGCTCCCCGAAGGGGGGCTCTCGCGGCTCCCCTCGATGTCGGCGTCGCAGAAACCACGTGGGTCCTACGACCACGGGCTGGAGATCGGAGACGTGCTCGGCGAAGGCGGGATGGGCATCGTCTACGCGGCCAATCAGCAGAGCCTCGGGCGCAAGGTGGCGGTGAAGACCGTGCGCTCGAAGAAGACGCCCACCGCTGCGCTGCTCGAAGAGGCGCTGATCACCGGGCAGCTCGAGCACCCGAACATCGTGCCCATCCACGACATCACCCTCGACGAAGAGGGGCGGCCGCTCGTGGTCTACAAACGCATCGAAGGCCGCGCCTGGAACGTCCTCGTCAAAGACCCGATGCAGATCGCCGAGCACTACGGCGCCTGGAATGCCCTCGAATGGCACCTCGGGATCTTGGTGCAGGTGTGTCAGGCGCTGCGCTTCGCGCACAGCCGCGGGATCGTGCACCGCGACGTCAAGCCGGCCAACGTCATGATCGGCGCCTTCGACGAGGTCTATCTGCTCGACTGGGGACTCGCCCTCAGCTTCGACAACGCCGACGAGAGACTCCCCTCGGTGCAATCGGCCACGGGAATGGCGGGAACGCCGGCCTACATGGCCCCCGAGCAATTCGCCGAAGACCCGAGCGGCATCGGGCCGCACACCGACGTCTACCTCGTCGGCGCGACCCTGTACGAATGCATCGCCGGCCACCCACCGCAGAGCGGAGAGACCCTGCGCGACGTGCTCGACGCGATCGAAACGCGCGCGCAAGTCGACCTGCCCGAGGGCACCCCGGACGAGCTCGTGCAGATCGTGAACCGCGCGATGGCGCGCGCCCCGTCCGATCGCTACCCCAGCGTGCAAGATCTGAGGAGCGCCCTGGAGCAGTTCCTCCAGCACCGCGGCTCGCTCGAGCTGATGGAGGTGGCCGACGAGCGCGGCGAGATCATGTCCGCGGCCCAGGCGCGCGAAGACGAAGAGACGGCGGAGCGTGCCTTCATCGAGGCCGCCTTCGGCTACCGAATGGCGCTCGACGTGTGGTCGGCCAACGACCAGGCGCGCGAGAAGCTCACTGGGTTGGTCGACGAACGGGTGGTGCAGCTGCTCGACATCCATGCCCCCCGCGCCGCACAGCGAGCCCTGGCCTTGAGCGATGCGGTCAACCCCGAGCTCGCGGACGAGGTCGAAGAAGCCCTCGAGCGCGAGCGCATCGAACGGGCCCGACTCGACGCCCTCGCCCAAGGCGACGACCGTCGCGTGGGTCATCGGGTGCGGCGCACGCTCGTCATCATTCTCGGCGCGGCGTGGATCGCGTGGTGGATCAGCGTCGGCCTCGACCTGCCCGATACGCCGGTGCCCTTGCTCACCACGACCCTCGTGTTCTGGGTCTTCGGGATCGCCCTCATCATGCGCGTGCGACAGCAGATGCTGCACGTGAAGCGGAACCGCTACATCACGTGGAACGTGCACGCGATGCTCACCGTGCAGCTCCTCTGGCTCGCGGCGGCCACATTGAAACAATACCGCGTCGACCACACCATCACGACCCTCATGCTCTTCTGGTCGCTCGCCATCGCGACCGCGGCCATCACGGTCGAGACACGCATCCTGCCGACGGCCGTGTTCTACGGCCTGGGTTTTCTCCTGTGCACCTACGAGCCCGCCTGGCTGGCGTGGGTGCTCCCGCTCGGGGCCGTGTGCCTCATCACCAACATGATGATCATCAACATCAGCATCGCCCGGCAGGCGGCCGAAGCCGAGCGGGAAGCGGCCGCGCTTCTGGCCCGGGGGCGCTCGGTCCGGCCTCCACCGATGGTAGACGATGAGACCGACGACGAGCTGGAGTAGCCTGCGGCGGTGGACCTCACCCGCTCCTTCGCCGCCGGTATCGAGGACGCCTACGACCTCGACGGCGAGACGCGCGCTCAGCTCGAGCCATTGCTCGACGAGCTCCTGACCAAGGCGCGCGCGACGTGGCCCGAGGCCGAGCTCTCGGGCCGAGACTTCGCCGCACACCTCGCCGTCGTGGCCCCCGAAGCCGACGACGTGGCGGCCGCCCTCGTGGACATGAACACCGACGACCTCTACCTCGCAGCCGCGTGCGCGAAGGGCGAAGAGGGCGCGCTGAGACACTTCGAGAGGAGCATCATCCCCAGAGCCGAACGCGCTGCGGCCCGCATCGACGGCGACCCGGGGTTCGTCGACGAGGTCCTGGCCGAGGTGCGGGTGAAGCTCCTCGTGAGCCAGAAGGACAAGGCGCCTCGCATCGTCGCCTACCTCGGGCGTGGTCCCCTCGCCCACTGGGTGCAGGTGACGGCCATGCGGGTGGCGCAGACCTTCAAGCGACGGGGCGCGCGCCGCGAAGTCGCGATGGAGATCCCCGACGTGGTGGCGTCGGTCCTCGGCGACGATCCCGAGCTCGCGCCCTTCGCCGACGAGCTGCGCGAGCCCTTCGCCGAGGCCTTTCAGGAGGCGCTGCAAGAGCTGAGCGCCCGCGAGCGCAACGTGCTGCGGCTCTACCTCATCGAAGAGGTGAGCGCGGAGAAGATCGGGCGCATGTACCGGGTCCATCGCGCCACGGTCGCCCGGTGGATCGCCCAGTCGCGGCGCGCCGTGCACGCCGCGACCAAGAAGCGACTCGCCCAACGCCTGGAGCTGCAACCGATGTCCTTCGAGAGTGTGATGGGACAGATGATGTCGGGGGTGGATCTTTCCCTCGCCTCCTTCCTCTCGCCGCCAGGTGGTCAGCCCTGAACCCAGGGGTCGATTTTGGTGCGACGGCGTCGGCCCTGGTGCGTCCTTAGAAGGAGATGGCCAGACGCTTCCCTATCCCTCGGTGGCGCGCCACCGTCGTGCCGGCGCTCTTGTGTAGCCTCGGGCTCGCGGCACACCTGCTCGCGCCAAGCCTGGGCCTGGGACTGCTCGGCAGTGCGGGGGGCGGCCTGCTCGCCGTCGTGAGCGCGCTGCTTCTCATGGGGGCCCTCCACGGGCGCCGGCTCGCGTGCCCCGCGTGCGGCGCCAAGCTTCCCTTCGGCCCGAGCGACGGTCACGAGCACCGCCTCGTGACCTGTCGTGCATGCGACGTCCACCTACACGTAGGTCGTGAAGGGCTCTCGGTGATGCCCGACCGCATCGTCTCGACCCGGGGCGTCTTGAGCCGCTCGTAGCCGAGTAACCTACCGGAATGGCGTCGGCTGGCGCGGATTTCCGTGGGGCGGAGAAAGCGCCGCGGTGCGCAGCGTGTAAGAAGTCGAAAGGGGGACAGCGGTCCCTCCTCGCTTCATGCTTCGCTTCTTCGTGTTGCTCGTCGTGCTCGGCTGCGCGACCCCCGCGCTCGCCGCGCCGGGTGACGTCGACCGCATCGTCACGGCCGCGCGAGAGGCGCAGCGCGCTGGCGACTACGACTTCGCGATCCAGGCCTTCCGCCAGGCCCGTCGAACCTACGGCGACGCCACCCCACCGTTCGTGTCGCTCGCGCTCGCCGATGCCCATCAGCAACGCTTCGCCGCGCGGCGTGGGGCGTGGGATCGTTTGCAGGCCATCGTCTTCTATCGGCGCTACCTCGCGACCGGTACCACCGACGACGCAAAGCGAGCCCGGGGCAACCTGACCCAGCTCGAGGGCCTCGACCCGCAAGCGGACGTGAACCTCACGACGCCGGCCGCCAATACGCGGGCGACCCGCGTCGCCGTTCGCTCTCCGGTGCTCTCCGCCGAGGTGCGCATCGACGGTGGAGAGGCTCAACCCGTACCGCTCAGGCTCACGCTCGATCCGGGCGAGCACCGTCTGGAGCTCACGGCGCCAGGCTATGAACCGTTGAAGCGGCAGTTCGTGGTGCGGCCCCACCGCGTCTACGTGATCGACCTCGAGCTCACGCCGAAGCCGGCCCTGCTCAGCGTCGCCAGCAAAGATGAAGCGGAGATCTACATCGACGAAGTCTTCGTCGGCACCGCCCCCCTCGACGAAGCCTTGAAGGTCGAGCCCGGCCGCCGCCGGGTCGACGTCCTTCTCAATGGGCACCACCCCTTTCGTGAGCACGTCGAGATCCCTCGTGGCGAAGCCGCCTTGTTGAAGGCCGAGCTCGAGCGCACACCACAGCGGGTCTCGGCCATCACCCTGCTCTCGTTCGGTGCGGTGGGGATCGCCACCGCGATCGCGACGGGCGCGGTGGCAACCGTCAGCGACCGTGCCGCCAATGATGCATTCGACCCCGACGAAGAGAAGCGACTGCTGAAGCGAGGCGACGACTTCGCCGTCGTCTCTGGCATGGCGGCTGGCGTCGGACTCGGTCTCACCTTGTTCGGCGGCACCCTCTTCGTGCTCGACGAGCCAGACGTGGGGCTCGTGCCGGGTCCGGGACAAGCCGGCGCCTCCGTGAGGGTTCGGTTTTGAGGTGGCTATTGCTCCTCTTGGCTTGGCTCACGCCCGTCGTCGCATGGGCGCAGGTCGTCAAGCCCACCCCCCTCGAGGTGCCGCCGGTGGCCTACCCGAGCGGGGCGGCAGGAAGGGCCGAGGTCGAGCTCACGCTCGTCATCGACCCGGAGGGCCGGGTGCGCTCGGCCGAGGTCGCCACCGGAAGCGAGCCCTTTGCGGGGGCCGCTCGCGAGGCCGCGGCGGGATGGCGCTTCTCCCCCGCGACCCGTGACGGCAAAGCCATCACGGCCAAGATCCGGTTCCTCGTCACCTTCGAAACCAAGCAGGAGGAGAAGGCTCCCGACGTCGAGCCGGAGCCCGAGGCGGAACCCGAAGAAGAGACCGGCACCGTCATCGACGTGGTGGTCGAGGCCGAGCGACCGCCCCCGTCGGTGCAACGCTTCACCCGGGCCGAGGTACGTGAGCTTCCCGGGGCCTTCGGTGACCCCTTCCGCGCCATCGAGGTGCTGCCGGGGGTGACCCCCGTCGTCTCGGGCCTGCCGTTCTTCTACGTACGCGGCGCCCCTCCGGGAAACATCGGCTACTACCTCGACGGGGTCCGCGTGCCCTACCTGTTTCACGTCGCGGCGGGACCATCGGTGGTCAATCCGGCGCTGGTGAGTGCGGTCGATCTCTACTCGGGCGGCTACCCCGCACGGTTCGGTCGTTATGCCGGTGCCATCGTCTCGGCTGAATCGACCCAACCTCGGGCCGATTGGCACGGAGAAGGCGTGGTGCGCGCGGTGGACGCGGGCGGCTTCGTGGAAGGGGGGTTCGCCGACGGTCGCGGAACGGTCGCTCTGGGCGGGAGGTATTCGTACACCGCAGGCCTGTTCTCGCTCATCGCGCCGGAGGTCACGCTCGACTACCGCGACTTTCAGGCACGGTTCACCTTCGACATCACCCCACGCGATCGGATCACCGTCTTCGCATTCGGCTCGTACGACTACTTGTCGAATACGGCCATTCCCCCCGACCCCGAAGCGGAACCCATCGAGACGGCGCTCTTCGGGCAAGAGTTCTACCGCGTCGACGCCCGGTACGACCGCAAGCTCGACGAAGGAGGCCTCCTCCGCGCCGCCGTTACCTGGGGCTACGACCAGACCCGCCTCGTCGTGACGCGGAACTCTCACAACATGCTCGTGGGGACCCGCATGAGGGTGCAGCAGCCGCTCGGCGAAGAGCTGACGGTGCGCGGGGGGTTCGACATGCAGATGGACAGCTACTCTGCCGACCCACAGCCCTTCTTGGATCCCGACAACCCGAACATAGAGCAGTTCAACGCTCTCTTTCCCGCCCGCACCGACACCGGGGTCGCCGTGTGGTCCGACGTCGTGTGGCGGCCAAGCCCCGACTTCGAGGTCGTGCCCGGGGTACGCGTCGACAACTACTTCTCCGTCGGCACCCATGGCATCGGAGTCGATCCGCGCCTGAGCATCACGGCACGTGTGCATCCCAAAGTGCGCTTGCTCCACGCATTGGGGATGGCCCACCAGCCACCTTCTTTCAGCATTCCCGTACCGGGCTTCGCGGTAGCCAGCCTCAGGGGAGGCTTGCAACGTTCGGTTCAAGCCTCATCGGGCGTCGAGTTCACGCTACCGCTCGAGCTGACGGCCTCCGTCACCGGCTTTGCCGCGACCTTCATGAACATGACCGACGCGGTGGGCTCCCAAGCCGACCCGAGCGACCCCAGCCTCCCGCGCAGCCTGGGGGGGGCCAAGGGCCTCGAGATCTACCTACGTCGCTCGCTCGCCAAACGCCTCGGCGGCTTCGTGTCCTATACCTTGTCCCGAAGCACCCGCTCCCTGGGCCGAAAACAGATCCTGTCGAGCTTCGACCGCACCCACGTGCTCAACACCGCTTTCGGCTACAACTTGGGCAGCGGATGGAAGATGGGGTTGCGGTTCTCACTCTTCGGAGGAACGCCGACCGCCCCCGTGCCTGAAGACGCCCCCGAGGGGACGCAGCTGCGCGACCCCTTCTTCTATCGAATCGACTTCCGGGCGGAGAAGCGCTGGAAGCTCTATGATGGAGCTTGGATCGCGCTGGTGGCGGAGATGATCAACATCACCCTCAACCGAGAGACCCTCGCCGGCTCGGAGTTCCCTCCGGTGAGCATTCCCAGCATCGGGGTGGAGGCGTCGCTGTGAAGCAGCTGTGGGCGCTGCCCCTGCTCGGCATGCTCGGTTGCCTGCCGAGCGACGAACGGCCGCTGCCGGCCGAGCTCCTGCTCGAGGTCGAACGAAGTGCCGATGCGCGGGTCGGGTTCGTCACCGAAGACGGTTGGACGATCCACTTCGACCGCTTCGTCACCGCCATGGGAGGGCTGGGCCTGGCCGGCGACGACGACCCCTGGTGTGTGGACTACTCGCTCTCGCTCTACGACCGCCTGTACGACTTCACGGTGGCCGACACGAGCAAGGTCAACCTGCACTATGGCCTGGGCGACTGCACGCTGCGTTACCGAATGGGCTCCCCGAGCGCTCGGTCCATCCTGATGGAGGGTACGACCGAGGCGGACCGTGAGCTGCTGCGAGACGGGCGCGTCGACCGGGTCTTCGGCGACGAGCGTGAGGGAGACCCAGGCCCCGTAGGCGTGGGGCTGCTCGTCGAGGGTACGGCGACCAAGGGCGACCAGCAGAAGCACTTCAAGTGGCTCATCCGCCAGAACCACGCCATCACGCGGTGCTTCGTTTCGGGTGATGAACCATTTCGCGTGCACCTCGAGAGCGGCGACGAGCTCGTGCGGCGGGCGCAGGTGAGACCACGCGAGCTCTTCCGCAACCTGCCGGATGCCACGGGGAAGGTTCTCTTCGAACCCTTCGCCACCGCCGACGCCGACGCCGACGGCGACGGGACGGTGACCGCCCAGGAGCTCGCCCATGCGGACGGGGAATTGACCCTCGAGGAGTTGGAGCGCGTGAAGCTGCCGGCTCAGGCCACCTTGAGGCCGCTGCTCGAAGGCGGGGACTTCGAGATCTTGCTCGAACAGGAGCCCGTGAAGTCGGGAGACATCACCCTGCGCGAGACGATGGAGAAGCTGCTGTCCGCGCGGGTGGCCTGGTTCGACGGGGTCGAGAGTTGTGAGTACCTCCTCGGGAGCCAGATCGTGCAAATCATGGCCTCGCCCACCGGCGAGTGACGGCAAGCTGGGTCGGACCACGCCCGTGCGACCGTCTTCAGGTGCACGCCAGGGAGGAACACCGCTCCACGGGCCGAAGTGGGCTAGAGTCGCCCCGTGATGCGGAGTCGGTTGATCGGTCTAACGATGGCGTGTGCGCTTGGGGCCCTGTGCCCCGACGCGATGGCGATCGAATACTTCTCGCCCCCGGTCGATCTCGGAACCGGTGCCAACTGGACCAACTACATTCGCTTCGCCGACCTCGACAGCGATCTCGATCCCGACGTGGTGGTCCCCAACTGTGGCGGCTTTTTCTCCAACCCTTCGGCGCAGCCCTTCCGGATCTTCCGCAACGATGGTGGCACCTTCGTCGACGCCACCCTGGCCTCACTGGGAGTGAACCCCACCCTGGCCGTGCGGGTGGTGGCCATCGGAGACATCGACGGCGACGGCGACCTCGACCTGTTCCTCGCCAGCGCCGACGGCAGCCTCGACCGCATGATGGTGAACGATGGCACCGGGGCTTTCACCGATCAGACCTCGACCCGGCTCCCAGCCAACACCGCGTCGCGCTCCGCCGCCGCACGCTTCGGTGACGTCGATGGCGATGGCGACCTCGATCTGCTCGTGACCCAGGGGTACGCGACCCCAGACACGCCCTACGCGCAGCTCTTCGAAAACGATGGCACGGGCGTCTTTACCCTGACCTCGGGACAGATCCCGAGCTCCGGCGGCACCGACCCGGACGACATCGACTTCATCGACATCGACCGCGACTTCGACCTCGACGTGCTCATCAATGCACACGTCGGTGCGTCGAGCCTCTGGCGCAACGACGGCAACGGCAACTTCACCGACGTGAGCAACCAGCTGGCCCCGCCGGCCACGAACAACTTCCACTACAACCCATCGGCCTGCGACGTCGATGGCGACGACGACCTCGACATCTGGATCGACAACATCGGCGGGAGCTTTCGCGAGCAACTGCTGCGAAACGGCGGCACCGGCGTCTTCACCGACGTGACCACGATGCAGGTGAGCGACAACCCTTCCGCCGACGACAATGGCGTCGTGTGCATCGACATCGATGACGACGGCGACTTCGACGCCGTGGTCCCGTCGCTGTCGGGCAACGAGCGCGTCCTCATCAACGACGGCACGGGTGCGTTTTCATTGGTCACGGGCAACGGCTTTCCAAGCCAGAGCGATCCGACCCTGTGGATCGACTTCGCCGACATCAACGGCGACGGGCGACTCGACGCGGTCACGGGGCAGGGAGAGGGCAACCCTCAAACCAACCGCATCTACCTCGGCAATGGCAGCCAACCGCTCGACAGCACGGCGCCCCGCATCATCGCATCACAGGCCCCACCGACCACGGTGGAGGTCGGCGCTAGCATCGCCGTGCGCTTCGCGGTCTCGGACCGCGTGGTGACCGATGGGGGCCCGAGGCTCTTCCGCGCCTACGCAAAAGTGACCGACGGTGGTGGCACCACCGAGGTCCCGGCCCACTTCGTCGGTGGTGACCTCTTCTGGGCCTCCATCGAAGCCACGGGAGCCATCGGCAGTACGATGACGGTCGAGCTCTGTGCCACCGACCGGCGAATGAACGACGCGTGCGGCGCCCCGCAGACCTTCGACGTGGTCATGGCGACCGGCACCGGCGGGGCCGGGGGCGCCGGCGGGGCCGGCGGGATGAGCACGACCGCCACCACGGGTTCAGGCGGCGCGAGCACGAGCACGAGCGCCGGTACGGGCGGCGCGGCCACGAGCTCGACCGCGGCCACCGGTGGTGCCCCCACCAACCCGCCCGTCGGCGAAGATGGTGGCTGCAGCTGTCGTTACGCCGGCCACGACGAGCGTTCGGCGATCTGGTGGTTGCTGGGCCTGGGCCTACTCCTCCGCCGTCGAAACTAGAACCTGCGAAGGGAAGCTCCAGGGGGAGGGGCCGTATACCTCCCTGCGATGTTCCGCCCTGCTGCGCTCATGCTCTCGCTCTTGCTGGTGTCGGCCTGCTCGGCCGATGGCAGCAAGGAAGACGAACCTTCCGACGTCGGCTCCAGCGGCACCCCCGCCGGCGCGGGCGGGAGCGTCGGAGAGGGAGCCGGCGGCACCACCGACGTGGGTGCCGGCGGCGCGACGTCGACCAGCTCTGCCGGCGGCGGCGCGACGACCACGACGAGCACTTCATCCGCTGGCGGCGGGGGCGGCGCGCCTCCCACCAGCGTCTGCGGGGACGGCGTCCTTCAGGCCGGGGAGAACTGCGACGACGGGGTGATCAGCACCAACTGCGACACGTGGCACGACGGCGGCGATGGCACCTGCGTCGCGCCCGGTACCTGTGTGACGGGCTTCGTCCTCTCGGGCGGCACCTGCGTCCCCGAGGTGGCCACGGCATCGGTGAACATCTTCGTCGACAACTTCTGCGGGATGACGGTCACCCCCAGCTCGTTCACCGTGGCGCCGGGCCAGCGCCTGAAGCTCAGCTACCACAACATGAGCGCCTTCTACGCCGTCGACGTGTGGAAGTCCTACGGCGGCGGCTACCTCGACCTGCCCACGGGCGCGACGTGGAACGAAACCTACGAGCACTGCGGCGGCCCCAATGCCTACACCGAGTGGGCCGACATCAGCACCGCGTGCTCGATGTTCAAGCTGACCATCAACTGCCAGTAGAAATCCGTCGCCGTGACACAACGGTGAAAGAGCGCACACGGAGCCGTGGAGGACCGGCTGCAGCATGGATTCACACCCAAGGAGGAATCCCATGCATCGCAAGACCATCGCCTCGCTCTTCTTTCCCTTCATCTTCGCCTGCTCCGGTGTCGACGAGGCCCCCGGCCTCCCCGAAGACGCGCAGGAGAGCCTCGCCACCGAAGAAGCCGAAGCCAGCATCGACCCCGCCGACATCCAGGCGGCCATGCGCAGCGACTTCGCGCCTGCGGCCAAGGCCTGTTACGAAGCGGTCCTGACGGAGGACGCGACCGCCGCCGGCAAAGTGGTGATGCGCTTCGTCATCGTCGACGGCGCCGCCACCGCGCCTCGACTCGAGGTCGCCGAAGGCAATCTCGACGGAGCCACCTTCGCGCAGTGCATGACCGACGCGATGGCCGACGTCGCCCTGCCCCGCGCGGACGGCGAGGTCACCGTGAACTACCCCTTCGTCTTCAGCCCGGACTAGGCGACGTATCGAAGGGCATGGGCTCGCCGAGCTCGCGCAGCGCGACACATGCCTTGCTGTCCGCCCGCTTGTCCCGCGCACAGCGGCGGCGACGAGCGCGTCGATAGGCCGCGTCGTCCTCGATGCGGAGTTGCTTGCACGCACGCTCGTCGTCCTGCTCGCAACCCCGCTCGAGGGCGAGGCCTTGCAGCCAAGTGCACGCCTCGGCGTCGCCCTTCACACACGCGGCTTTGCGCTCGGCGTACGTCTTCTCCTCGAGCCGGCTACGCAGCTGCGGGCAGCCGATCCCGGCGAGGGTGCAGCCATCGGCCATGGCCGCGAGCATCTCCCGCTCCGCGTCCTCGGGAAGGCCCCCCTTGTGTTTGCGTCGGATGAGCGAGCCGAGGCGAGCGCACGCCTTGCCCACGTCTTCGCGTGGATAGGCGCCCGACCGGCAAGCCGCCCGATAGAGACGCTCTGCTCGCCCCAGGTCGCGCGAGACGCCGGGCGGGGCCTTCTCGTACGCGTGGCCCGCATTCAGACACGCCTCCACGCCCCCCTGAGCGCACATTCGCTCGTCGATCTCGGCCGCAGCTTTGGTGTCACGAGCCACCCCGTCACCCCCCTCGCGGAAGAGCTGGGCGAGGGTGCTGCAGCTGTAGCTGCTGCCACCATCACAGCCGATGGAAAAGAAGGAGACGGCTCGCTCAGGGTCCTTCTCCGCCCCCGACCTACCCTCGAGGTAGGTCTTCCCCACCCCGACACAATCATCCCCTTTGCCTAGCTTGCAGGCGCGCTCGCGAAGCTCGGTTCGCGCCCTCCCGAGGGGGAGCGTCATGGCGAGCGTCGAACAAGCGTCGCCGTCGGCGGCGTCACAGGCCTTGCTGAGAACCTCGCGCGGGTCGCGCTTGCCGCATGCGTGAGGGGGCGGCTTGCCTCCCTTCTTCGCACGCTCCTGCTGCGACTGGCAGCCGAACTGGAAGAACCCATAAGAGGAGCAGGCCTTGAGGTAACCCGCGTCGCAGGCCTTCAGCGACAGCTCGAAGAAGCGCTGCTCATCCACGTTCACGCCACGCCCGAGCAGGTAGAGCCCGGACAAGAAGTGGCAGCTCTCCGCGTTGCCCGCGTCGCACTTGGTACGGCACGCTTCGACGTCGTCGGGATCGCAGCTCTCGTCGGCGGCCGACGTGGGGCGGGCGCACTTGCCATCGCGGGCCACCAGTCCCGGCGGGCAGGTCTCCTCGGCCGCGAACTGGGCCTCCTTCTGCGCACCCTTCTCGCCTGCTCCCAAACCCTCGACGAGCGGGGCCAGGTCGAGACGCATGGCCGCTTGGCATTGGTCGGGTGGCGTCTCGTCGCTGCTCTTGGCCGTTCGACAAGCCCCCAGCTCGCCATCCTTGGCGCCACGGCGACTCGACGAGGCGCTGCTCGCCTTGGCCCCTGCGCCAAAGAGGTCGGCCACGGCCCGCGCCTGTCCTTGGCTTCCACGGTCCATGGCGAAGGCCCCGATGGTGGCCGCGCGCACGAAGTGAGTCGCGCCGTCACACTCGCCGTTCAACAAGAGGCGCGGCACCTCGGCCACCGACGTGGTGCGCTTGCCGACCATCACCAGCGCCAGGTCGAGTGAGCTGTCGCGCGACATCTCGGCGCTGAGCTTGGCCGCGCTGAGCGGGAGGTTCGCGGCCAGCTCGTCCGCGCTCGTGAGCTGGACGACGTCTTCCTTGCGGCTCACCCCCACGAAGGCGTAGGCCCCGGGCATCGAGCAACGCGGCAGAACGGTAAAACCGTCGCACCCGTAGTGCACGACGGCCACCCCGTCCTTCATCGCGAGCTCGAGGTCGAGACGGGCCTGCGAGGTCCAATCCACGATGAGGGGGCGCGTGTTGCCGACGTTCTTGCAGTCGACGGTCTCGGACGATTCGCCCAGCGCCTCGCCCGCCGTCGGTGCCTCCGTGCGGAGGGCCTCGCCCACGCTGCCCGTCCCGCAGCCGAGCAGTGCGAGCAGCAATACGGCCGCAGCTCGATCTCTCCCCATGACCGCAGAGCTAAATAGGTGATCGTGGGTCCGCTACAACTCTATGCCGTTGCAGCGAGCGATGGTTGAGAGCCAGGGAATGGTGTCGCAGCCTCGAGGAAGGCGTCGACATCGTCCATCAGAGTGTCGATTGAGCGGTGCTTGTGGTTGCGGGTCACGTTGGCATGCAGCTCGCCCCAAAGGCGCTCAATGGGATTGTGCTCAGGGCTGTAGGGCGGCAGGAAGTGCAGCTCGATGTTGCCGAGCCGGCTGATGGCCTGTCGCGTCTTCTTGCTCTTGTGGATGATGTAGTTGTCACAGACCACGTGGATGAGGCGGCTGTCGGAGTAGTGGGCCTGGAGACGGGTGAGCCACTCGATGAAGACGGCGCTGTTCTTCTTGTCTGAAGCGAGCCAGACCAACTCACCTGTTTCGGCATCCAGGCCACCGAAGACATACCGCTTCTGGTTCTTGCCCGGGGTCTCCACTTCGAACTGGATGCCCCGAGGCATCCAGCAAGGGCCGATCTTCGGGTTGAGATGAACGTCAACCTCATCCGCGTAGACAACGACCTCATCGGCGGGGAGCCCGCGAAGCCTTCGCTTCAGAGCGTTGACCTTGCGACTCTTGGCCGCCTTCGACGTGTAGCGCAGTGGTCCAGGCCTTGGCCGCCCCCACCTCATGCCGAGGCCACGAAGCAGCCGGGAGAGGTGTGTCCTCGACATCTTCAACCCCGTATCCTGCTCAAGCTGGATGGTGAGTAGCTCCGCCGTCCAGGTCGAGCGGCGCCAGCCGTGCTCCTTGGGGGAAGTGTAGATGAGCTCCTCCAGACGTTGCATGTACTCCTCGGTCACTTTTCGTAGCGGAGTCTCTCCACGACGGTCACGGAGACCGGCCTCCCCTTCTCGGCAGAACCGTTCCGCCACGCGGTAGATCGTCGACCGGGCAGCCCCGAGGTTTCGGTGAACCTGGACCACTGTCTCGCCGGCGCCGAGGCCAAGCACAATCTGGCAACGCTGGCGCTCCTCCGCACAACGGGTTCTTCGCGAACGCTTCTCGATCCGGCGACGCTGAGCGCGGTACAATGACATCTCCACGGGCGACCTTTCGGGTGTTGAGTGTAGGAACCCAAGACCTAACGGAGGTCGTTCCCGTGGTCTATCCATCTGTCATTGCAGGTGATCTACACCCGTGGTCACCTATTTAGTGGTCGCGCCTACGCGGGCGATCTTGCCCTCGAACTCGTTGCCCGGCGTGATGGCGTTCTCCATCACGCAGTTCCCCGTGACCTCGACGGTGCTCAGCTCGTAGACGCCGCTCTCGAGGCGAAAGGCATCCGGCGTGCCCTCGGCGCAACCCATCAGCCCCACGAGCGAGACCAGTCCGGCCGCATGCCACGGCTGATGCGCGCGTCCTCGTGAAGCCTGCCCCTTTGCTCCGATGCTGCTCACGGCGTTTGCGGTAGCACGCACGGCGCGAGGCTGGAGGGGGCGGGATGTCGAATGCTTGCTCCCGCGGTAACCGGAGCCATCATTTCGAGAGGAGGGCGTGCAGCCACTCGGCGACGAAAGGCCGCCGCTCTGGCTCGCGCATGAGCGTGGGCGAGCCCACCCTTTCAGATGTTCGGCGGGGCCGAGACCAAGACGTGTACGCCGCTCTGTGAGAGCCCTGTCATCGACGCGGCCCAAAGCGGCTTCGCCACGAGCGAAGACCAACGCGGCTTCGGCATCGAGGGTTCGGCCCGCGACGTGGGCGCGCACGAGCTCTCGTCGGGGGACAACCCCGGCGTATCAGACCCCGCGACGTGCGAAGAGGGACCGACGTGCGGCAACGGTATGATCGAGGCCGGCGAGCAGTGTGAGCAGAGCTTCGATTGCCCGCAGCCCGACCCGTTCGTCCCGATGCTTTGCCAGGACTGTCAGTGCGTCTTCCCCGTGAAGGACTGAAGAAATGCATCTGCAACTTGTCGTCTAGACCGACTCACCGTCGTCGAGCACCTCGTAGGCGAAGACCGCGGCGTTCCTGCCTCCACGTCCGCGGCGCGCCGCCGCATCACGTCCACGCTCTTCTCTTCGCAAGCGACGGGAGTGATGGCGAAAGCACAGGCCGCGGCTATCGCGCAGCGTCGCGACGTGGGTGGGATTGCGTGGCTCACAGCACGAGTTTTCATGCGCCGCGTCACTGGGGCAAGGCGTGCGCACGGACGGCGTCGTGCTCTTCGATGTCGCGCAGCGCCTTCGCGACACCTGCATCGTCGCTCTACCCATTGACCACCCGTCCCACTGAGGGAGAGATTCACCTCCGACGGGGCGAGCAAGTTGGTGAAGATCACACCATAGAGGGCGCCGGTGAAGTGAGCGTCATGGTTGATCTTGTCGCTGTCGCTCCACGAGTGGAAGACGCTGTAGGCGATGTACGCGGCACCGAGTGCGACGGCCGGAACCCGGACCGGAAGAAAGGGCTAGGCAAAGGCACGCAGCGGGTCGAGCACCAGCGCACTCAGCATGACCGCCGCTACTGCCCCCGAGGCCCCGAGCGAGCTGTTCCGTCCTTGCGAAAGCGAACGGTGGTCAGCAGGTAGGCCGCCACGATCGCGGTCCCGTAGAGGAGCACGTAGTTCAACTCCCCAAACGCTCGCAGCACGCGTCGAGAGAAGAACCACAGCACGATCATATTGGTACCGAGGTGGCCGAGGTCCTTGTGAACGAGGCCTGCGGTCAGGAGACGATGGACCTGCCCCTCGAGCACCAGCGGAGGCCTCAACACCATCGCGCGTCGGAAGCGCCGGCTGGCAAACCCCAAGAGGCTCACGAGTCCGGTGATGCCGTGCGATGTGCGCGGGCGAGCGCACGCCGCACACTGCAATCCTGACGCAAGTTCTTGAAATGTAGTGCCCGTCCCCAGGCTCGAGATGGCATGTGCATTGCCAGAACGGTGCTTGCGGCGTTCTCGCGCCGTCGAAACACCTTCACAGCAGGAGCCTCGATGACCCCTACCCGAACGACCCTTCTCTCGGCCGCTGCCGCCATGGCCCTTTCTTCGTTTTCCACCACCGCTCACGCTGGGGGTGCGTGGGAGGCGCAATGGGTCCCGAGCTACGACGCCTCCAAGGTGTTCATGGCGGCCCCGAACACACCGGTATGTCGCATCAAGCCGAAGATGGACACTTCGCAGACGCCGTACCGATACCGCCCCGAGACGCTCTTCGTGGGTGCCGCCTATCAGTCGGGCGGTACGTGGAAGTGCGGCGATGCGTCCGGCAGCGACATCCAGTTCTTGAAAGGCGTTTCGCGCGGTCGGGACCTCTACAAGCTGGTGACGTACTCATCGAGCCTGAGAGCCATCTCCTCCTCAACCATCATCGACAATGCGACCCACCGCGGCCTCTGCGTCGCGCGCGTGGGCACGGGCGCCTCGACCCAGCGTGTCCCCGGCTACATCTTCCGCGGCGAAGAGAAGTGCACGATTAAACTCATGGGTCGCTCGGTCAAGATGAGCAAGTTCGACTTCATTACCACACGGAACGCCGGGGGAATGGGCTACAATGGTTGGTTTGCGAAGCAGGACACGACGCTTCTGACGCAGTTTCGCGTCGGCGTGGACAATACGCAGTCCCAATATCACAAGGACACGTACCTTTGCCGCGCGCGCCTTGGCAGCAAGGACTACTTCGGCACCACCTTCCAGGGCGTCCCCCCCAATCGTTCCCAAGGCCACTACTGCAAGCTCACTTACCGCACCGACCCTGGCGCTTCGCCGAGCTACAAGTACACGCCAAGGTACGACATCTTCATCAACGCGAAGCCGTCCAAGGCCGGCGCGGCCGTGTTCGGCGGGTCGACGTTCAATGGCCACATCCTGCGACCTCGCCCAGGAACGGCGATATGCCGGCGCGGCTCGGTGCTCGGCATGAAGTTCCAAGGGGAGAATGGCTGTCGTTACCCAGCCCCGGCCTCGGGTCTCACCCGCTACCTCTTCACCCGGAAGTGACGCAGCAGCATGACCTGGGTGTCCTGCGCGAGTTCATCGGTGACCAAGCCCAGGTCATTCTCGTGAGGTTCGGGTCGGTGACGGCCGCGAGCGCCGCGGGGTCGTCGTCACGCAAGTCCTCGAAGAAACGCTCGACCGAGGCCTGCGCCGCCTCCGACGCGGGCCCAGTACCCTAAGACTCGACGTCGACGGTCGTGCCCGGCTCGGTGATCTCGATCTGGCCGGCCCATTGGCATGTGCACTTGCAGTCGCTGGTGAGCAAGCTGTTGCCTTGAAGGTCGGCGAGCGTCGAGCCTGGAGTCCATGGGCTCGGGGTCACGGGAACACAAGGCTGGGGGGTGAGCACGCCATTCGCAGCGGCAGTCGCGGCGGCGACCTGTGGGTTGCTCTGCGTCCGGCACACCCCGAAGGATGGGATGTTGGTCATTGGCACGTGGTCGATGACCGTCGCCAGAGGCTCCCCGTCGATATCGCCCCGAAGCGTGGGGAGCACGACCAGTTTGGCCGGCGCGGCTCCCTGGTCGCACTTCAACGCTGCACCGTTCACGACGAGCTTCGGCATGTCGCCCCCATCTATCGCGACGTCGGGCGCGCCTGGCTCGCCCTTCGGTAGCTCTCTGCCCACCGCCGCTTCACCTCGGGCTCGGCGGCGATGCGACTCTGCCAAACGACCTCGAGCGCCGCAAAGGTTTCGCGATCGGGAATACCGAAAGCGCTCAGTCGTTGGTGCCAGCTGTCGGGCTCCGTACTCCGCAGCACCGCCAACTCGGCGTATTGACGCAGCCCCAGCGAGGTCTCCCGGATCGTGACCACGTCGCCACTTTCTGCTCCGAAGGGCAATGCCGCGCTCGATGCGGAGCCTCTAGAGACGGCCGCAGTCCCCCCCATCGCAGCATTCGGCTCGAGACGTCCGCCCGGGCGCACCGGTTGGCCATCGTCTCCCTCGACGAAAGGGAGGGTCGGACTCGGCTTGCTGGAGCCGACGGGTGCGGTCTCCGCGAGCACGGGAAGCGGCTCGAGCGAGGCGCGGGCGGGGGGCTCCGAGGCGGCGGGCGTTGGCGTCGACACTGCGGCCGGCACTTGCACCGGCTGCGGCGCCGACCTGAGCGCCGCCGCCCGTTGGGGAGTCGCCGGCGGCGCAGCCGGATTCGACGACTTGCCGGACGAGGGTTCCAAGGGGGGAATGGATCCGAGGACCATGGCCGCCTGAGCCACCGCGTTCCAACTCCTCGGTTGATTGGCGTGCACGGCGCGATGCAGTGCCTGCAGACAGGAACGGAGCGCATCGAGGTCCTTGAGCGCGATGTCGTGAGCGCCGGGCTGCTCGAGCTGAAATTGCTGGAGATCCCGGGTCAGCAGAAGCTCCGCGAGGAGCCCTCCCGTCCACCGCAGTGACTCCGGATCGTTGCCCATATCTACCTCGTCGTTCCGCGATTCATGACCCGTGCTCGGACACCAATCGTTCCCTCGTCTCGTCGTTGGGAGCGCCGGTGGTCTCGAGCCCGCTACGCTGTTGGAACTGGCGCAAGGCCTCTGCTTGCTCCTCCTCGCCCACGAGGGACCCATCCTCGGGCAAGTAGCGGAGATTCGTCAACCGCTGGCGAACCCCTGCGTCGGTGCTCACGGGATCGAGGTGAGCGAGGCGGAGCAGGTACACGTCCGGCGAGCCCTCGACACGCAACGAAACCGAGGACTGGGTCGGTCGAACCTCGACCGCCACCTTCCCTTCGCCATCCGTCGTCCCCGCCTCCTCGCCGTCGACCCAATAGCGGGCATTGGCCAAGGGCTGGCCATCGGACCCGGTGAGGGCGACGTCGACCGTGACCCGCGGTAGCTGAACCGAGAAGCGGTTGCTACTCCCGGTGGTGAGGGCCTTGCGAGGGGGCTCCTGGTCGGGGATGTAGAGGATGTCTCCCGCCTCGAGGACCTCGGGGTTGGGTCGCCTCTCACGCAGTGACGCATTGCGTTCGTGCTGCCACACATCCTGGGCATCGAAGCCGCGCCGCGCCGCAATGCGGGTCAGGTAGTCTCCCGGGCGCACGATGTAGGGGATCATCTCGGGCATCGTCTACATGGCCTTGAAGGTGACTTGTGCAAGCTCGACCCAGCTCAGCGCGTCGACCGGTGCCGCATGCATTTGGTCGTAGACCCAATGGTCTGTGGAGTCGTAGTAGATCATCAGGTCGCGGTCGTGGCTCGCGGGCACGCTGAAGCCCTCGGCACCTCGTCGGCAGTTGGAGCTGAGATCGGTGGAACCCTTGTGGTGCATCGACCAGAAGAGGTCGACCGCCTCGATGAGAAGGCTGTGACCGAACTCGTGGGCGCCGACGTAGCGGTTGTGGCTGGGGTTGTGCGGGATGAATGGGCAGAATACCGCACCCACGAGAGGAACCAGATTGCAGCCTCGACCGGTGATGTCGTTCGACGTGAGCGCGAATCGAATGCGGTCGTGCCCACCGCTGGTACGTACGGCCCCCTGAAAGCGATATCTCTGTCCGTCGATCTGGAGGGCCTTGCGCCCCTCGCGTAGCCAGTGGATGAGAAAGCCAGCCTCGATCTGACCCTTGAACGTGTTGAAGTCGTCATCCGAAAGGCGTGACGCCATGAGGATGGGAATGAGCGCGCCGAGCCAGGCTCCCGCGGCAATGCCCGCCGTGACGCCGAGGGCGACCCGGTAGTCCTCGGCGGTCTCTTCGGACATGCCGCCGTCCGCCTCGTCGATGCCCATCGGGATCGCGACCAGCCCCGCACCGACCGCGGCCGCCAGCAACGAACCGAGCAGCGTGGCCGCCCACACCCCTTCGTCTTCGTTCGCGTGGCCGAACTGAAGGTACGCGAAGCCTTCGATGCTCTGGCCATGCTTGTACACGTCGAGCCATCCCGCTTTGGCGTGACGGTTGGCCAGCTCCAGCCAGCCGACGCTCCACCCGGAGGCAGCCATGGCGGTGACCTCGATGGTGAGCTGACCTCGGAGCACCCGCGTATCGACGTCTCCCGTCTCCGGGCTGCCCGGCGCAGGGGGTGGGGTCGTGAAGCCGTCCCACTCCCAGGTGTGCTCGCCGGTGGTCGTCCAGTCCGTCCGCTCTTCGGTGTAGTAGACGGATTCGTCGGGCTTGCGCACTCGGATCACCACGCGGGTCGGGGTGACCTCACCGGCTCGGGCCTCGATGGTGATCTTGAACCGCACTTTGCCGTCCGCAGGGCGCCAATGAGCCTCCACGGGCTCGTCTGGATTGGCCGCGTTGACCGTGCGTGGCTCGGGTACCACGTCGAGCACCTTCAGGACTTGCTCCGCCTCGGCGAGCTCGACGGTGATCTCGAAGGGTCCGTCGCCCGTGGGAACCTGATTCGTCGAGCTTTGGAGCTGGGTCGACGGTGCGACGTCGATGGTGCGCGCACGGACCCTGCGCGTAGGGTACCGAACCATCTCGCCCGGAGACGGCATCGGGGTGGAGGTCCGCTGGTTGCGGAAAGGCTGATTGAAGGCGAGCCCGAGGAGATAGCTCTCGGTGAAGCTCGCCTCGGGGACGGCGAGCTGCTCGTTGGCTCCCGGACCGTGGCGATCCTTGATGGCCTGGACCACGCCCCCCGTGGACCCCTCCATCCCAGTACAGGCGTAGGTGTTCAGGATGGCGTCGCGAGGTAGCGGAGGCGGGGGCACCCACCAGATTTCACCCGCCATGAGCTGGTGGGGGGGGCGGGTCTGGCGTCGGTGATTGCTCCGGTTCGCATCGGCGCCCCAGATGTTCGTGAGGGCAGCGCTGTCGTGGGGCAGACCGTTGTCCTGAAGCAGCTGCTCGAGGGTCATGGCCTGCGGCACGACCATACGGATCCACGTCATGACGGCGATACCTCCGGGAGGTCGGGGAAGGTGACGTCGGCGGCGCCTTCGAGCCGAAGCTCGGCCCGTCCGTTCTCGTCGAGATGGCCCGTGCGGACGGTGCCATCGCGCATCTCGATGCGATAGCGCTCGCGACCCACGGGGCGGCCGTCTTGGTCCAAGAGCTCGATGACGGTCAGCTCTTCTTCCTCCGACTCCTGACTGTCTTCGTCGCCCCCGCCCGAACCGAGGCTCACTTGCGAGCCCTGGATGCTGGCGTTGGAATCCACCGTCACGCTCGCACTCGGACCAGAGAGCGTCGCGGTACTACCCGTCGCGCTCCAGTCCGCATCCGTCCACTGGGCGATCCCATTGGACGAGAGCGAGATGGTCGCCCCGGGAGCTGCGAGCTTGATCTCCTCGGCCGAGAGCTCGATGCAGTCGCTCGCGACCCGAATCGTGCTCCCCCCCACGCGAAGAATGACCTCGCTGTCGGAGCTGATCTCCTGCGTACGGGCGCTCGAGATCTCGCTCAGCCCCTCGGCGCGCACCATGCGTGCGCCGCGCACGATCTCCACCGAGGATCCGCGGGTCTGCCGCACGGAGTCTCCGCCGGCGGACGCGGTCATGCTCCCTCTGCAGGTAGAGGTGACATCGCCGCGGACATCGGTCGTGAAGCCTCCGACCACCGACACCTGCCGCTCGCCGCGGGTGACGTGCTGGTGGGGTCCCTCGACCTCGATGCGCCGATGGCCCTGGACCACCACGTCTTGGCCCCCTTCGATGTGCACGTGTTGGCCAGCGCCGACGCGGAGACGTTGCACCTTCTCGACCATGAGGGCGTCGTCGTTGAGGACGGAAGCCGTCCGGTTGTGCTCGACCTCGAAGTCGAGGTCGCGCTCTGCGTGCACGAAGACGCGCTCGCTACCTTCGAGGTCCTCGAACGACAGCTCGTTGAACCCGTTGCCGTTCGGCATGCTGCGCGTGACGATGCCGCTCTTCGTCTCGTGCTGTGGGAGCGTGAAGGGCGCGGGATGAATGGCGTTGTATACGCAGCCGAGCACCAGGGGACGGTCGGGATCACCTCCGTCGAAGCCGACGACGACTTCCATTCCCTTCCGCGGCATGAACTGGGTTCCCCACCCGACGCCGGACCACGATTGCATCGTGCGGATCCAACAAGTCCCCTCGTTGCCCTCTTCCCAGTGGAAACGAACCTTGACCTCGCCCATGCCACGGGTCTCCATCTCGGCGTCGTGCGACGGTGCGATCACGGTTGCCGTGACGCAGGTCTGCACCGTCCGGCGAGGAGGTCGCGGAGGCGGATAGGGAACGTCGGACGGGACACAGGCAAATCGGTTAGCATAGACCGGTTGCTCCGCCGACGCGCTGGTCCCACCGTCGTAGGTGTGACCCTCGTGCACGACCTCGACGACGACGTACTCCCGATTGACCCAATCGACGGGGTGTTCGACGAGGGTGAAGCGCCGGCCGCTCGCGAGCATGGGTGATTGGCTCTCTCCGCGGGCCTGCCGCCGATCACGTCGCTCGGCGTTGAGCATGCGTCGAGGCTCGGCGCGCGCGTACTCGGGATTGGGAAAGAGAAAGGGATAGTGGTGGTCACTGAGCGAGAGCTTCTGCCGATGACCCAGAGCCATGCCGAGCGGGCTGAGGACCTCGTCGATAGGACCGAGGGCCTCATCGACCCCACTCATGTCGGCCCCCGCCGCGCGGGCGACCTCGAGTCCCGTTCCGGCGAGCTGCGTCGCCGTACCCAATGCGCCGGTGACCTCTCCCGGAAGAGCATCCCCGAGGAGGTTCGCTGCCCCTCCTAGACGCCCGTCGCCGCTCGCGGTGTAGGCGAGGCGGGTCAGGGGTCGGCGCGGGTCGAAGGTGGTGAACTCGGCGGAGTCGCTGCGCACCGATTGGCGCATGGTGAAGCTCTGGACCACGTCGCGCCCGCCAGCCGTGAGCGCGTCGCGGTTGGGGACATAGCGGAGCGGGCGAGAGGTCCTCGCCTCTGCCAGTGCTGTCGAGGCGAGTCCCTGAACCGTCGAGGTCACGGCCGAGCCCACGGCACCCGTGGCACCTGAGATCTCGCGACCCACCCGTCCAATGGCCGCCTGAATGAGCCCCTCGAGCCCCTCCGGCATGTCGCCGATGCCGTGGTAGGCGAAAGGGTCGTCGGCCATGACCATGACCTCACCCGTGATCGAGCCGAGGCCGAGTGAGCCGAGGAAGCCGCCGACTTCGGGGATGAGCTGGAGCGCACCGAGCACGGCGTCGATGATCGGCGCCGCTTCATTCATCTCCGGGGGCAGCGCGGGCTGCAGGAAGAAGAACATGATGCCGGCTTCCGCGAGGATTCGCTGGACGAAGGCGGCGTCGGTCTCGTCGTACTGGGTGCAGTAGTCGCGAACGGGAAGCTCGTGCTGCAGTGACCAGACCGTGGGAATGTCGGCGTTCTGCAGGATGTTCTGGACGATTTGATCGATGCGCTTGTTCTGGAAGACGCGCGAGCGGCGTCGCTTCTGGAGGAGCCAGAAGCGCGGCCCGAGCTCGACTTCGTAGACCACCCGGGGCCCCGTGCCGGTGATCACGTGGTCCACCATCTGCACGGAGTGGACGACGCCGTGAACCACCTCGGGCCGTTCTCCAACGTTCATGATGAGGGTCGCCCTCCGGCCCAGCAGCTCTCGCGGAACGTTGCGCGAAGCCTCGGCGGTACCGCGGATCGTTGCCGCGTAGCCGTCGTTCATCGCTTCGACCGCGCGAAACCACTGCACCCGAAGCGGCTCGGACGACAGCCCATGAGCAACGAGATGATAGGTGGCGACCACGGCGTGACGATATTCGAAGCCTCCTCGTCGTAAAAGGCTCAGCGCGGCGAGCTGGCGTAGTGAATGCGTCCTATCCGTGCCCGATGGCACGCCGACCTCCCCCGGGATGGGAGACCGTCGGAGTCACGCCTCCGTCACTCCAGCGGGATGGGTTGCATCAGTGCGGGGGTCTCGTCGCCCTGCCGTGCGCCTGCTGCGCTCTGAGCCTCTTCCCACACTGCCGAAACGCGTCTCCGCGGAGTCGTCGCGATAACGCTCATGGCGCGCGTTAGCCTGCGAGCCGTGCCGACGTTCAACCCCTGCAGACCTTCAACGTCGAGGAATCAGACGTTCAACCCCCGCAGACCCACCCTGCGCGCGCTGAACATCGACTTCGTCGACGTTCAACCCCTGCAGACCTCGAACGTCGCCACAGCGAGACCCGCAGCGCCCCTGGTGCCTCCCAACGAAACGATGGCTGTGCTTCCAGCTGATGCTCGACGGTGGCAAGCGGGCGGTAGCCACGATCGCGCAGATCGAAGATGAGGGCTTCGGCATCTGCGTCGTCTTCGACGATCACCACCAGGTCGACATCGCGGGTGCCCGGATGGAGACGGCGAGCCCGCCGATGAGGGCGAAAGAACGCCCTTGCTCCCGGAGCGCGGCGGCGACACTCGCGAGGGCGAGCTCGGGGGTGGTCGGTTCAGTCATCGTGCGCGAGCCACGCCCGGAACAACTCGTCGAGCTCTGCAGCCGTCGCGCCCGGATGCTCCCGCTCGAGCCTCGCGCGAGCGACGCGCATGCCCGCCGCCATCATCTCGAGGGCCTGGGCAAGCTTCACCTCCGGTGGAGTGGAGAGGCTCCGCTCGCGGTCATCTCGCTCCAAGGCGTCCACGAGGACATGGTAGCGCCAGCTCCCGCGAGGGTCACGCAGACGAGATGGGACCCGGTGGCGGCTGGTCCAGTGCTGAGGACCGAGATACCGTGCCCCATGTCGTTTCGCCCATCTCTGATGGCCGTGATGTGTTGGGCCATCACCTTGGGGCTCGGCGCCTCGTGTGATCAGAGCCAAGACGTTCCCTGTAGCTTCGTCGAAGTTCGCGTCGACGAACGCGATGCGCTCACGGTGAGCATGAGCGATGCGCGAGACGCGTGGAACACGGATTGTCGCGCGACGCTCTTCACGAACGCCAGTTTGGACGACTACGACGACGGCGAGGAGATCGATCTCCCCTTCCACTTCCTGGTCAATTGCCCAAGCGCGCCCGAACGCTTCGTGTCGGTCAGCATGTCCTTGCCCGACCTTCGCACCCTCGATGAGGGCACGCACGACCTCGCTACCCGCGCGATGGCGTCCTACAACGACTTCGACGACGAGAGCGGGCTCGCCGACTGTCGCAGCCGCGGAGACGACGACGGCACCGATGCCGTCATCCGCGTCGAGGTCAGCCAGAGCCAAGGCAGTGCAGCGCCCTTTCCCGACATCATCGAAGCCGGCTTCGTGCGCACCATCCGCGTCTCGTCGGTCGACCTACCCACGCTCTCGAGCCCTGCGGGCAGCGGAGCCGCCTGCGAACGAACCATCGATGTCACGTTCGAAGCGACCTTCACCCTCGAGCAAACCGACTTCGTCATCGAGCCGGACCGCACTTGCAGCGACTCGTGACTTCGCGCAGCCGAAGCCACAGGGTCGAGTGTCATCGTCAGCGGTTCCGGCCGTGCGCCTTGGTCAGAAGGAGTCTTCGCTCATCCCATGGGCTGGCGGGCGCCGAGCACGTCGAGATGGCGACGATCCATCCGACTGTGCCGTAGCGATGCGACCCGCTGCTCGGCGAGGGCGCCTTGAACGGTGTCGGCGTAGAAGCAGCCGCGCGTCGTGAGATGGATGCGGCGCGACCCGATGTGCATCAGTCCTTCGGCCACGGCCTCGCGCAGTACCCGGCCGTGATGGTCGAGCACGTCGGCGCCAAAGCGGTCGCGATAGGCAAGTCGATCGATCCCGCCGAGGCACAATCCCCGCGTGAGCTGCAGCAGCTGTAGATCGATGCCGGTGAGGTCGAAGTGTCGGTCGACCGCGCGTCCTTCGTGCTCGATGCGTGCGACGTAGTCATCGGCCCGCGCGGCATTGAGCCACTTGGTGCTCTGCTCCGCATTCGAGAGGCAGGTGATGCCCCCGGGTCCGAAGCCGATGGCGTCGTAGCGCTCGGGGTGGAAGCTGGCCACCTCGTAGCGAAACCGTCGCGGACCGCGCTCGAAGTTGGTGAGGGTGCTGGGGGTGTAGCCGTGTTCGCGCAGGCGTTCGCGCAACCGCGCGTGGGCATCGGCAGCCTCGTCGTTGCGCGGGCGTGCCGCGAGCAGGTCCGGGTCGCGAGACCACGCCGAGCCCAGGCCCTCGAAGAGTACGAGGGGGTAGATACAGATCTGGTCGAGACCGATGGCGACTGCCCGATCGATGTCGCGCAGCATGGCGGCCAGCGGTTGGCCGGGGAGATGGACCAGGAGATCGGCGGAGGTGGTCAGTCCGCGGTTCTGCGCTGCGCCCACCACTTCGGCCACAACGGCCTCATCACCGAATGCGCGCCGCCCCATCTTCGCGAGCCAGGCCGGATCGAAGGTCTGCACGCCCATGCTGATCCGTCCCCGGTCGGCCAGCTCGGCGAGCCAATCGAGCCGCTCTTCGTCGTGGGCGAGGAAGAGGTTCGGCACGCCCTCGAGGGTGATCTCGGCGCTCCGTAGGTCGAAGTGCTGCGTCAGCCCGAACCCGAGTCGTCGCAGCTGCGCGACTGGGGTGAGGTTGGCCGTCCCGCCTCCGAAGTACACGGCTTCGACGCTGCGGCGAGGGGAGCGCGAGCCCACGACGTCGATCTCCCGTGCGACCGCCTCGGCGCAGGCCACCGCCTTGGAGCGACCGAATCGTTCGTGCGGGAAGGTACAGAACCCGCAGCCCTCGACGCGCGGGTTGCAGAAGGGGTGGGGGATCACGCCCACGATGAGGGGACGCGCCGGTTCGACCCAGCCGGGGAAGGTCGGACTATCGGGAAGGTCCCGGTTCATCAGCGGATCCATCGGGTAGCCCTGGAGCAGCCGATGGCGCTGGGGACGCCGCAGGCGGCGTTGGATGGCGTTCTCCCGGGTCGTGGGCTGGATCTGCATCGCGATTCTCCTCCGCCGAACGGCGTGCCCACAGCGTAGGATTACGGTGTAAGCTTACGATGTAAGCTAACCCGATTCCCTGGTACGTCCAGTCCATGGGTCGGCCAGCGACGATTTCTCGTGACCAGATCCTGGATGCCGCGGTGGAGCTGCTGGACGCCGAGGGGCTGAAGGGATTGAGCATGCGGCGCCTGGGCCGCGTGCTCGGCGTGGAGGCGATGAGTCTCTACCGGCACGTCGCGGGCAAGGAGGGGTTGCTCGATGGACTCCACGAGCGGCTCCTCAGGCGCATGGCCCCAGTGCCACGCAGCGGTGACTGGCGGCAAGACCTGGCCACGCACGCGCGGGCCTTTCGCGATCTCCTTCGGCAGCACCCGGCCGCCGTGCCGCTCTTCGCCAGCCGTCCGGCGGTGACGCCGGGTTCGCTGGCCTACCTCGAGCGAGGGCTCACCATCCTCACCGATGCCGGCCTCGACCCGTCCGAATCCATCTTCGCCTTCCAAGCGCTCTATGAATGGGTCGTGGGTCACGCGCAGTTTCAGGGCGCGGGCACGGACGTCGAGCCAGAGGTCGACCCCGAGCGCTTTCCGTTGACCGCCGACGCCCTCAGGCTTGGCTACGACGCAGACGCTGGGTTCGAGTTCGGGCTCGGCTGCCTGTTGGACGGCATCGAGCGTCGACGCTGCTGTTAGGACGCCGCGTCTTCACGACCGTCCCCCGCAGCAGGGCCCCTACCCGGCCTGTCCGCGCCCGCGGCTCGGCCGAATCGTGCTCGCCGGGCACCACGCGCCCCGATAGGTTGTCGGTGGTTGGCGATGGCACGAGCTCGGATTCTGGCGTTGATGATGCTGCTAGGATGTGGAGGCACATCGTCGCCACCGGCACCCGTCGACGTGGCCGTCGCGCCGGTGCCGGTCTCCGCCGAAGCGCCCCCGCCCTCGGAGCCCCCGCCCCCGCCCCCATCGCCCTGCGGCGAGGTGCCGCCGGTTCCTGCGGCGCTGCCGGAGCCCGACCGACCGGAGACGTGTGGCGCGCCGCCGGTGGCCCTCGAGGCCTCGGTCGCGACCGACTTGAAGACGCGCTTCCAACCGGCGTCGCCGGGCATCACACTCGGCGTGAAGCTGCGATGCGACGGTCTCGACGCTCCGGTGGATACCGTCACCTTCGCGCACGGCGCGGGCCACGGTTTCAACCTGAGCCTCTATCGCTTCTCGCGTGACGACGAGCGCTTCGTGGTCCGTGGAATGCGCTATCAGGAGGGCGGTTACATCAAGCGGCCGCCCAAGTTGACGCTCGTGGAAGGCGAGGTCCCGTCGGTCGACGTCGACGCGGTCATCGCACAGGCGCGGCTGGCCTTGTCCGCCGACTTGACCGAGGTGGTTCCGCCCCCGCCGCCGGGCACCCTCGGGCTGCGGGGTTTCTCCAGCTCGAGCCACGACTTTCACATCGCGGTGGAGCTGCGCACCCAACGGCACCGACGACAGGGGAGATTCAGTGGCTACGCAGGGAGCTCGACCCAGCTGAAGTACCTCGGGTTGCGGTTGATCGAAGACGCCCTCCAGCCGTGGCTTTCGAAGCTGACCGAGCTCGACCGCGAACCCAACGACGAAGACCGGGCATTGTTCGCCGACCACTTCCTCCACGAGGCACCGCACTTCGACGACGACTTCAACTGGTGGGTGAAGGAGCGCTACGTCGCCATGGCCAAGACCGTGGGAAGCCGCGCCTTGATCGTTCCTCTCGTGAGCCGGCTGAAGAACCAGGACGACCGCTCGACGAAGGACACGACCGACGACGCGCTCGCCGCCATGCTCACCATCACGGGGTGGGATGGGGCTGAACGCAACAACCCCGACCCCGCCCGCGAGCACCGCATCGACGCCTACCGGCGCGTCTGCCGCCGCGACTGACGCTCGTGCACGGCGCTCCGAACCCCGCGGGAGGCGTTCACCGCTTCGGATGCGATGAGGGCAAACGCCGAGCGGCTTTCACAGCCTGCGCGAACCGCTGCTCCGCTTCGTCGGCTTCTTCACTGGTCGCAAACGGCCCGACCTCGATCTCGAGGGGCAGGGGCCACATCGATTCGGCCAAGGCCCGGACCCGAACGTAGTGCTTGCGGTCGACGGTTACCTCCCAGCGCGAGCAGCCCATCGGCCGAAGTCGCTCCCCGCCGTCGAACTCGACCCTGCCGTCCTGCACCGTGATGCCATCGACGCCGCCCACGCGCTGCTGGAATTGGGACATGAAGGCCGCGACCAAAGTCAAGAGGCCGAGGCCCGGTATCAGATCCGACAAGCTGGCCCACAAGCCATCGCGGTTCGGGTCGCGCGCCAGCCAAACCAGCGCCAACAAGCCCAACACGGCCGCCAGCCCGACGGAGACCAGCCGCCTGTCGAGCTGCACCTCCGCCACCGGGGCGCTGTAGCTGTCGGGAGAGTGGCGATAAGGCGCCGGCACGGAGATAAAGCTAATCAGCGCGCCACCGGTCGCCATGCAACAATCGCGGGTCACCATCAATGCGTCACGTCGACCCAGCCCCCTTCCCGCGGTCGGATGCGATGGCGCGGCGGCTCGATGCCTTCGGCTGGGAGGCGCATCGGGGCGGGGCTCTCGTCGCCCTGCCGCGCGCCTGCTACGCTCTGACGGTGACCAGCGCGCGCCGTCTTCACTTCAGCTACGAGGACTACCTCCAGGCGCTGCGCGTGAGCGAGCTCAAGCTGGAATACTGCGACGGCGTGATCTACGCCATGGCCGGCGGCACCATCGCCCACGCGCAGCTGTCGGCCCGCATGATTCGCTTCCTCGGCAACGCGGTCCAAGCCCCCTGTGAGGTCTTCTCCTCCGACCTGAAGGTACGGGTCGAGGCCACCGACCTGAGCGCGTTTCCGGACGCCTCCGTGGTTCGCGGCGAGGTCGAGGCCCCGGCGGTGGATGCCCACGCCGTCTCCAACCCGTCGCTGCTCGTCGAGGTGACCAGCCGGTCGACAGAGGATTATGACCGCGGTGACAAGCTCAGCCACTACAAGCAGCTGCCGTCCTTGATGGCCGTCGTCTTCGTCTCCCACCGCCACCGGCGAGTCACCGTCGTGTCGAGAGTCGACGCCCGATGGGAGGAACACGACTATCGGGGGGGCGAGCGCGCGGTCATCCCGTCTCCCGCCTGTACCGTGGACGTCGACGCGTTGTACCAGGGCATCGCTCTCGACTGACCTGGGGGCCATCGCTCGAACGAGCTACCGCGCCTCCCGGCGGACATAGGGGGGGATGAGTCCGGGCGAAGAGCTGGGCCTGACTCGGTCGCAGAGTGGGGCCTGGGGGCGCCGGGTTGACGTCGGATCTGCGACCGTGGGCCGCGATGATGCGTGGCCTAGTATCCTTCCTGCTGTGGGCCTCACGAGTTTCGCTGTTCCTGTCGCAACGCGCGTGCTGGCAGAGGCAGTGAGCCGCGTTGCTGGCAACGACGTGCAATGCATCGACCTGGATGTCGCAGGGCAGCAGGGCATGATGGTACTTAACTCATTGCGGATCGTTTCGTGTCTTGACGAGCGCCGGTCGGAGTTTCTCAAGTGGACCAAGAATGACCATCGGGCCGACCTCGCGGGGCAGTATCGTCAGGTGACGAACCTTGTTGTTGATTGCGAGCGCATCCCTAGGGACGCTCATTTCTTTCGCATCGATGGTTGGCGGGTCGCGCTGATCGTCTCGGCCGATGTCAGGGAAGCCATGGAGAGCGTCGGTTGTCTCGGAGCGAAGTTCGTCGATGTGGTAGGGGGGCCGCCAAGCACCTAGATAGGTGACCACGGGTGAAGGTGCCTGCAATGACGGATGGATAGGCCACCGGCATGACCTCCGTTAGGTGCGGTGGTCAACCGCCTACCGCTCGGAGACGTCGGACGGTGTAAGGTGGCCGACAGTCGCGTTGAGCTGACGCCTTGTCGTCCGCTCTGGCGCGGCTCAGGTGACCGGGATGAGGCGGTCGTCCGTCTTTTTCTTCGATCTGCCTCCAGTTGGTGGGGGGCAGCCAGCTTCGCCGCCGCTGCGCTCTTCAGGTTGGTCCCCCGCTCCGGAACGTCGATCCCCCGGTCCGAGACAAGGGTCCCTGGGTCCGAAAGCAAGGATCCCCGGGTCGGAGATCAAGGGTCCCTGGGTCGGGGACTTACGCGGTTCGCCCGAAGACCACTGGTCCCCATCTCCGACATCAAGGGTCCCGGGGACGAGGTCTGTGATTTCTGGGGGGATCTCCCTGGGGAACGAGATACCGAGATGCTGTCCACCTAGCCGCTGGAGAGCGCGCCGCGCCACACACCAAATCGGTCGGTGCCCAGCTCGGGGGACGGATCGCCCAATAGGGGGACGCCGTCGGTGGGTATGGTCACGGGCTCGGGGCCGAGGTTGAACCCGAAGACGACGTCACCGCGTTGCATGGCCAGCCATCGGGGTCCGTGCTCGACGCGGACCGCCGTCAGGTCACCGTCGCGCAGGGCTGGCGTTCGACGGCGCAGGGCGATGAGGTCACGGTAGAGCGCTTCGGTTTCGGGGTCGGCTTCGCGGCGGTCGAGCTTGGAGCGGAGGTAGGTCTGCTCGTCGTGGGGGCTCGGTACGGCTTCGCCGAAGCCCTGCTCCTTCAGCTCGCGGCGCCGGCCGCGCTCGACGTCGCCCCGCAAGCCCTCGTCGGCGAAGTCGGCGAAGAACTGGAAGGGCGTGGTCGCGCCGTACTCCTCTCCCATGAAGAGCATGGGCGTGCCTGGTCCGAGCAGGGTCATCGCGGCGGCGATGCGGGCGCGCTCGGGACCGCAGAGGGAGATGAGGCGTTCGCCGACGGCGCGGTTGCCCACCTGGTCGTGATTTTGGTTGTAGGCCACGATGCGGTGTCCGCCGAGGGCGAGGTCGTAAGGTCGACCAAACGAGCGTCGGTAGTGGTTCGAGTGGCGACCGTCGAAGTACCAGCCCGCCGTGAGACAACGAGCCAGGTGGTGCATCTCTCCGAAGTCGCCGAAGGGGCCGCGTGACTCACCCGAGAGCAAGGCGTGCAACGCGTGGTGGAAGTCGTCCGACCACTGCGCCGCCATGCCCGGGCCGCCATCGCCCCGCGACCGAACCACCCATGGATCGTTGGTGAGTTGCTCGGCGATGAGAATGGGGGAGATCCCCCGCTCGGCCCCCGCGGAGGCGACGGCCTCGCCGATGGCCTCGAGGATGTGGGTCGCGTTGGTGTCGAGCAGGGCATGGGTCGCATCGAGGCGTAGTCCGTCGAAGCCGTAGTCGCGGATCCACATGGCGGCGTTGTCCACGATGAAGGCGCGGACCTCGTCGGACAGGGCTTCGTCGAGGTTGATGCCTTCGCCCCACGGCGTGCGGTGACGCCACGAGAAGTACGGCCCGAAGTCTCGGAGGTAGTTCCCTTCGGGGCCGAGGTGGTTGTAGACCACGTCGAGCAGCACCCCGAGCCCTTCGCGGTGACAGGCGTCGACGAGTCGACGCAGCCCGGCCGGGCCGCCGTATGCCTCCTGCGGCGCGAAGAGTCCCACCCCGTCGTAGCCCCAGCCCCAGCGGCCGGGGAAGGCGCCCACCGGCATGAGCTGCACGTGGGTGATCCCGAGCTCGGCGAGACGTTTCAGCTCCGGGATGGCGCCGTCGAAGGTTCCGGCTTCGGTGAAGCAGCCGATGTGGAGCTCGTAGATGATGGCGTCGTCGAGCCCATAGGCCGGGGCCTCGGCGGT
The DNA here is from genome assembly GCA_030426145.1 of Polyangia bacterium. GTDB lineage: Bacteria > Myxococcota_A > Polyangia > Polyangiales > Polyangiaceae > JAPYTK01. The sequence goes on from JAUHZF010000013.1 coordinate 41,833, forward strand.
GAGCGGCGGTAGCTCGGGCACGCGCGCGAAGCCATGCACGCCCGCGGGGAGCCAAGGCGCGCGCGGGTCTGGCCGGGGCGGTCCTCCATCGAGCGAGAGGGCGTAGTCCTCTCCGACGGCAGGACGAGGTCCCGTCCAGTGCTCTCCGTCGCGGGTCAGCGGCGTTCGCTCGTCAGCTCGGACGAGCTCCACCGTCTTGGCTGATGGGGCCCAGACGCGTAGTTCACTCACGAACCCGTCATACCCTCTACCGAGGTCCGAGCGCGAACTGAGACATGCTTCCGCTGCCCGGGAGCGTTATGTCCTGTGCATGCGCTGGTGCTGGCTCGCTTTGGGGCTCTTGACCGCGTGTCCGGGAACCAACGTGCCGCCGGACGCGGCCCGCCCACTCACGACGGCCGAAGCGCCGGCGCGCCCAGAGGTTCGGCCTCCCGTGATCTTGCCCGAGGACCGCGTACCTCCTCCGGTGGATTCACCCGGCCCCGTCGTGTTGCGCGCGAGGTGGCGAAAGCCGGCCGCGCTCCTGCTCGCGGCGGCGGGCGATGCCTCGCGTGCGACCTCGATGCGCGAGTCGGCGACGACGCTCGGTCTCGGTCCGGGGCTGCGTGGGCTGGCCCCGCACGCGGCCCTCGATGAGCCCATCGAGTTCGTGGTGGTGGCCGACGTCGAGACCAGCCGCGAGGCCCCGGTGCTCATCCCCGCGCTGTCGATCGGTCTCTCCTCGCTCGACGACGCGCTGGCCGCGGGGCCCGTGCGCCGTCTCGCAGCTGGCGTGTGGCAGGTGGGCGACGAAGGCCTCGGACCCGCATGTGCGATCGCCACCGCGAAGGCGAGTCCGGCTCGCCTCGTGTGTACCGATCTCGCCGGTCGGCTGCCCACGCTCGCGGGTTACGTGGCGCGTCAGCTCCCGCGGCAGGTGGAAGCGGACGCGGCGGTGCGCCTCGACCTCGACCTCAAGCCCCTGCTCGCGCACTACGGCCCACGCTGGGCCGAAGAGTTGGCGAGGGTCGCTTTCGTCGTCGACCACCTCGCCGAAGGCGACACGGCGCTCGAAACCGCGCTCGAGGCCATGTCGAGCGCCATGACCCGCGAGCTCGTCGACGTCGGGACCGACCTCGACGGTATGACCCTCGAGCTGCACGACGCCGACGGCTCGGGCATGGAGCTGCAGGTCGAGCTCCGTTTCCGCAGCGCCACGAGCTGGTCGGTGCAGCGGGTGCTCGCCGGCGAAGACACGACCGCACCCGACATGTTCGGCCGACTCCCGGCCGATGCCACGACGGCGGCGTTTGGTCGAGCCGATGCCACGGCCTACGAGCACCCCGCCGCCCTCGGTGCGCGACTCTTCGGCGCATGGCTCGACGCCGAAGCGATCGGCACCCCCATCGAACGCCGACAGCTGTCCGACTTCGTGACCCGACTCGTTCCGCCTTCCGCCCCTTGGGTGAGCGCGACCGGCATCGACGAGAAGGCTTCACCGTGGCGCGCCCGGCTAGGGTTCGACTGGTACGTGTTCGGGGTGTCGGAGCGCGGTCGGCCTCCCTGGGTGCCCCACCTCGACAGCCTCGCCGCGGTGCTGGAGCGCGGTCGCGTTCGCGACGCCCTCGAGGCCGAGTTGAAGCGTGAGGTGCCACACATCGATCGCCGCCGTGCCGTGCGCGGGATCCCGGGGGCCAGCCACTACCGGTTGCAGTTCCAGGCTCCCCTCGGACCCAAGGGAGCGCCGCGTGAGGTCGAAGCGCATCTCGTCGTCGCTACCCACGGCGTGGAGACGTGGGTCGGTCTCGGGGCCGATCTGCCCAGTCTCACGCAGCGCCTCATCGCGGTGCGTGAGGCGGGACCCGATCAGCTCTCCGCGCGACCATCGCTGAAGGTCTTGCAGTCGACGCCAGCCGGAGGCTTCACCAGCTTGCGCTCGTTCGGCGTTCCCGGCGTGGCGATGCTCTCGCCCTTCCTACGCCGACCGCGGCGACTGCTTCAGGCGGGGCTCGACGATGCCCCGCATCGCGGGGTCACGCCGCTCGTGGCCACCACCGTGCGCCGTCGCGAGGGCCAGCCCGGTGTCGTCTGGACCGTCGCCATCCCCCCGGAAGCCGTCGAGGACGCGACCCACGTCGTGGCGCGGTGGCTCAGTCGGCTCGTGCCCCACCTTCCCTAGAACGAAGAAGGGCGGCTTTCATGCGCCTGACGTCGGCGATCTGCTCGCGGCCGAGCAGGTGTGCGAACACCCGGATCGGCACTGGCAATCCTAGGTTCACCGCGAGGAGTCGCTCCACGCGCAGCGCGCCCTGCGGTCGCACGGTGAGGCGATAGTCGGCGCGATGAAGGCGTGCGCTCACCTGCCCCGGAGGGGCCTCCGATCTTTCCCGGGCATCCTGCGCGTGGAGCCAATGCACGTCGCCGTCGCGACCCCAGGTTTGCAGCACGTGAAAGACCCTCGGTCGGAACGGTCTCGGCATGGCGACGACGTACCGCACCCGCTGGCGTCGTTCGTCGAGGGGCTCGCTGGTCCACTCGAGCAGGGATCCCGCGAGACCTGTTCCTCTCGAATCCAGCACGAGGGCGAGCACGGCATCCGCCGTCGCGTGGAGCTCCGTGGAGGAGTACGCGGCGGGAATGCGGATCCCATCGAGCTCGGTGGCGTAGCCGACCGTCATTCCCGGGGGCGCGCCCAGCCGTCGCCACGGCGCGGGCCAGGGGCTCGTCGCCATGACGTCGAAGAACGCCCAGCGCTCTTGATCGCAGGGCGTGGGCACCTACTCGAACTCGTCGGAGACGAAGATCTGGGTGTCGATGCGCAGGCGCCCGTTCACGATCTTCCCGGTGCGGGTGAAAAGGCTCGTCTTGCCGTCACCGTCGAGGTCTCCCTCGGCTGACGCCTCGAAGCCGTCGGGACCAGGATCGGGTCCGCCGCGCTTGGGACCCTTGTAGGGACCACCCTGGACGTATTGGTACTGATAGTAGTGCGGCTGGGTCATGCTGAACTTGAGACACCGCCATCCGGTGGTCGCGTCGCCGGTTTCGTAGTCGGCGCCACTGTTGGGTTGGTACTTCATCCCGCTCGGGACCGTGGCCGGCACCGCCGGCGCGCTCTTGCAGAGCTGGTGGGCGACCGCGGCGTCCACGTCGAGCGACTCGCGCTCGTAGGCGGCCATGGCCCCGCGTGAGATGGCGCCGATGGTGTTCTTGGCTTCGGAGGACTTCGACGCCGCGAGGTAGCGCCGCACGCCGTAGATGCCGAGGGCCGGCATGATCCCAGGGAGGTTGAGCATCTCGAGGTGGGCGATGACCCGGTCTCCCTTTCGCTCCGCCCCGACCGCCATCACACCGGTGATCCGCTGCTCGCCCTCGAGCCTGAAGGCATCGAGCTCCAGACCGGTCTCCTCTTCGAAGGCGTCGATGCTCTCCTCGACCCTTGGCATGCGGTCCTCGGCTGCTTCGAGGGCGAGCTTGCCGACTCGCCCCGCGTCGATCCAAGTGAGGAACCAGGGCTTGCGCTTCAGAGCTTCAATGCTCTTCTCGTGCGCGGGCTCGTCGGCGAGGGTGTTCTTGCCCTCGAAGACGGCCTCCACGAAGCGGTCGGCCAGGCCTCCCGCGGTGACGAGCATGCGCCCGTCTTTGATGCGAACCCGCACGGGCGGGAAACCCTTCTTCTCGGCTTCATCGACGGGGTCGGCGTCGAATCCGTCGTCCTCTTCGTCGACCTCGTAGAGCTTGTCGAAGGGTTCTCTTTCGAAGACCTTCTTCCGGAGCGCCTCGAGAACCTCCTCGGCGTCCTTGTCCTCACCCACCGTCGCCACAAGGGCGAATGCCGCGTCTTCGATCATCTCCTTGGGTTCGTCGTCGGGGTCGAAGGCGAAGCTGTCTTCGAGCGCAACCGCGAAGAGCACCTGATCACCGAGGGCATCCATGAGGTCGGGCAGGTCGAAGCCCGCGACTTCCTCCAGCTCGTCGAGCGCCTTCTCCAGCTTCTTTGCCGCCCGCTCGTCCCCCTTCTCGGCGTACTTCAAGAGCTGTTTTTCGAACTCCTTGCCCGCCATCCCGGGAACGGCCGTCGCCGTGTAGTACACGGTCTCGCGCGGGAGCCGGCGCGGGAGGTCGATGGTGGGCATGTCCTCGGGCAGATCTTCCAGGGCCTCTGCGGACAGGTCGACGGCGACGTCGACGAGCAAGCCGTTGGGCACGATGTCGATCGAGCCCGTGAGCGCGCCAGCATCCTCGACGATGTCCTTCACGCCCTTGCCGCCGTCTTCGGCCACCTCCTCGATGGCGTCGCCGCTCATCCAGATGATGCCGTGACCCGAGCCGGCCTCGGCCTGCTTCCAACCGTCGGTCTTGGCCAGCGCGTCCTGCGCACCGGAGAGGACCGCGCCCACGTCTTCCACCATCTTCTCGTCGCCGAAGACCAGGGTCTTTGCGTCGGCGAACCACACGAGGATGTCGTCGTCGTCCTCCTCGAACTCCATCGAAGCGAAGGGGGCATCGGCGTCTTCACCTTTTTCGACCAGGTAGCGGGTTCCGCCAGCCACGTCGCCGTCCTTCTCGAAGCGGTCGGTGCCGAGCAGTGCTTCGACGGGCGCTGCGTCCGCGAACGACAACAGGAGGGCGACCTCTCCCTTGGCTTTGCCCAGGTCCCGGGCGGCAAAGGCCGACCCGGTAAGGCTGCCCACCAGGGCCTCGGCGTCGTCGCCGTCGAGCTCGAACCCCTCTTCGAGCGCCTCCTTGGCTTTGTCGACGCCAACCTCGTGGTCGAACTTCGACAGGTCGAGCCAAACGACCTTGCTGGCGGCCTTCACGGTGTCGCGGAGGCTGGTCATCTCCACGAAGAGCTCGACGTCGCTCGGCACGCTGGCGCTGAGTCGGGACGATGGCCCAGCGAACCACGCGAAGTAGGCGGCGATGCCTCCTACGGCGGCGAGGACCAGAACCCCCACCCCTGCGATCAAGCCTTTGCACGACCCCCTCTCGTTCGGCATGGGGCGACGGTACCACTGCCGAGCAGGGGCCGAAGCACAGCCGCAGCCAAGGGCCCGAGGATGGGCCTTCAGGCGAGCTCGCGCAACGCGACGAGGAACCCAGGGCCGTCGTGGTAGCGCAGGACCAGGCGCCCGATTCTCACCTCATCCCCATTGCCGAGCTGAACGAAAGACCGCGGCTGCACGAGCACCGTGTTCACGTAGGTTCCGTTGAGGCTGCGGAGATCGGTGACGGTCACCGGACGCGTCTTGGTGAAGGCGGCGTGGAGCGACGACAGGCTGTAGTCGGGGATCACCACATCGGCGTCGTGACTGTGGCCGACGGCGATGAAGCGGTCGTCGACGGGTTGGTCCCCCGAGCGTAGCGGCCACACGCGGTCGAGCAGGCTCTGCACGGGGATGGCCTCGCCCTGGATCTCTTCCATGGCGTGGGTGCGCCGTCGGCGGTCGTGTTTGTCCTCGAGCTGCCCCACCATGCCGGCCCCCACGAGCACAGGGCCGGCGTAGCGCCGAAAGCCCTCGAGGCCCATCTCGTCCATGAGCTCTGCGTATTCACGCATGTAGCGGGGCGGACGCCTCATTCGCTTCGGTCGCCGCGAGTTGTTTTGCGCCGGCGAGCGGAGTCGGAACACCATGACCTTCCGAACGGCCACTGCCCGAGCAACTTGAATCGTCGTTGGGACCTAGCCCCAGCGGCGCCAGAACGAGAAGCCCAGGACCCCGCCCCCGATGAGAAGCGGCCAGAGCAGCTCGAGCTCACCCTCGTACATGTAGGATCCGTAGCGCCCGAAGTTCCACGTCAGGACCCAGAGCCCGAGGATGAGCACCGCCAGCAGGGCTTCGTTCCGCTTGCGTTTCTCGTTGTGGGTGGCCTCGGACTGGCCGTAGCTCTCGATCACCCGCTCGGCGCTCCGCGCGCGGGCGCGCTCGGTGAAGGTCTTGTCCTCGTCGCGTTCCACGAAGGGCGTGGTCCGCGCGTCGAGATCCCCGCGGCTCGCTGCACCGGCTCCGTGATGCCTCCAGAGCTGCCAGGCGAGACTTCGATCCATGCCGTGGAGGGTGCTGTAGGGCACGGGGCGGCCGCGCTCGAGCCATCGACGGGTATGCAGGTCGAGGGTGACGCGCGGGGCGTGGGCGACCACGTCGCGCAGCCACGCGGCGAGGCGCTCGAGCGAGGAAGCCCCCTCGGCGCGCCCGTCGAAGACGTCGGGGTCGATGACGTAGCGTGCGACGGGTGCGGTCGTGATGAGTGCGAGCGAGAGCTGCTCGGTGTTGGGTGCGCAACCCGCCGCGACCACGCGCACGGCGTCCCAGTCGATTCGTCGCTCGTCGCCGTGGGTGTCTTCCACCACGAGGCCGGCCGCGGTGACCCGTGCGCGCCGACACCGACGTTCGCGTGGCAGTTTCAACCATGCGTCGGACACGACGTCGACGGGATGACCCAGCTCCGCGAGCGCGAGCTGGATGCGTTCGGCCGCCGCGCCGGTGAGGTCCTCGACGAGCACGGTGCGTTCGGCCATGCGCGACGCGTCGTAGGGCGTGACGTCAGCGACTTGGTCCGCCAGCCTCCGCAGATCTTTCACGGGGAGCGGTTCGTCATCGAGACGGAAGAGACAGACGGCCATCCCGCGCAAGGGTAGTCGGAGGCTGGTAGAGTGCATGCCGTGACGCTGCTGAAAATCGCCCAGATCGGAGAGCCCGTGCTCCGCCAGATTGCCGAGCCCGTTCCCGCCGAAGAGGTGAAGAGCGAGGCCATCCAGACCTTCATCGACGACCTCATCGCCACCATGCGCGACGCCAATGGTGCGGGCCTCGCCGCCAACCAGGTGTTTCGGCCTCTGCGGATCTGCGCCATCGAGGTGAGCGACAATCCGCGCTACCCGTACAAGCCGAAGATCCCCCTCACGGTGCTGGTCAATCCCGTCGTGACTCCCCTCACCAAGCTGACCTTCGACAACTACGAAGGCTGCTTGTCCGTGCCCAACTTGCGTGGCCTGGTGCCACGCTACCCTCATGCCCGCGTGACGGGGCTCGACCGTGAGGGCCAGCCCGTCGACATGGAGGTCAAGGGCCTCACCGCCGGCACCTTCCAGCACGAGCTCGACCATCTCGATGGCAGGCTCTTCGTCGACAGCGTGATCGACCTAGCGAGCCTTTGCACCTGGGATGCCTTCGCGCGTTACCACCAGGCCGACTTCGCCGAGCGGGCGCGCAGAGTCGTCGACGTTTGGGGAGGCTGACGGCGCGCACTGCGCTGGATGTCACGGCACTGAGATATCTCGGATGCGGTGGAAGGCCTGGGGCTCGCCGCCGTTTCCGTCGGCGACGTAGACGTGGTTGGCGGTAGCATCGACCGCGATGCCCTCCATCCCGTAGAAGCGAGCCGTCGCTCCGGCACCGTCGGCAAACCCCAGCGTGCCGTCGCCGGCCAGCGTGACCACCGTGTCGCCCGTGATGTCGATGCGGCGGACGCTGCCGTTTCCGCGGTCGGCGACGTAGATGCGATCCTGGCTGTCGACGTCGACGTCGGCAGGCAGGTCGAACCGGGCCTGCGCGAGCGTGCCGTCCACCCAGCCTGGCGAGCCGTTGCCAGCGACGGTCGTGACCACGCCGGCACTCGTGATGCGCCGGATGGCGTGGTTGCCCACGTCGGCCACCACGATGTCGCCGTTCGACATGACGGCCGCGCCGATGGGGAACTCGAAGCGAGCCGCTGGGCCCGTGCCGTCGACGAAGCCTTGGCACATCGAGATACCGGCGAGCACGTTGAGCATGGCCGGGTTGGGGTTGGTGAGCTCGCGCACGTAGTGCCGGTCGACATCGACCATGGCCATGTTCATGCCGAGCGCGGCGAGGCCACGCGAGCGACCGTCGTTCTCGAAGATGAGCACGGGCGCAGGGGTCGCGAGGTTGTCGATGCGGAACACCGCGCCCTGGTTGAGCTGGTTGCTCGTGTTCCGATCCGTCTGGACCCAGAGGCTGCCGTTGGGGCCCCAGGCCATGCCGAACGGGCGGTTGAAGTTGCCCGCGCCGGTGAAGACCGTGGTCACCACGCCGGCCGTGGTCACGCGACGGAGACGGTTGGGATCGTACTCGGCGACGATGAGGTCACCGGTCCCCGCTTCGATGACCACGCTCGCGGGGTTGGTGAAGGTGGCGGCTGCGCCAGTCCCATCGGTTCCTCCCGCCGTGCTCGACCCCGCGAGGGTGCTCACGGTCACGCCGGCGAGATGCGTGGGGCTCGGCGTCGGTGCTGCCGACTCCACGAACGGGGCGCAAGGGTTGCTCCCGCCCATGCCGCCCATGCCGCCGGAACCCATCATGCCGCCGGCGCCGCCAGTTCCAGCCATACCGCCCGAACCACCTGAGCCGGCGGTTCCGCCGGTGCCGCCAGAGCCGCCGGTGCCGGTCATTCCGCCTGTGCCGCCCGTGCCACCCGTGCCGCCGGTACCGCCCGTGCCACCGGTTCCGGAGGTGCCGCCGGTACCACCCGTGCCACCGGTTCCGGAGGTGCCGCCGGTACCACCCGTGCCACCGGTGCCGGTCATGCCGCCGGCGGAAGAGCTGCTGCTGGCCGAGCTGCTGGAGCTGGCCGTGCTGCTAGACGTGGCGCCACCCGTCCCGGTGGTGTCGCTACTGGTGCTGCCGCACGCAGCCACGACCACACCGGCGCTCAGCAAAGAAAGCGTTCGAAGCCAGTTCATTCGCACGAGAATACCCAGACCGCCGCTGCGGCGATAGCTCTCCGCCCGAAGCCGACACCGCGACTCAAAGTGGAATCTAAGACCCGTCAACCCCGCGATGCCGGCCCTAGGACCCATTCTCGTTCTCGCCCTCGTTCTCGCCCTCGTTCTCGCCCTCGTTCTCGCCCTCGTTCTCGCCCTCGTTCTCACCCTCGTTCTCACCCTCGTTCTCACCCTCGTTCTCACCCTCGTTCTCACCCTCGTTCTCACCCTCGTTCTCGCCCTCGAACCTGGAACCTCGAACCTCGAACCTCGAACCTGGAACCTCGAACCTGGAACCTGGAACCTCGAACCTCGAACCCGCAGGGGGGCTTCGGTCGCACTGCGGGGTCGGAAGGACACGATGGCTGTCGTTGAGGTGCCGAAGGCGCCCCTGGGAGGCCGGAACGACAGCCATCGTGTCGTTGGGGGGCGCCAGTGTCGCGCTTCGCTTCGGCTTGGGGACGTTCGACGCCTGCGGGGTTTGAACGTCCCGGATGAGGACGTTGGGGAGGGGCAGACCGAGTCTGCGGCGCTCGAACGTGACTTTTTGGTACGTTCAACCCCTGCAGACGTTCAACGTCCGGGGCTCTGCAGGTCAACGCGCGAGATATCTGCGACTCCGCGGAGTCAGTCGTGCTTTGGGCGCGGGGATGACTTCCGCGAAGCGTGAAGGGTCGAGACCGCCCGAGAGGACGAGCGCCCACGAGGACGAGGACGCGAACGCCCGAGCGCCACGAGCCCGAGACCGCCCACGAGATCGAGCACCACGAGCCCGAGACCGCCTCATCCGAATGGCGTCCAACCTAGGACGCCAGCTCGCGCAGTCGTTTCGCGTGCCGAAGGGCCGTCTTCACCGGCAGCGGTCCGCCGTGGCCGAGGTAGAAGTCGGTCGCACCTTCCGAGGCCAAGCGTTCGATCTCGCGGGCCACGATGTCGGGGCGCTCTTCGAAGGGAGGTCGCTTGGGTCGGCCGGTCATGAAGAGTCCGCCGAGCAGCACTCCCGAAGCGAGCATGTCGCCCACGAGCGCGGCGCCTGCGGGGGCGCGAACGGACAGCGAGCCAGGGGTATGCCCGGGGGTCGCCTCGACGTGTCCATCGAGGCCGAAGTCGGTCAGGTCGAGGGGCTCGTCGTCGAGTTGAATGTCGGGCTCGAAGTGCCGCCATGGAGCGCGCGGCGCGCCCGTGCGGAGAAAGAACCGACCGAAGGGCCCGGTGGGACAGAAGGGTGGTGGCTGAGTACCCCCGAGGTAGGGAAGCTCGGCGCGATGCGCGACGATCGGGGCGCCGGTCGCTTCGCGTAGCTGGCACGCCCCGCCCGCATGGTCGATGTGTCCATGGGTCACGACGATGAGCGACACGTCGGAGAGCGCGCGTCCGTGGCGTTTGAGCACCTCGTCGAAGCGGGGGACGGTGTCGGGCAACCCCGCGTCGACGAGAACGACCTTCTCGGGGCCGATCAGCGCGAAGGCGTTGACCATGCCGAAGGGCATGATGGGGATGCGTGCGATGGCGGGACTGGCGGGGCCTGGCTTCATGCCTAGAATGTGTGCAGCGCCGCCGCCTGGTGCCTGTTCCGTTCGTGCGTCGCGAATGGCACATCCTGGAACCCCGCGTGCACGTCATTCGTCACAGCACCCCACCGCCCGAGCTGCTCCTCAACGAGGTCAGCCAGTCGGATACCCAGCTCTTCTGGGTCGCGTTGCCATCCTTCTCGGTCCGCATCGAGCCCGTCGACGGGGAGGGCATGGTCAAGCTGCTCGCCGTTTCCGAGGGCGAAGCGGTGGTTCAGCAGGCGGGCCGTCGCGTTTGCCTCAGGCCTGGCAACTTCACTTGGGTCGACGCGGGCTCGAGCTTCGAGCTGGCCAGCAGCTCCGGTAGACAGCTCCAGCTCCGCCTCCCCCGTGAGCGTCTGGAGCGTTTGCATCACGGACTCGACCTCCGCCCGGCGGTCAGCCGCGGTCGTGGTCATGCAGGCGAGCGCATCGTGGCCGAGCTGGTCGGGAGCATCGCTGCGCGGGCAGAGCTCGCAGCACCCACGGCTCGAGGGGCCCTGTCGTTACTTCTCGAGTCGTTGGGTCTAGGTCCCCGACGGCCCGACGTGGAGCACGAGCGGGTCGATCGCGCCCTACGTGACATCCTCGCCCGCCTCGGCGAGCCCGGACTGCAACCCTCCGACGTCGCCGAGCTCCAGGGCGTGAGCCGGCGCTATCTCGACGGGCGCGTGCGTGAGCACACGGGAAAGACCATGGCCCAACACATTCGCGCCATGCGGCTCGAGCGAGCCGCAGAAGGACTGAGGCTCGAGCCGACCCGCACGGCGGCCGACATCGCGGCCCGCTGGGGATTCCGTGACGCGAGCCACTTCAGCCGCGTGTTCCGAAAGCACTACGGCGTGTCGCCGTCGGTGTACCGACGCGCGGCGTGGTCCCGACCTCAGTAGAGGATGCCGTCGACCGCCTGTTCCTTCTCGGGAACCTCGGTCTCGCCGAGCATCTGGCGAAGGTCGATCTCGATGACGCGGCAGAGGGCGTTCATGGGCACGTCGTTCATGCTGCGCTCGAACGGGTCTTCGCTCGAGTCGCCGATGCCCTCCATCGTGGTGAAGACCCAGCTCACGAGCGCGCTCGCGAGCACCATCGGAATGATGGGGGTCCAGGTTTGCAGCGCAGACGTGGCCGCGTCGACGTGTCCGGCGAAGACGTCGAGCAAGCCGAAGGGGACCAGCACGTTGAACACCCGAACGAAGAGCCGGCTGTACTCGGCGTATTGGCGAGGGAAGGGGGTCGCCTTGATGCGCTCGCACTTGCCCTGGAGCGTGTAGAGCTCTTCCACGACCTCCATCATGGCGATCTGGTGAAAGAGGTCGACGCGCTTCTCGTTCACGAGGCGCGCGAGGATGGCGCCTTGTTTGGTCAGCATGTGGGTCGCGGCGTTGGCGACGGTCTTGCTGCGCGTCAGCTCGTCGTCGTCGAGAAAAGGCGACAGCTCCTTGTCCCAGTCGTTGCGCATCGCCTCCGCATGCCGCGCCAGGCGTAGCTTGGTGGTGCGTGCGGGTTTGTGAAAGAAGCGGGAGGTCTTGCGGAGCTGGAGCCGCAGCGCGTTGATCCAGGCCAGCTGTCGGTAGATGAGGTCGCGCCGCAGTTCCTTGGCTTCGTCGGAGTCGTCGCCGGGGCAGATGTAGCTCTGCACGTTGGTGGCCCAGGTACGGCTCGAGTTGACGATGCCGCCCCAGATCTTGCGTCCCTCCCAGAAGCGCTCGTAGGCGGCGTTGTTCTTGAAGCCTACGTAGAAGGCGACCGCGGTGCCGACCGTGGCGATGGGGAGGAAGGGCACGCGTAGGAACTGCCACTTCACCGTCGCGTAGAGCCCGAAGACCAGGATCGCCCAGAACATCGCGGGCAGGCCGATGCGCAGGCCCCAGATGAGCAGGAGTTTGACCGAGAAGCGTCGCTGCAGAACCACGGCCCGACCCTTCCACGGACGGCGCGCTCCGTCTGCCCCGATGCCGCGTCCATGGGGTCTCCGCGATCCTTTCACGCCATCTGCACGACCCAACCATCTGCGCTTGGCACGGTTGGCGCGTGGGAATGAAGCCCACGCAGTGGGGCGTTTCGGCCCCATCGCACACCAAAGCGGCTCGCGGACGAGCCGAGCAGGAGACGTGGCATGCGCAGATTGATGGCGATCGGGTTCATCTGGGCCGGGTGTGCGCTCGCATGGATGATCCTCGGGGGCACGCTGACCCACCGAGGAGGCGAGCGCGACTGGTCCTTGCAGGAGGAAGTGCAGCTCTTGTGGGGGCCGTCGATGACGCAGCTCCCACCCACGGCCCAGGTGGTCGTGCCCACCGCCGACGCGCGCCCGGCGGCGAAGGACGGCACCCCAGCGGCAGCGGACGAGGCGGCGGATGACGCGCCGTCGACCACGCGTCCCGTCGACACGGACGAGCCCGCCACGGCCGAGGCCGACGCGACCCCGTCCGACACCCCTCCGGGCATGACGGCGCCGCTTCGCGGCTCGGACATCGACGTGAACCTCGACTTCGAGCAGCGGCGAAAGGGACTGCTCTGGTTCCCGACCTACGCCATCGACTTTCGGGCGACGTACCGGTTCGCGAACCCCGACACCGCCTCCC
>JAUHZF010000619.1 GCA_030426145.1 Polyangia bacterium
GGCGTACTCGGCGATGATGCGCGGCACCATCGGAACGCCGATGTCGTAGAGGACCTTGGCCACCCTGTGAGCCGTGATGGCCTCGGTGGTCGGGTAGCTGAAGACCACCTCCTCGATGCTGCGCGACGCGGGGTCTCCGCGGTAGGCGGCCTTCACATCTGCGGCGAGGCAGATGCGCATCTGCGGGAACTTTCGATAGAGCGTGAGCACGGCCTCTTCGCTCCACCCGTCGGGTACCTCCATCGGGCAGCCGCGCTTGGCTTCGTAGGTCACGGCCCGCTCGATCTGCTCGACCAGGATCTCGTAGGCGGGGTGCAGATGTTCGGCGAGCACGAGCCGCAGGTTGTCGTTGGTGAGGGCCCGCGTGGCGTAGAAGCCGACGAAGAGCGCGGACTGGATGTGGCGAAAGGCTTCGACCACCGCACGGCGGTTCGGCAGGGCCGCGCTCTCGAGGCTGTCGGTCTCCTTCGACCCATCGTAACTGTCGACGACGGCGTCGATGGCCTGGATGAGCTCGCGATGCCGCTTGGGCTCTCTCCCCATGCACGGCCCTATAGCACGGCCCTCGCAACCGTCTGGAGCGAGCTTCAGAACCCTGCGCCAGGAACATTCTGATGGGGGCGGAACCCCGTCGTGTGCATCCGCTAACGCGCCCTCTCCACGGGTGTTAGCGAACCGGGCGAACCCACAACAACACTAATCATGTTGGAGCCTTACAGATGGCCTAAGGGTTGCTACCATGAGGGCACATGATTCGCGGTCACCACATCGCTGCCGCCGTGCTCGCTTCCACCGTTCTGGTGGGGGGCGAGGCGTACGGCATCCAGCAACCCCAGGGCTTCGACAGCGGCCTGCTCTCCCCCGCCACCGTGCTGCGCACCCAGCGCACGGTGACGCAACAGGCCCCCCGTCGGTCGGCGCCGGCCTGGGCGCGCTTCCGTCGCACCTACCCCGGGTCCTGGGTGGCTCATTGGGATGCCGACACCGGCGTCGCGCACCGCATCTGGGGTCAGGGCATCGACGCCCCGGGCACCGTGGCCGACGACCAGAAAGCCCTCGCCTTCTCCGAAGCCTTCCTCGCCAAGCACCTCGACCTGCTCGCGCCGGGCACGGCGCTCGCCGACTTCAAGGTCGTGAGCAACGAGACCCGCAACGGCCAGCGTGTGGTCGGCTTCCATCAGTTCAAGGACGGGATGCGCGTGGTCGGCGGCCAGCTCAGCTTCCGGTTCAAGAACGACCGGCTCTTCACCATCGCCAGCAAGGCCGTCCCCAACGTGGGCGTCACTTCGCCCACGACCATCGTCGATCAGAACGCCGCCCAGACCGAGGGGCTCACGTGGGTCGAGGCCGAGCTGAACACCCTCGGCATCGTGCGCGGATTCGAGGGCCCCATGGTGTTGCCGCTCATCGAGCAGGGCAACGCACCGCAGTACCGCGTGGTCATGAAGGTCGAGGTCGAGACCAAGTCGCCGGTCAGCCGGTGGGACGTCTACCTCGACGCCTCCAACGGCGCGCCCGTCGCGCGTGAGCAGACGCTGCGCTTCGCGAACGGAACCCTGCTCTTCAACGTGCCGGAGCGTCGCCCGGGCGACGTGCGCTACGACGCCCCAGCGGCGGGAGCTCAGGTTCAGATCGACGGCCAGCCGGCCACGGCCGACGCGAATGGCCTGCTCTCCTTCACGCCGGCGTCAGTGAGTGTGCTCGCCACCACCACGAGTGCCCGCGTCAACGTGAACAACGAGGCCGGAAGCGATGCCACCGATACCTTCACCCTCAACGACGCGAGCAGCGTGACGTGGGACCTATCGGGCTCGGAGTTCGGCGACGCTCAGCTCAACGGCTTCATCCACACCACCATTGCGAAGGACTTTGCCACCGTCATCGCCCCCGACCTCACATGGGTGAATCAGCAGTTCCCCGTGAACGTCAACCTCAACGACTCCTGCAACGCGTTCTACGACGGGCAGTCGATCAACTTCTTCCGCGAGAGCGGCCAGTGCAACAACACCGGGCGCTTGGCCGACGTCGTCTACCACGAGTTCGGGCACGGCTTTCACCGCGAGTCGGTGCAGATCGGCGCTGGCGACTTCGAAGGCGCCCTGAGCGAAGGAGCGAGCGACTTCTATTCGGCGCTCATCACCAGCGACTCGGGCATGGGACGCGGCTTCTTCAAGTCGAACCAGCCGCTGCGCCAGATCAACCCGCAGAACGGCGAGTACCGTTGGCCCGACGACCTCGAAGGTGAGGTTCACGCGGACGGTCTCATCATCGGCGGCACGCTATGGGATCTTCGTGAGCTCCTCATCGCCAAGCTGGGTCCGGAAGCGGGTGCGGCGAAGGCGGCCGAGCTCTTCGCGGGTGCGCTACGCAATGCCGACGACATGCCCTCGATGTACGTCGAGACCCTCGCTGCCGACGACGACAACGGCAACCTCGCCGACGGCACCCCCAACGTCTGCGAGATCGC
>JAUHZF010000014.1 GCA_030426145.1 Polyangia bacterium
GGTCTCGCTCTTCGTCGCCACCCACCTCTCGCTCTGCGCACACTGCCGAGCTCGGCTTCGTGAGCTCGAGGTCATCGCGGGCGCGGTTCTCGAAGAGGCCCCCGTCGACGCGTCAGGGCTCGACGTCGAGGCCGGTCTCGAGGCGCTGATCGATCGGCTGGACGAGGCGCTACCCATCGATCCCCCCACCCCGCCAAAGCCGATTCACGACGAGAACCTCGCGCGGATCCCCGAGCCCCTCCGCAGCTACGTGCCGGTCGATGCCAGAGGTCGAATCGAGTGGGCCGTGCGCATGCCGGGCGTGGGTCAGATCCAGCTTCCCCTCGCCCACAAGGGCTACGGCGTGGTCATCAACGTCGTGAGCGGCGGGCTCTCCGTGCCCAAGCACACCCACGACGGCATGGAGTACAACCTCGTGCTCACCGGCGGTTTCACGGATCGCGGCCGCGACTTCGTGCGTGGCGATGCTTCCGTGGCGGGTCCCGACCTGGTGCACGAGTTGTCCATTCACCGCGGGGAGCCGTGCATGCTCCTTGCGGTGATGGAAAAGCCTCTGATCCCGATGTCTCCGCTCGCCAAGCTGCTCAGCAAGCTGCTCCCTGTCTGAGGGGTTGGTAGACCCAACCGGGCCCTGGCCCGTAGTCTATCCCGCCCATGCGTGGTTCGATGGCTTGTAGGTGGGTGGTGCTGCTCGGCATCATCCTGAACGGCTGTGCGGCGCCTCCGCCCCCTCAGCCTCCCCCCACCCCGTCCCCGGAGGACCCGGCGGCGACGCCGAAGGTCTTCGAGCTCGCGAAGGCCGTGGGCGTCGAGGAGACCCCGGTGGAGAACGCGGTCGACTCGCGGATCGCGAAGGTGACGGTCTACTCGGACCGCGCCATCGTGACCCGGCAGGCCAAAGTGTCGGTGCAGGCGGAGCCCACCGAGTACCGCTTCGCGCAGCTCCCGGGTTGGGTCGACGAGGGCTCGGTCCGGGCCGCGACGAGCCATGGCAAGATCCTCGACGTGAGCGTGGAGCGGAACTTTCTCGCCCGCTCCAGCGACGAGGGCTTCCGCAAGGTGGAGAAGGCGCACCGTGAGCTCCTGCGTCAGATTCAAGCGCTGGACGACGAGCTCGCGATCCTCGAGTCCCAGAAGGAGCACGTCGGCTCGATCAAGGTCTACTCGCTCGACAAGCTCTCCACCGACGCGGTGACCCGCGACGTGAAGGTCTCGAGCTACGGGGAGGTCGTCGACTTCGTGACCGAGAAGCTGCGTGCCACGGCCAAGGCGCGGCGTGAGCTCCAGGCCAAGCGTGAAGAGCTCCAGCCCGAGGTCGAGGCGAGCGAGCGGCGGCTCGAGGAGCTACGGCGGCTGACCACGCTCGAGCAGACGACGGTGACGGTCACGGTGGAGGGCAAGACCAGCCAACCCGCGACGCTGAGCCTGAGCTACGCGACGCCGGGCGCAACCTGGGAGCCGGTGCACGAGCTCCGCGCCAGCAAGCAGCACCCAGAGAAGGTCGCTTTGACGTCCTTCGCGGTGGTGACCCAGACCACCGGCGAAGACTGGCGGCACGCCGACATCAGCTTCTCGACCCAGTCGTCGTCGGATGCCGAGCAGATCCCGGAGCTCGAGATGCTCGCGCTCGGCAAGCCGCGAGAGACCGAGCGTCGGGTGACGCGCACCACCACCTTCAGCCGCGCCCAGCAGGCCTACGAGCAGCAGAACCGCCACTGGAACTCGCTCAACCAATCCGCCTCGCGCAAGAAGGCCGACGTGCAGCAGTTCGAGCGCTTCTACGAGAGCAACCTCGAGTACTTCGAGCGCGTTCAGGACAAGACGGTTCAAATTTTTCAGGGTCTGCAGAGAAGGGGGACCACCGCCCATTTCGTGGCCCTCGAGCCGGGTGTGGTGCGAAGCGACGGGCGCCCGGTTCGGCTCCCCATCGGGGGCAAGACCATCGCCGCGACGGAGCAGATCGTGGCCGCGCCGGAGCAGTCGCTGAACGCGGCGCTCACCCTGGAGATGAACAACGCGGTGGGGCAGCCGCTGCTACCGGGGCGCGTATCGCGCTATCAGGATGGCGCCTTCCTCGGGGTGACCGACCTCGACTTCGTCGCCCCCGGCGAGAGCTTCAAGGTCTTCTTCCGCGTCGCCGACCAGGTCAAGCTGACCCGCAAGCTCGACCGGAAGCAGAGCTCGGTCGAACGGCGCACCCGGCACCGGATGAAGCTGTCCTTCGTCACCACGGTGGAGAACCTCGGCAAGCGTCCCGTGTCCCTCGTGCTCGCAGAGCGCATCCCGGTGTCGGAGAACACGGAGATCCGGGTGAGCCAGGTGCGCATCACGCCCAAGGAGGCCACCGACGCCGAGGGGATCGCACGCTTCAGCATCACGCTCGCCCCCGGCGAGAAGCGAACCTTCGGCGTCTCGTATCAGGTGGACTACCCGCCCTCCCTCATTCTCGACGTGAAGCGTCGTCGTCGTGCTCGCCCCAAGGCGCCGAGCCCCTCGAAGCAGTACCAGTTCGAAGACGACATCGCCGGCTTCGAAGAGATGCTCTGACCCAATAGGGACGGCATCGAGCTCGCCCATGCAACAGGCTCGGCTGCCTTCCTGCTCCGTCGAGGAAGATGGAGGCGAACATCGCGCGTTGGGGGAACATGCGAGGCTCACCCGCGGGACGGTACGGGGCAGGGTATCATCGGCCGGTGCGGTGCTCGGTCGTGCTCCTGATGGTGGCGGGTTGCTCCAGTGGGAGGGCGACGACGGTGGTGCCGGTATCGACCGCAACGCCGTCGGCGGATGTGATGAGCGCGCGCGTGCCCGACCCCCCGTCCCACTTGGAGGCCTCGCACGGCACGGCCGAGCCCAAACCCTGGCGGCCCAAGCTGGCCAAGCCGAAGACGGGGCGCTTCCTTCGCGTCGAGGTCCCGGAGCAGAACCCGGAGATGCCTTGCGACTTCGCTCGTAGCTTCACGGGACAGATCGGCGGGACCCCGGGCGTCTGGGGCAGCGGGACCGATGTGGCGCTCGTTCTGAAGCGAAGTGCCTCGGGGGGATTGGCGGGAGCGACCCACTACGCGAGCCCGGGCCCCGGGATCCCGGTGACGGGGGTGGCCAAGGCCGACGGTTCGTTCGTCTTCACCGAGCGGGGAGGGGGGCAGTTCAGCGGCAAGTGCGATAAGGGCGTGCTCTCGGGCACCTTCACGATGGGGGCCAAGACCAAGAGCTTCGACCTGGTGCCCCACCCGGCGGACCGACCCGCGCTCTACAGCTACGTTCGAGAGAAGACGTCCGGCTCGTGCGAGCTCCGTGTGACCGACCTGGGCTACTTCGGCGGCACGGCAGCCCTCAACCAGCGCATCACGCGCGCCCTCGACAGCGGCGGCTATCGGGCGTGGTTGCCCGAGGTCACCGCCTGCAAGAATCACGTGAGCCACGGAGAGTCCACCTACGTCGCGGCCTACGGGCCCGGCTTCGTGACGCTCGAACGCGGCAGCTCGAGCGACTACGGCGGTGCGCACCCCTTGAACAGCTCCGGCCCTGCCGGCACCATCGATCTGAAGACGGGAAAGGTGGTGTCTTTCGACGACATCATCACCGACGAGCGCCTGCTTCGAGACTTGATGCCCGGCTGCATCGACGACTTCGTCTCCGTCTCCGACCTCGACGCGTCGGACGAGGTGCACTCCCCCATCTCGAAGCACGAGGACAGCCTCTGCGACGCCTACCCCCATCAGAATTATCTCTGGTTCTGCGATGCGCAGCCGCAGGAGCCCAACTGGTCGCTGACTGCGGTGGGGGTGGCCATTGCAGCTTCGGGTCACGTACACGCGGAGGCCTTTCGCGACGGCAACGGTCCCATCATCAACTGGGCCACGCTCGAGCGGATCGGGGCGCTGAAGGCGACTTCACCGATGAAGCACCTCTGGGCCGATGTGGCACCGGCGGGAGCGGATACGCCTCCCTGCACGGCGGGGCTCACCGGCATGGGAGTCGTCCGCTTCACGCCCTTCGTGCGAGACTGACGGCGTGAGAGCCGTTGCCATCGCCCTTCTCCTCGTCGGCTGCGAGCCCGATCCCCCCAAGACCCAACCCACGGCGGTGCCTTCGGCCACGCCGCGGGCGCCAGCGCACCCGAAGCTGCCGGCCAAAGAGCTGCGTTCGGTTCAGTGTTGGGTGCCCATCTCTTCGGCCTTGAAGCGAACCCTGCCGGTGCGTCAGCCGGAGAAGCCGCGCATGCTCAAGGGGCTGTTCAGCCGCGAGGGCTACGAGGCGCGCGTGTGGGAGGCCGCAGCCATGGGCACGGGGTTGTGCGTGGTCACCACGATGCCCGTCTACGGCGACGAGATGCCGGCCCCTCCTCGGGTCGCCAAGCTGCCCAACATGAAGGCCTTGCCGCGAAAGGACAACGTCCTGCCCCCATCCGGCAAGAGCGTGAACGCCTCCGAGCTGTTGGTGGCGGTGCCGATCACCGAGTGGGGCAAGACGCTGGCGACCTTGGGCGACAAGCTCGATGCGGACGGTGACGGTGCCTGCGCGGCCATCCTCGAGAGCAAGCCCGATGGCGAGGCGATGACGAAGGCCACCGAGGCCTTCGTCGACCACTATCTCGAGACCGGCGAGCCCAAGACCGAACCTGCCCCCGACGCCGCGATTCTGGCCGCCATTCGCAAGACCTGCTTGGCGTCGGCCCCTGATCCGGCTGCGTCTGCCGACAAGCCATAGGCGAGCTCGTGAAGCGCTGGGACGATTGGCGAACCTTCCTCGCGGTGGCGCGTGCAGGTACGATCGCGGCGGCGGCGGAGGAGCTCGGGGTCAACCAGACGACGGTCTACCGACGCCTGGATGCCCTCGAAGCGGACTTCGGCACCCGTCTGTTCGACCGCGATGCCAAGGGCTACGCATTGACGGTGGTGGGGCGTGACGCCGTCGAGCACGCGGAGCGCGTCGAGGAGGAGATGCTCGCGCTCGAACGCATGGTCCGAGGTCACGATCGCCAGGCCTCGGGCGAAGTCGTGGTCACCCTGCCGGAGTCGCTGCTGCCGGCGCTGCTGCCGGCTTTGGTCGCGTTTGGTGAAGCACACCCCCGCATCGAGCTCGCGTTGGAGCTGCACGATCGAATGTTCGACCTGGGTCGCCGAGAGGCCGACGTCGCCATTCGGCCCAGCCTGCAACCCCCCGCAGAGGCCGTTGGTCGACGCATCGCGGCCGTCGCGTGGACCGTCTACGGCGTAGCGGGCGTGGGGGCCGCACCTTGGGTCAGCTACACCGAGCAGCTCGGCGATCTCGCGGCCGAGCGGTGGCGACGTGGCCAAGCTGGGGGCAAGGCGTCGCGGATGTCGGTGAGTACGGTGCCGGCCATGCGCGCCGTCCTCGCGCACGGTGACCGGCGGGGCATGCTGCCGTGTTTCGTAGGCGACGTGGCCCCAGAGTTGGAGCGCCAGCGGGACCCGGAGGAGGCGATGGGGAGCGCGCTTTGGCTACTCATTCACGCCGACCTTCGTCGCAACGCCAGGGTGCGCGCCTTCGTGGACTTTCTCTACCCGCGTTTGGAAGCCTTGCGGCCGATCTTCGAAGGCACGGGGTGACGGGTTGCTGCCGAAGCGCGACCGGCGCCATACTCGGGCACGATGTCTCGCACGTTCTGGTCCGTAGCTGCGGCGGCCGCCGTGTTCACCCTCTGCGATCCAGCTGCGGCCTGCTTCGACCCAGACGCGCACGGCGTATCCCGTACCGTGGCGTGCATCACCTCGATCCACGCTGGCGTGGTCACGGGGACCTTCGGGACCGTCGATGCGATCTACGGGCTCGACCGGGCGTGGTTGCCCACCGGTTGGGCGGTCCCCCAGCTGGTGCTGGGTGGCTTTGGTGTGATGGGTGGGGGGACCGCCACCATCATCCTCGCGGCCACCGATGACGCGACCGCCCATGCCACGGAAGACACGTTGTGGGGCGTCGGCCTCATCGCGCTCGGCGGAATTCACGGCGCCATCGCCACCTGGAGTCTGGAGCAACATCGCACCGAGCCGACCGATGAGCTGCCCGATGGCTTCTCGGTGAGCGTCAGCCCAACGGTGGGCGGGGCGGTGGTGAGCGGCACCTTCTGACGCGCACGACTGTGTTGCGCTGACGGCAACGATTTCGTCAGTAAGATGAGGGTCATGAGCGACATCGGCCGACGGGAAGCCTTGCAGCTGCTGGCCGGTGCCGGGGTGGCGGGGTGCACGCCCGACGCGACGCCGCCTGGCGCCGCGCCATCGACGGCAAAACCCAGCGGCAAGTCGCTGCTGAAGGTCGAGAAGCTACGCGCTCGCCCGCCGTGGAAGACGCGGGACCCGTTCCTATTCTGCGTTCACCACGATGACGCATACCCGCGCGGGAACGAGCAGTTCGGTCCAGACGCCTCTCTTGCGGGACGCCAAATGGGCATGGACTTCGCGGGCAAGGACGGCTGGCGGATGTACCACGGTCGGGTCGTCCCCGGATTCCCGCAGCACCCGCATCGCGGCTTCGAGACCGTGACGGTGGTGCGGAGAGGCTTGCTCGACCACGCCGACTCGATGGGAGCCGCCGCGCGCTACGGTCAGGGCGACGTGCAGTGGTTGACCGCCGGCAAGGGCATCCTCCACGCCGAGATGTTCCCCTTGCTCGAGCGTGAGAAGAACAACCCGGTCGAGCTGTTCCAGATCTGGCTGAACCTGCCGGCGCGCGACAAGATGGTCGAGCCCCACTTCACGATGCTTTGGGCGCCGCGCGTCCCCCGGGTCACGGAGCACGATGCAGCTGGCAAGACGGTGAAGCTGACCATCGAAGCGGGTGCTTACAAAGAGCATCGCCCCCCGCCCCCGCCGCCCCACTCCTACGCTGCGCGGCCCGAGGCCGACGTCGCCATCTGGACGATCGAGCTCGAGGCGGGGGCGACGTGGACGATGCCCGCCGCCCGCGCGGGCACGGACCGCACGGCATACTTCTTCCGTGGGGCGGAGATGACGGTGGATGGCACGAGCGTGCAGTCAGGTCATCAGCTCGAACTTCAGGGCGACGCGCCTGTGACCTTCGTGAATGGGCCGGTAGCCAGCGAGCTTCTGCTGCTGCAGGGGCGCCCGATCGGCGAACCCGTCGTGAAACAGGGGCCCTTCGTCATGAACACCGCAGCCGAGATCCAACAGGCGTACGCGGACTACCGCCGCACGCAGTTCGGTGGCTGGCCCTGGGAACGCAGCGACCCGGTGCACGGCGCAACCCCCGAGCGCTTTGCCCGCCACGCTACCGGTCGACTCGAGAAGCCGGTGTGACGGAACGCGGAGGGCTCAGGGCAAACCCGGAACGGCCATGTCCACCCGATAGAGGGTGGAACTGGCCGTGATGTACAGCGTCTTCCGGTCTGGGCCGCCAAAGGTCGCATTGGCGGGTTTGATCGGCGTGTCGATGCTGCCGAGCGCCGTGCCATCTGGCGAAAACACGGCGATGCCGGTGGTCACGGTGACGTAGAGGTTGCCTGCGCAGTCGACGGCCATGCCGTCAGCGCCGGGGGTATCGGCGAAGACGGCGCCTCCCGAGGTCGACCCATCTGGCATCACGTCGAAGGCACGAACATGAGCGTTCTGGTCGTCCGCTACGTAGAGGACCGTCTCGTCCGGAGACAGGGCGATTCCGTTGGGACTTCCGAAGTCGTCGGCGACGAGGAGAACGTCTCCATCGGGGGCAATGCGGTAAACGCCCTTGAAGTTGGTCTCCTGAGGCCGGTTGCCCAACTGCCATGTTGGGTCGGTGAAGTAGATGGTGCCGTCCGATCGTACGACGTTGTCGTTGGGCGAATTGAACCTGTTCCCTTCGAAGCGGTCGGCCACGGTGGTGCGGGCAAGCGTGCCGGGGTCGATGCGGCTGATCGAGCGCTCGTCGTGGGTGCACCCGATCAGCCACCCATCGTGGTCGATGCCGAGTCCGTTGACGCCGAGGTCTCCGTTGCCGTTGGCGTCGAGAAACACGTCCACCGATGCGGGTGGTGTCAGCCGATAGATGGTGGCGGGGGGCCAGCCATCGGGCCCAGACTGAGCGAACACCATATTGCTGAAGAGGAGCACCCCGAGCTCGGAGAACCACACCGGACCTTCGAGGAAATCGTACCCATCCGACACGACCACCGGTTGTGGGTCGCCCTCGAGTGGGTCCCCGAACGAACCTTCGGGACAGATGGGGCTCACCGCAGAGCCGCCCGTCGAAGAACTCCCCGCGGAGACGCTCGACGAGCCCCCGATCCCCGACGTTGATGAGGCCCCGCCGGCAGATGAGCTCGAGGTGGCAGAGCTGTCGTCATGGTCGGTGCCACAGGCTACGGCGACGGGAAGCACGAATATCCACACGGCACGCATGTTCCGAGCCTAACGTCAGGCAACCGATAGGGGGAAGGCTTGCCGGGGACCGGCCGCGCCGCCACGATGCGCACATGCACGGAGTTCAGACCATCGACGCGCACTACGCCGGCCAGGAAGGATTTGCGGCGGTCTACATGATCGAGGACCGCGGGGAGGTCGCCTTCGTCGAAACGAACACGAGCCATGCGGTACCCCGTATGCTCGCGGCTCTGGAAGCGGCGGGCCGCGCGCCCGAAGACGTGAAGTTCGTCATCATCACGCACGTCCACCTCGACCACGCGGGGGGGGCTTCGGCCCTGATGAAGGCTTGCCCAAACGCCACGCTCCTTGCGCACCCCAAGGCAGCGAAGAACATCGTCGAACCGGGGCGACTGGTGGAGAGCGCAAAGCAGGTCTACGGCGAGGAGCAGTACAACAAGCTCTACGGCGTGATCGAGCCCATCGCCGCGGAGCGCGTACGCGCCGTGGATGACGAAGAGGTGTTCGAGCTTGGCGGCCGAGAGCTCCACTTCTTCGAGACGCGAGGCCACGCCAACCACCACGTGAGCATTCACGACCGTGCGGCCAACGGGATCTTCACCGGCGACACGTTTGGCATCTGCTACCCGCACCAGCAGGGCAACGGTCTGTTCGTCTTTCCGACGACCACACCCACCGACTTCGATCCCCAAGCGGCGCTCGAGAGCTTGGATCGCATTGCCAGCATGGGGGCCGAGCGCGTCTTTCTGACGCACTTCGGTGAGCGCACGGACATCGCGCCCATGGCCTCCCAGCTACGCCCACAGATTGAACGCTACGGAAGCGTGGTGGAGGAGGCCGACGCCTCAGGGCGCGAGGGTGAAGAGCTGGACAGATTCTGCGCTGCGCAGATCCTCGCGGAGTTCCGCTCCGCCTACCAAGCTCACGGCTTGGAGGGCGACCCGAGTGAGGACCCACTCGCCAAGTTGGACGTCGAACTCAACGGTCAAGGGGTCGCCTTCGCAGTGAAGAAGCGTCGCTACAAGCGAGCGAAGACCGCTCAGGGCAGCTGATGGTCGATGGGGCTGTCGCGAGCAGTACGGCAGTCCCCGACGTGGGCTAGCCTCACACGAAGTGGAGCATCAACCGAAGAACGGCGAAGCCAAGGGCCAACCCCGCGAAGGCTAGCCGCCCTTGTCCGTGGCTCTGAACCGCCTCGTGCAGGTGCCCCTCGACCTGGCCCTCTTGGAAGCATTCAAAGCAGACCGGGGCTCCTCTGTGACTCAGATGCTGTCGATCTTGGAGATTTCGGCTCGGCAGGCGGTGCAGTTGGTCATGTCGATCCCTCGAGGGTGGTTCTGAACAGCAGCTCTTTGCTGCACTCGAGGGGGTAGTCGCGTTCGTCGGCCAGCCGATCACCCGCTAGGTTCGACTTCTTGTGGGAGGTAGTTCGTCGTGGGGAAAGCTGCCTCGGCGTCCGCGTGTAGTTGCGTCTTCCATGCGAGCGCCCCGACGGCGGCCTCAAGGTCCAAAGGCGTTCCGTCCCACAGTGGCACAGGCCGGATGGCGTCGATCCCCCGGGCCCGTTGACGTTTCCGCAGAGACGCCAACCCCTCCTCCGATAGGGCGGGCCGACCCGGATCGTCGGGGATCAGGCGGCCGTCCGGGTCGCGGAAGATGAAGGTAGGACCCGACTCCTCCCTCCGGAGTTCCACGTCGCAGCCGCCCTCGTGTACCGCGACGTGGTGCTGCTGACAGAGGAGGACGAGATTGTCCTCATTGGTCTCCCCGCCGTCACACCAGTGCTGGATGTGATGTGCCTGCGTGTAGGCGCGTCGCTTGCAACCCGGAAAGCGGCAGCCACGATCCCGAAGTCGAAGGGCTCGCATGAGAGGAACCGACACCGTCCGACGGCGGCGTCCCAATTCGAGGGGGGTCCCCCGCCCATCGACGAGCGCCGTCACCAGACCACAATCGCATGCGATTCGCTTCAAGGAATCCCCGCTGATGAGTGTGCCGTCGTGTAGTTCGGCCCGCCAACGCTCGAGATGATCGATGTCGTTCGCAGGGACACTTGGGAGTCGCGCATCCAGGTGCTCGGGCCGGAGATGGACGAACAGCAGTGGTTGCATGGCCCTGGGGGCGGCAGCGAGTCCCAGATGGTGCGTCGTCGAAGGCGCATGGGAGGGCGGGCCGTCGAGGGCCGCGGACTCCGGTTCAGGAGGCTGGTCCTTGGGTGAAGCGCCTCGTTCCGGCTCCCCGTCGACCGCGGCCTCCCCGCCTGCTGCACAAGCCATAGCCTGCGCTTCCAGGCGCGCCCAATGCAACGCAGCGTCGGCCATGCTCGGACGCTCCTCTTGACTCGGCGCGAGCTGCTTCTGTGTCTCCCGGAGCGCTCCCCACAATTCGTCGACCTCGTCGGGAAGCAGTCGCATTTCGAGCGTCATCGTCCCATCGCGATGGGTACGCTTGCGCACGTAGCGCCTCTCGGGGTCCGTGGGCCGAGCGCCGTCCGGTAGCCGGGCGAAGGCGGCACAGATGCGCTCGAGCTGGGCACCCGTGGAACCTCTTGCCTGGTGCATGAGGAGCTCCTCGTTGGCGGGTGTGGCCACGCGGGTCATTGCGCGGACCTTCGTATAGCTGATCTCGCCCTTCTTCAGCGCTTCGTCGAGTCGCGGAAGTTCGGCAAGCCGGCGTGCAACGCGCACTTGCTCTCGTGCTGCACCCAGTCCGATTCCTATCCTCCAGCTGAGCCAAGCGGCGCAGCTCGTGGCTCCCTGTGCGGCCCACCCCTTGAGGTCATCGAAGGTGCGAATCGTTGTGAGCAACGCGTGTCGGGCGGCGTCGATACTCGCTGCAGTGGCAGCGATCTCTTCGGCGAGCTCGTCGATCTTCTGGCGTCTGGACCCATGCATGGCCGGGTCAAGCTATGGCGTGCGAAGCGTGTTGCAACCCCAATGGGTGTGATTCGTTGATAAATGTGAAAAGCTCGAAATTGTTCGAATGATGCCGCGATTGTTGGGGTCGTCGATACGATTAGTTGGGTATGGGCCGGCGTGCGTCGAAGGCATCTATCGCGGGAATGTCGCCTCCACGCTCGCTTCGAACCCGTGCCAGTGGATGGTGTGCTCGCGTTGTTCGTCTCCCGGGCGCCTCCGGTGCTGGCGTACCGCTACCGCTTTGCGCTCCGGGTAGATCGTGAGGCGCTGGCCGAGCCCCCCCCACTCCGAGGAAAGCCATGTTCGCGTCCGGTACTTCTTCTACGAGTCGCATCGTGATTGGATGCGCGAGGACCAGACCGTGCGTGACGTCCTTGGAGACGATGCGTCGCAGGGCCCTGAAGTACGCGTCCTCTGTGCGGAAGCTGCGGCCCTCGAGCGGGGCGAGGAACGGCCATCTTGCTCGAGCTTCTTTGGTTTGGCGAAGCCCGGTGCGTCGCCAGAAGAGAAGCCCGTAGGAGAGGGACGTTGAGCTTGGGCTTCGCGCAGCAGTGATGAAATGAGCGGGGAGGATACGCCGGTTGCGCCACATTCCCTCGTGGAGCAGGAGAAGGCCGATGTGGGCGAGTGCGCGCGAGGTGAGCTCGAGTCCGAAGTAGGCTTGCGGGCCGCCGGACCTGTCCTTCGACCAGCGAGCATCTGAGATGCCGAGCGGAGCGAGGATGCGCTGGGAGACGTACGCGTCCAACGGTTCGCCCGACGCCGACGCGATCACACCAGCGAGGAGTTGGCATGCGGCGTTGTTGTAGCGGAATCGGGTTCCCGGTCGGTGTTGAAGGCGCAGAGACCTCGCGTAGGCGAGCCGGTCTTCCGCCGAGTTGACCCCGTCGCTCGCATCGAGGCCGGTGTTGTGGTTGAGGACGTGTCTTAGTGTGATGGCACGCCGTGCATCCGCCGCCATCTCGGGAAAGAAGGTGTGCAGGGGCACATCGAGGGAAGAGATCTTTCCGTCCGCGACGAGGGCCAAGATGCCGAGGGCGACGATGCTCTTCGTGAGCGACTGCGTTTCCGTTGGCTCGTCCGGTCGCCAGTGTCGCTCCACCAGGATGCGGTCATCGACGATGAGAAGGAGATGGTCGGAGTTGGTGTTCTCGGCTTCCTTCACGAGCTCCGCCAACCGAGCCGTCGTGAAGCCGACGTCCGAGGGGGCCGTTCTGGGGAGCCAATTGTCGTCCGGGCCGTCGAAGCATACATCGCATGGCGGGCCAGATTCAGAGGCCAGCGGCTCCGCGGAAACGTCGGGCGGGGGCGAAGAGGGCCTTGCCGTCGATGCACCGCTTGAGGGGGTTGGTGGCGCCTCGTTCGCGCGGCAGCTCAAGGCCAAGGCCATCACGAGGGAACATGGGAGCCGTCGCACGCGGAGAAGCATCGGCCGGTTGGGTACAGGTGGTCAACCTACGTTCTGGGCCTTGGGCTAGGGTGCGGAGGTGCGTTGGTCGATGGTGCTTCTCTGCGTGCTTGCGTGCGATTCGCGGGAGGCGCCCGTTTCTCGCGCGCCAGGCACCAACTCCGCGGCGTCGCCGAAGCATGTCGTCCCGGTATCGACCGATGTGCCCGACGCCACAGTCGCGCCGTCGCATCGCGCTTCCGCGGAGGTGAGCATGAGCGCATCCGCTTCGGCGAGTGCCACCGAGCCTGCGCCTCCATGGGGACCGTTCATTCCCGGCGTGGTGCGGCGGCTGCCCCATTCCGCGGAACCGCGAATCGCTCTGACCTTCGACGCTTGCGGGGGGCCGGGCGGTGATGGCTATGACGATGTTCTCATTGATTTGCTGAAGAGAGAGAAGGTGCCTGCGACGCTGTTTCTCACTCGGCGATGGATCATCGAACACCCAGACGTTGCCGCGCGCCTGGCCGCCGAGCCGCTCTTCGAGCTCCAGAATCATGGGGCTCGACATCTGCCCTGTACGGTCAGGGGCCTTCGAGCGTTCGGAATCAAGGGGCCGGAGGACGAACGAGGAGCACGAGCGGAGATCGCGGGTGGAGCAAGTGCGATCGCAAAGCTGACCGGGACATCGCCCCGCTTCTACCGCCCGGGTACGGGGTACTTCGAGCCAGCTTGCGTAGAGGTGGTTCATGCTTCCGGAGCCCGCCCGCTCGGCTTTACGGTGGCGGGTGACGCGGGCGGCAGTTTTGCACGCGCGCGGATCGCTCGCGCGGTGGGAGAGGCGCCTCCCGGGGCGATTGTCCTGCTCCACATGAATCAACCCAACCATGAGATCGCGGATGCCGTACGTGATGCGCTGCCCCGGTTGCGCGCGCGACGGGTTGTGTTGGTGCGTCTCACCGAGGCCTTCTCGTTTCCGCGGAAGGGCGATTCGCGGCAGGTCGGTGGGAAGCCGACGTTCGACGGCAACGCAGGGCGGCAAACCGAGTAGGCTCGCGTCATGGCGTTCGAGAGGCCAAGAGGGCCTGGCGGGTACTTTACTGCCACGGAGACGCGACGGCTCGTGAAGGCGATTCGCGATGCCGAGCAGGGCAATCGCGGGGAGGTGCGGGTGCACGTGGAGGGGCGCTGTAGGGACGAGGCGCTCGAGCGTGCGAAGGCGGTCTTTGGGCACTTGAAGATGAACGAAACCCGAGACGGCACCGGCGTGCTTCTCTACGTGGCCGTTCGCGATCGAAAGGTTGCGGTATTTGCTGGAGAGGGCATCGTCGAGCGTGGTCGCCACGGCTTCTGGGACGATGTCGTCAACGCGGTCGCGGAAGGGTATCGGTGCGGAGACCCAGTGGCTGGGCTCGAGTCGGCGCTCGACAAGGTGGGGGCGCTGCTTCGTGAGGCTGCGCCGGGAGACGATGATGCGGGTGACGAACTCCCGAACGCGGTGACGACGGCATGACGCGGGTGAAACTGGAGGCGGCACCATCGGAACCGGACGACGAAGCCATGGGGGGCGAGGGTGGGGCCACAAAGCTCACACTGCGAGTACGTGGGGAGGCACGTTCGGTCCACCTCGATGACGTTGATGACGTGATCGGGCTTGCGGCGGAGCTCAAACAGCAGGCGAGCGATCGCCTTACGTCGAGTGACCTCGAGGACATCGGACGCGAACTCGACATCGAACCCATCTACGTGCGCAAGGCCGTGGAAGCGCTGCTGGCGCGCCAGGCTCAGCAGGAAAAGGACGCTGACGAACGAGCAAAGGCCGCCGCTCGAACGACCGCGCTCAGGAAACGACGCCTGATGCAGGTGGCCATCGCGCTAGGGTCTCTCTTCTTCGTGTTGTTCGTCGGCATCTATTCAAAGCAGTCGTCGCTGAGCGATGCGAAAGCGCAGGTGGATCAGAAAGCGGCGCAGGTCGACAACGTCATGGAGCGTCAGGCGACGGTGAAGGCCCGCTACCAAGGGGCTTCGCCGGGGCCGGAGCGCGATGCGATGCTCGATGGCGCAGAGAATCGGGTGCGAATCGAGAGGAAGCGCTACGATGAGGCTGCTGCGGCCTACAACGCCGAGGCAGGGGGAGTGCTTGCGGGTTTGGCGGCTGGGCTCTTCGGGTTGCCGGAGCGCGTCCCCCTGTCGAACGAGGTCGAGCGGTGGTGAGACACCTTTGGCTGGTCGTTTTGTGCATGTTGGTGCCCACGCTGGTACTGGCTCAGCCGGGCACCGGCGTGAAGAGCGGGTCGATCATCAAGAAGGCCGTCAACGACCTCGTGCCGGTCCTGGACGATCCCACCACGCTGGAGGACCGATTGGTTCGCTACCACCGTCAGCGTGGGCTTCAGATGGCCGTGCTCATCATCGATTCGACCAACGGCGAGCCCATCGAGGATTATGCGAACCGGGTCGCATCCGCGTGGCAGGGAGGGGATGCGGAGCGCCAAGATGGGGTTCTGTTCGTCCTCGCCGTCAATGATCGACGTATGCGCTTGGAGGTGGGCTACGGGCTCGAGAGTCTGCTCACCGACGCACGTGCCAAGCGCATCTTGGAGGGGGCGAAGCCTCACCTTCGGAGATTCGACTACGACGAAGCGGTCGATCAGGTGGTTTCGGCCGTCCTGAGCTTGCACGCCAACGGGCCTTCTCCCGAACCTCGGCCTCCTCGGCAAGCGCAGACCCCCTTCCTCGGAGACGCTCAACCGCCGCTACCGGCTCACCGTCACGATCCCCTTCGGGCGATCTCGCTTTGGATCTATGGCCTCGCCATGCTCCTAGGGCTCTCGTCTGGGGCTGCCCTTGCGGAGGTGGCGCGTCGCAACCGCAAGCGTGAATTCGACGCCATCGTGGAAGACCGCGAGCGCAAGCCTGCCGCGTGGTGGGAGGTGCCAGCCCAGGTGCTAGTCGTCCCGGCCGGGGCCCTCGTCGCGGGCGCGATCATGCTCGCTGGCGTGAGCTGGGAGCAGATGGGGGCCTTTGGCCTGGCCTTCCTGTTCGGGTGGGCAGGTTCCGTCGTTCTCGCGGACTCCCCGGCGGCCAGGAACGCGTTCTTCGCGATGATGGGGGCCGTCTACTTGGTCGTGTGGTTCATCGAGCCCCAGTCCGATGACCCCTGGGTTCTGGTCGCGCTCGTGCACACGATGGTGAGTCTCGTCCCGATGGGAGCGATTGGGCTCATGATGGTGGGCAACTCCGCGGAGAGCTCGGGCGGCGGGGGGACCTATGCCTCTTCGTGGTCTTCGAGTAGCGCGTCGCCCTCCTGGTCTGGTAGCTCGTCGTGGTCGGATTCGTCGTCGAGCACCTCATCGTGGTCGTCGAGTAGCTCCTCCTCGTCGTGGTCGAGCAGCTCGTCGTCGAGTTCATGGTCGTCGAGCAGCAGCTCCTCGAGCTACTCGGGGGGAGGAGGGTCGTTTGGGGGTGGCGGTGCAAGCTCGAGTTGGTGAGTCGCTTCGAAGCCG
The DNA here is from genome assembly GCA_030426145.1 of Polyangia bacterium. Lineage (GTDB taxonomy): Bacteria > Myxococcota_A > Polyangia > Polyangiales > Polyangiaceae > JAPYTK01. The sequence goes on from JAUHZF010000014.1 coordinate 16,154, forward strand.
GATTCTCGCCGTGCTCGTGGTCGTGTTGGCGATGCTGACGGCAGGCCCCGTCCAGGCGCAGTTTCCACCGCTGGAGTCGACACCGGAGATCAACGCACCCGTCACCGATGAAGTGGGTGTGCTCATCGACCCGGATGGTTTGTCCCGGCGCCTCCGCACGTATCACGCCGAGCACAGCCTCCAGATGGCGGTGCTCATCATCCGTACCACCGGGGGCGAGCCCATCGAGGACTACGCACTTCGGGTCGCCACGCGTTGGGGGGGCGGGAGTGTCGAAAGGGATGATGGCGTGTTGTTCGTGCTCGCGATCGATGACCGTCGCATGCGCCTCGAGGTGGGGTACGGGCTCGAGGCCGAGATCACGGATGCAAGAGCCGCCCAGCTTCTCGAGCAGGCCAAGCCGTTTCTGCGGAGTCAGGACTACGACGGCGCGGTGGATGTGGTCGTCGACGGTATTTCCACCTTGCATGAGGGCGGGCAGCTCAAACCAGTGCGCGGCATGAGGTCTGCCGGTGTGACGAAGGTCCTCTTCTACGGCCTCGCCAGCTTGCTCGGGCTCATCGCTGGCGTGCTGTTCGCCAGGCGTCGACGCAAGCGTGAGGAACAGGTGTTCCTGGCTGAAGTGGAAGAAGCCGAGCCGCCTCCCGAGCCGCCACGCGACGTGTGGACGGGGTGGCTGGTTCTCCCCCTCGCCGCCGTGCTGGCTGCGGTTGTTTGGGGAGGCTCAGCAGATCCCGTGCTGCTTGCGGTGTATGGCATCTTCTTCGTCACCGGGTGGGCGACGGACGCCGCCGCGGATCATGAGATCGGGTGGCAGGCCGTGTTCTGGTTTGCCCTGGTGGCGATCTACTTCGTCGGGCTCTGGGTGGTGGCAGATGAGGGGCTGCATGCGCACCTGCTCGTCGTGGCCGTCATGCACGTAAGTGCTGGAGCCATCGCCACGGCTGCGCTTTGGGTCATCGTGAACTCACCCGGCGGTGGAGGTGGGTCCAGCTACTCGTCGTCGTCCTGGTCGAGCAGCTCGAGCAGCTTTTCCTCCGGTGGATTCTCCGGCGGCGGTGGATCGTTCGGGGGCGGTGGCGCCAGCGGCAGCTGGTAGCTACTCGCCTTCGGCGGCGCGCTTGAGTCCGTCTGCGTGGCGCTGAGTGCCGCGTTGAACCAGCCCGTAGGGTACGAGGCTGTGCAGTGGTCCGCTGAACACTTCGCGGGTTTCGTAGCGGCAGACCCCATCACCCGTTGCGATCAGCGCTTGGGTACGTGTGGCCGCCACGCCATGCGCCATCCAGCCTACGACCTCGTAAACGAGCGCTGCCTCGCCGTCGCACGGAGGGGCGAAAGCGGTGACCTTCAGCCGGAGGCGTGAAACCACGCCTGGCATGAGCCGGGCGTGGAGTTTCAGGCTGCTCCCAACCCGCACTTCCGCGGGACCGTCGATGCGAATGACGAAGTCGTTCCAGCGCTGGTAGCCCGGAAGGTCGGTCATGATCCGCCACACATTCTCGATGGGTGCGTCGATGGAAACGGTGGTGGCGACGGTACGGCTCATGGGGTCCAGCGAGAGTTATGCGGGAGGCGCGGCGGCGCCAACGAGAACCCCGTCCCCGGTCTCCTGGTGATGAGTTTTGCAAGTTTGCAGCTTCGCAGCTCGATATTGCCAGTTACCTTGGCGCGTCTGCAGGTTCAGTATGCGGACATGGCGCTGCGCAACTTCTCCATCGACCGGCCGGAGCGGATCATCTTCGGGGCTGGCGCAGCGTCGGCGATGGCGCCGGCCCTCGTGGAGGCCGGCGCTGAACGCGTTCTCCTGATCGCGCAAGCACGCCATCGGGAGGGGCCGGATCGGATCGCCGAGATGCTTGGGGACCGGTGCGTTGGAATTTTCACCGACATCGCGCCCCAGGTGCCCATCGAGGTTGCGGTCGCCGCTCGCGACGAGGCGAGACGCAAGGGCGCCGACTGGGTCCTCGCGCATGGCGGTGGCACGGCCATCGGTGTCGCCAAGGCGGTGGCGTTGACGGAGGACGTGAAGGTCGCGGCCGTGCCCACGACCTACGCGGGCTCCGAACGAACCAACATCTACGGGCTGACCGAGAACGGCATCAAGACGACGGGACGCGAGGCTCGCGTGAAGCCTCGGCTCGTGGTGTACGACCCCGAGCTGACGCGTGGGTTGCCCCTCAGGTTGAGCCAAGAGTCGCTTCTCAACGCGATGGCGCACAGCGTCGAGGCGCTCTACGACCCGGATGCACCCGACGACATCAAGCAGGCAGCCGAGGACAGCTTGGCTCCGCTCTTCGAAGCGCTTCGGGCCTTGGCGAGAGACCCGTATGATCTATCGGCGCGAAGCGACGCCACCTACGGGGCCTACCTCGCGGGGACTGCCCTCCATGGGGCGCAGATGGCGCTCCACCACAAGCTCTGCCACACGCTTGGCGGTTCGTTTGGGACGCCGCACGCCGCGACACACGCCGCCGTCTTGCCCTATGCGCTGCACTTCAACGCCCCCGCAGCCCACGGGGCCATCCGACGCATCGCGCACGCCCTGGGGGTGTCCGATCCTCCCGCGGCATTGTGGGACGTAGCCAAGGATCTGGGGTTGAGGGTCTCGCTCCGCGAGCTCGGGCTGGCGGTCGAGGATGTGCCCAAGGCCGCGCAATTGGCCGCGCAAAAGCGCTACGCCAACCCGCGTTCCTTCGATGAGCCTCAACTCGAGACCCTCCTCATGAGCGCCTACCTCGGGCGCCGTCCCTCGCTGGAGGTTCGACACCTGCCCCTCGAGGTCGATGGTGTGCACGCGCTCCCCTACGCCCATCGCGGGGTTCCACTCGAGCGGGCGGAGACCGTGGTCATCGCCGTCCATGGCCGAGGCTCGAGTGCCGATGCTTTCCTGCAGCGCCTGGCGTCGTCTCCGCGGAATGGGGCCGGTCTGGCCTGGGTCGCGCCCCAAGCGCATGACAACAGTTGGTATCCAAAGGGTTTCCGCGAGCCTATCGAGGACAATCAGCCGCACTACGACCACGCGGTAGCGGCGCTCGATGCGCTCTACGCAGAAGTGACGGAGCACGTCCCGCCCACCCGGGTGGTGCTCACCGGATTCTCCCAAGGCGCTTGCCTGCTCGCGAGTTGGCTGCGCCAGTCGGAGCACGAGGCCGGGGCGGTGGTGATCATGAGCGGGGCGACGGGGCCGGTCGAAGGAAGCTACGCCCAGCTCGCTGGGATACCTGTGAGCCTGCTGGGCAACGTCGAGGACGCATGGATCCCGTCCGAGGCGCGACGAGAGACGATCGCCCTTCTACGGGAAGCGGGCGCCGACCTGGACGTGACGCTCCGTGCCGGAGATGCCCACGCGATCCAACCCGATGATCTGATGGCCCTCTCGCGGGCCGTGGAGCGAGCGATGAACATGGACGACCTCGAGTACCAAGCCGGATTCGCCAACAACATGTCCTCGGAAGCCAAGGCTGGTGCCTTGCCGCGGCACCAGAACGCACCCCGACAGGTGCCCTATGGACTCTACGCCGAGCAGATCAACGGGACCGGCTTCACCGTCGAGCGCGCCCTGAACCGGCGCGTTTGGCTCTATCGTCTCCGACCGCAGATCCACCATCGGCCCTACGAGCCTTATCCTCACCCCACGTTCACGGGGCGGTTCGAGCAGGGAGTGGTCACGCCGGAGGTGATGCGGTTCAAGCCGTACCCCATCCCTGAAGCGCCGACGGACTTCATCGCGGGACTACGCACCTTCGCCGGCGGGGGAGATCCCAACCTCAAACGCGGCATGGCGGTGCACCTCTTCGTCGCCAACATCGACATGGACGCGGCCTTCGTCGACCTCGACGGCGACCTCCTCATCGCGCCGTCGCAAGGCCACCTGCGCCTGCAAACCGAGCTCGGTTGGCTGTCTGTCTCGCCGGGGGAGCTCGCGGTCGTCCCGCGGGGGATCAAGTTCCGAGTCATCATCACGGAAGGCCCCATCCGCGGCTACATGGCCGAGCTCTTCGAGGGGCACTTCGTCCTGCCCGAGCGTGGCCCGATCGGGGCGAATGGTCTCGCAGACGAGCGCCACTTCTTTGCACCCGTCGCGGCGTACGAGAACCAGAAGCGAGACTACCCCGTCATCGCCAAGCAGGGCGGGCACCTTCACCAAACCGTGCAACCTCACTCGCCGTTCGATGTGGTCGCGTGGCACGGCAACTACACCCCCTACAAGTACGACCTGGCGAACTTCAACAGCCTCGGTTCGGTCAGCTTCGACCACCCTGACCCGTCGATCCTCACGGTGCTCACGGCGCCTTCGGACACCCACGGTCGAAGCGCCATCGACGTGGCGGTTTTTCAGAAGCGTCACGACGTGACGCAGCACACGTTTCGGCCGCCTTTCTTCCACCGCAACAGTGCCATCGAGTTCAACGGCGTCGTGCGCTCGCCAGCGAAGCACGGCCCGTGGCAGGCCGGCGCGTTCTCGTATACCCCCTACCTCACGCCGCACGGTGTGAGCCCGCACACGGTCGAGCACACGGTCGGGTCCACCGACGCGGAAGCCGACCGCCCTGAGGTCCTCAGTCCGAACAGTATCTGGATTCAGTTCGAGAGCACGTACCAGCTCGCGGTGATGCCTTGGAACCTCGACGACGAGGCGAGGGAGACGGAGTACCTCGACACCTTCCAGGACTACCCCGAGGGCGAGCTCGCCAAGGAGTAGAGGCGTGGCGCGAACAACCAAGGAGGTCGGCTCGGTCGTGGAGGCGCTGAAGGACCTCGAAGATGGCGCTTGCATCATGGTCTCTGGTTTTGGGCTGTCCGGAAATCCAGAAGCACTCATCGAGGGGGTGCTCGCGGGCGGCAAACGCGGCCTGACCCTCATCAGCAACAATGCGGGCAGCATCGGAGAAGGGCTGGCGACTTGGCTCCGCGCGGGAATCGTGGCCCGCGTGATCTGCAGCTACGTCGGGAACAACGAAGACCTGCAGCGCGCCATGGACGACGGCACGGTCGAGGTGCAGATCACGCCTCAGGGCACCTTCGTCGAGCGCATGCGCGCGGCGGGGGCCGGGATCCCAGCCTTCTACACGCCGACGGGGGTGGGCACGCTGATGGCCAAGGGCAAGGAGACGCGTATCTTCGATGGGCGGTCGTTCCTCCTCGAGCACGCCCTTCATGCCGATTTCGCCCTCATCCGGGCGCATCGTGCCGACCCTTTCGGCAACGTTCGCTTCTACCGGACCTCCCAGAACTTTGCGCCGGCCATGGCTTCTGCTGCGCGTATCACCGTCGTCGAGGCAGAAGAGGTGGTGGACCTCGGTGACATCGACGCCGATGACGTGCACCTCCCCGGTGCCTTCGTGCAGCGCGTGGTGCACGTGCCCGAGCACCGCGATCTCATCGAGATCCGCACGACCCGGAGCGCCGGCACGTGAGCTGGAGCAAAACTCAGATGGCGCACCGCGCGGCGCAGGAGATCGCCCCCGGCAGCGTCGTGAACCTCGGCATAGGGCTCCCCACGCTGGTGGCGGACGTCCTGCCGCCCGATGCCGATGTGTGGCTCCAGAGCGAGAACGGCCTGCTCGGGATGGGGCCCTTTCCCCACGAGGGCGAAGAAGATCCGCAGCTCATCAACGCCGGAAAGCAGACCGTGACCCTCGTGCCCGGAGCATCGACCTTCGATTCCGCGACGTCTTTCGCCATGATCCGCGGTGGGCACGTCGACCTCGCCATCATGGGGGCGATGCAGGTTGCGCCCAACGGTGACCTCGCGAACTGGTCGGTGCCGGGAGGGCGCACGATAGGCGTCGGAGGGGCGATGGATCTCGCGGCCGGTGCCCGCCGCCTCGTCGTGGTCATGCGGCATCAGGCCAGGGACGGAAGCCACAAGCTGGTCACCACATGCACCTATCCCCTCACCGCGCTCGGGGTGGTGTCCCGGATCATCACCGAGCTCGGGGTGTTCGACCCCGCCGAGCACCACTTCTCCGTGGTCGAGCTCGCGCCTGGGGTCACCCTCGGCGAGGTCGAAGCGCGCACGGGGGCGCCCACTCGCTGAGCAGCGGGTGCTTCCGCGGAAACGTCCGTCGGTGGGCTATGTGGTTGAAGTGTGGTGGCGGAGACGTTTCCGCGGCGACGTTTCCGCGGGGCAACTGCGCGAAATCTGGTTGTGGTGGGGCCATCCGCGGAGACGCCCCGGAAGCCGGTCAGTTCGCAGGACCGCGGTGGCCGTGCCTCTCGTACGGCAACCCGTCGTCGAGACCGAGCCAGGCGTCCCACGCCTCATGGTCGGTCACGTCGACGCCCTGGGCCTGGGCGGCGCGGTGAAGCTGACGCTGCATCTCCGCGAAAACCTCGGCGTCCATGAGCTCGAGCTCGCGGGCGAGGTTGGCATGCAGGACGCGGAAGACGATCTTCCACTCGGAGATGCAGGCCTCGAAGGCGATCTTCTTCTCCATCCTCGAGACCTGCGGGGCTCTCCGGAGCAGGTCAAGTGCGTCGCGTGGTTCTACGCATCTGGCGCGCCGATGGGGCGGCGTTGCGAGGGGCTCTGCCACCGGGTATCCCACTGGTGATGCTCTTCGAGCACCATCGAAACGTTGTTCTCGGGCCTCCACGAAGGGGGGCGACCCCGTGACGGACGAGGAACCGCTCGCCCACTTCATGGCTGAGATGCGGGAGGAGTTTCCGCGCTTCGCCATCGTGCCAAAGCGCAAGGACCCGCTTTCCGAGGCCATCGACGTGGGGCTCCGGCTCATCACGCTCAACCGTATGACCTCCTACATGACGCGTTTCCACACGGTGATCGGTGACACCCTCTACGTGCCGCCGGGGTGGGACGACACTCCGCCGCTCGACAAGATCATCACCCTACGCCACGAGCGGGTGCATCTGCGGCAGCGCCGCCGTTACTCGCTGATCGGCATGGCTCTCATCTACCTGCTGTTGCCGTTGCCGCTCTTCTTCGCCTACGGGCGTGCGCGCATGGAGTGGGAGGCCTACACCGAGACCGTCGTCGCCACCCTCGAGCTCAGGGGGCGCGCGGCAGCCAAGAGCCACGCCCTGCGCGACCACATTCTCGGGCAGTTCACTTCGGCCAACTACGGCTGGATGTGGCCTTTTCGCCGGCAGCTCGAGCGCTGGTACGACGCCCTCATGCGCGACTTGGGATTATAGTCTGCGGTCTAACATGTTCGAGACCGTAGAGCTGGGGCGGACCCTTCCCAAGGAGAGCTATCGCGAGGAGCAGGAGCGGCTGCGCGCGGAGCTCTTAAAAATCCAGCGCCGGGTCGAGGACGAGAAGCTCGCCGTCGTCGTTCTCGTGGGCGGCGTCGACGGGGCGGGGCGAGGCGACGTGGTCAATCTCATCAACGAGTGGATGGATACGCGTAGCATCTCCACCGTGGCCTTCGACGAGCCCACGGAAGAAGAGTCGCAGCGTCCACGCGCCTGGCGGTACTGGATGGCCCTTCCTCCGAAGGGCAGCATCGCCGTTCTCACCGGCGCTTGGTACAGCGAGACCATCGCCCGGCGCGCGTACGGTGAGATCGACGACGCCGACCTCGATACGGCGATGCACAACGTCGCTGCCTTCGAGCAGATGTTGGTCGATGGGGGCGTGCTCCTCATCAAGCTGTGGCTGCACATCTCGAAGGAGCAGCAGAAGAAGCGTTTCAAGAAGCTGCGCAAGCGCAAGGAGACGGCCTGGCAGGTCACCGATCGCGACCTGAAGCACCACGAGCTCTACGATGAGCTGCGGTGGGTGGCGGCGCGGGCCATCCGAACCACTTCGACCGGCGAGGCACCCTGGCTCGTGATCGAAGCCGGAGACCGCCGCTACCGCCGAATCGAGGCTGCCAAGCAGGTCGTGCGCAGCATCGAGCGGCGGCTGGCGCGTCCTCCGCTCCCCTCGGGTTCACCCGCCCCGCAGATCGAGGATCCGCACACCATCCTCGACACCCTCGACCTCACACAAGCGCTCACCCGTGAGGACTACGGGGTCCGACTCGAGAAGGCGCAGGCGCGGCTCGCGGAGCTCTCCCGGCGCGCTTCGGCGGCCAAGGTCAGCACGATCATCGTCTTCGAAGGGGCCGACGCGGCCGGCAAGGGAGGCGCCATTCGACGCATCATCGCCCCGCTCGATGCCCGCCACTATCGAGTGATTCGCATCGCGGCGCCGTCCGACGAAGAGAAGGCGCACCATTACCTCTGGCGATTCTGGCGGCACCTTCCGCGCCTGGGTCGCTTCACCATCTACGACCGCAGCTGGTACGGCCGCGTGCTCGTCGAAAGGGTCGAGGGCTTCGCGCATCGGAGCGAGTGGGCGCGAGCCTACAAGGAGATCAACGACTTCGAGGGGCAGCTCGTCGACTTCGGCATCGTGCTCGTCAAGTACTGGTTGCACATCAGCTCCGAGGAGCAGCTCCGCCGATTCCAAGAGCGCGAGAAGACGCCCTGGAAGCAGTACAAGATCACCGATGAGGACTATCGCAACCGCGAGAAAGCCAACGCCTACGAAGCGGCGGCGTCGGAGATGATCGAGCGGACGAGCACCGAAGTAGCGCCGTGGACCCTGGTGGAGTCCGAGGACAAGCGCTTTGCCCGGGTGAAGGTGCTCGAGACCCTCTGCGATCGGCTCGAGTCTCGCCTCGTCGAGGTCGAGAAGCGGCGCAAGGGCGGGGCAAAGCGGAAGTAGTCGCCCCAATCGGCCACGGCCAGCGGTTCAGGCCGCGACGCGCTCGGTCTCGGTGGATGCGACGAGCGTGTCGCGAATGAAGTGGCACAGGTGGTCGGTTTGGTCTGCGCCCAGTCGCTGGCCGATGCGGGCGGTTCCATAGATGACGCCGGTGAGGGCGACCCCAGCTGCCACCACCCAGAGCGCCCACATGGGCTGAGCCAGCCGCCACTGTGAGTAGGCGAAGAAGAGCGCGAAGAGCGAGCTGAACCCGAAGATCGCGTATCCCGCCACCAGCATGGTCCACACGTGGGGCTGAGGGCCGATGCGCCCGAAGATGATGGCCCCATCCTCGTGGGGCTCGACCTGGAGGCTGAACTGCGGCGACCAGAAGTGGCGCTCATCGGGGGGCACACCCACCTCGATGGTGGAGCCGAGCACAGTACCGCGGCAGGCCGTTCGGTTCTCTTCGATCGCAGCCTTGATTCGGGCGATGACCTCCTCCGGAGAGTGCTGCACCACCAGCTCGACCTTTGGCCGGACCTCTAGCTTCGTCTCCATTCCCCACCCAACAAGGTGCCGCATGACCGTCGGCCAAGCAATGGCGGTGGTCGCGAAATCGTCACCTCTTCGCCGTCGCGCAGAATGCGCGCGTCCTGGTCACGTAAGGTCAGTTGTCCGTTGCCGGCGCTTTGGGAATGAGCACGGCTGACGGGACCTTCATCCGGGCCAGGACGCCGTCGGACCGAGGGCCTTCGACCCGACGTGGTACCCCCCCTTCGATGACCACTGGCCAGACTTCGAGTCGGTCGAGGCGAACGTCGTCACCATCTCGCACGAGCTCGGCGAGCACCGCTGCGCCTTCGTCGGTGTGCTTCTTCGTCTGATCGAAGATGAAGTTACCGAGCGAGTAGAACACCGGCACGCCATCCATGAATACGACCGGCTGCACGACGTGGGGGTGGGCGCCGATCACGAGGTCGGCCCCCGCCTCGACCGCAGCCTTGGCGAAGAGCTGCTGGGGCCCGAAGGCGACGGGCACGTACTCGATGCCGGCGTGCATGGTGGCCACGACGAAGTCGCTCCGCGTCTGGAGGTCCGCGATGGCGCGCTGCAGGCGCCCCTTGTCCTCGATGCGCGCCACCTGTTTGAGGTAGGTGGAACCGTCGTCGTTGATGCTCGCGTAGGAAGCACCGACGAAGCCGATGCGAATCCCCTGGTGCTCGACGACGATCGGGGCCCAGGCCTCACGCTCGTTGCGTCCCGCCCCGAAGCCCGTGAGCTCGTGCTCACGGAGGAGCCCGATCGTGTCGTAGAGGCCCTGCTCGCCCTGGTCCAAGGCGTGGTTGTTGGCGAGGTTGAGCACCGTGAAGCGGTGCTTCTTCAGGCCCGTGATCCAAGGCTGCGGCGCGTTGAAGATGTTGCCGCGTACCGGCAGGACCGTCTTCTTCGCAAAGGGGCACTCGAGGTTGGCGAAGACGAAGTCGACACGCGCGAAGTCCTTCGCCATGCGCGAGAAGGGAAGCTCCGGGTCACCTTCGGCCTCGATCGCCTCCGCCACGCCTCGGGAGAGCAGTACGTCACCGACGGAGAGGAACCGAAGCCGGGGAGACGGCGGTGGCCCGATGCGTGGTTTGGCCGTGGTCGCAGGTGGCGCCGCTGCCTGCTCGGACGATGAGGGCGCCGACCAGGTGGACGATGCCGTAGCCGCGGGAGGCCCGCCGGTGGCCGCCGGCCCCTTGGGCGCGGCGGGGGCACAGGCGAGAAGGACGACCCCCAACAGGCAGAGCCAACGCATGGGGCGGGATTGTGGCGGGCCAGCTCGCCGCTGTCAGCCCTCGGCCGGTGAACGTCGTTCATACTTGCGCGGCCTGCCCCCTCGAAAATGAGGGGGGAGACGTGTATGTTGCGCGCGCCATGACCACCGAGAGCCGTAGGATCCTCCAGCGCGACGACCAGACCGTGCGCGCTGCCGTCGACGCGTACACCAGCCTGCACGACGAGCAGTCCGGTGGCGACCTCGAGGCCCGCAAGGCCAACTACGAGGTCCTCGTGAATCGCTACTACGACCTCGTCACCGACTTCTACGAGTTCGGTTGGGGCAAGTCGTTCCACTTCGCGCCGGCGAAGAACGGGGAGTCCTTCGAGGACGCCATCGTGCGCCACGAGGTGAAGCTGGCCCAAGCGCTGAAGCTCGACAGCGGAATGACGGCCCTCGACGTGGGCTGTGGCGTCGGCGGTCCGATGCGTAACATCGCGCGCTACAGCGGAGCCAAGGTGGTCGGGATCAACAACAACGACTACCAAATCGAGCGCGGACGTCGCCACAGCGGGCGCGAGGGTATGCAGCACCGAACGTCCTTCGTGAAGGCCGACTTCATGCAGATGCCCTTCGAGGACGGCACCTTCGATGGCGTCTACACCATCGAGGCGAGCTGCCACGCACCGGACAAAGCCGCGCTCTTCCGTGAGATCCGCCGGGTGATGAAGCCGGGCGCCATCTTCGCGGGCTATGAGTGGTGCCTCACCGACAAGTACGTCGCCGACGACGCCGAGCACCGCCGCATCAAGAAGGGAATCGAGGAGGGGGACGGCCTCCCCGACATCGCCTACACCCACGAGGTCGACGATGCGCTCCGCGAGGCGGGCTTCGAGGTCGTCGCGGCGCGCGACGTGGCGCCCGAGGCCGATCCTGAGGGCCCTTGGTACCTGCCGCTCTCTGGTCGCGACAAGAGCCTGCGCGGTCTTCCGCGCACGCCGATCGGTCGGCAGATCACCAACGTGGCGACCCGCGTCATGGAGCGACTCAAGCTCGCGCCTGAGGGAACGGCCCGCGTGAGCGACTTCCTCAACGTCGCAGGCGATGCCCTCGTGGCCGGTGGGGAGACCGGGGTCTTCACCCCGATGTACTACTTCGAAGCTCGCAAGGTCTGACGCCATTGCGCTGACCCCTTGCCGCACTGAGCTGACTCAAACGCGCAATGGCGCTGCAGTCTTGCAGCGTCGTTGTGCGGTCGCGTTCGTAGGTTCCCCTGCTTCTCGACGATCGTGAGGGCAGGGGATAACGTGCCGTCATGCCCTCACGGCTTTCTTGGATGGGATTCGCGGCCCTCGGAACGATGGTCGCGGCATGCGGTGTCGACACGAGTTTGATCTTCACCGCGACCGAAACCGGTGGCGCTGGCGGTGACACCACCACATCCGTAGGGGAGGGCGGTGCCACGTCGAGCGCAAACATCGTCAACAGCTCCGTGGGCGTCGGCGGCACGGCGAACACGGGGGGTGCGGGTGCGGGTGGTGACGACCCCATGTGCTTGCCCGAGGAGGTGGTACCGGCCGAGCTCACGCGGCTCGACATGCTGCTTCTCTTCGATCGCACGGGCAGCACCGGGCAGTTCCTCGGACAGGAGAAGCTGCAGGTGCAGACCTTCGCTCAGAGTGAGGCCGCGCCCGGGACGCGTATGTCACTGCTCTTCCACGGAGGAACCAACAGCTGCAGCACGATGTCCTACCCGGCCGCGATCGCCATGACGCCCATCCCGAGTCAGGCGCAGACGATCGTGGACACGCTCTCCCCGGTACAAGCGAGCGGCGGCTCGCCATGGCTCCCGCCGCTCGCGTCGGGGCACGACTTCGCCGGGGCCATCAAGACGCAGAACCCCGACCACAACGTGGTGGTGGTGATGCTCTTCGATTCGCCGCAGTCCCAGTGCTTCGCCGACGTACAGAACGAGATCGTGCCCGTCGCGGCGGCGGGACTCATGGCTGGGGTGAAGACCTACGTCATCGGCATCAACCAAGCGCCGGTCGGGCAACTCGACCCCGTGGCGGCGGCCGGCGGGACCGGAGCCGTCATCGACCTCACGGGCAATCAGCTCGGTCAGCTGGCCACCCAATTGACGAACATTCGCTCACAGGAGATCCGTTGCGGCATCCCCATGCCCACCCCCACCTCCGGTGGGTACGACCCGGATGATGTGGCCTTCCGTTACGGGCCCAACGGCGGCATGGCCGTCGATGTCCCTCGGGTGCCCAGCAGCAACGACTGCATCGGTGGCGGCGAGGGCTGGTACTTCGACGACCCGAACAATCCCACGAGCATCGGTCTGTGCGAAAAGACGTGTGGTGCCATCAAGGTCGACGCGGCGCCTGTGCTCGAGGTGGCTTTCACCTGTCCCATGGGTGGCTGAGCGGCTCCCACGGCATTCGTTCACGTCGCGCAACACGGTGTTCATGACCCGGCGACTAGGCGAGCGCTGCGGCTTGCCTATCTTGCTGGGCCATGAAGCTCATGCAATCGCTCGTCCTCTCGGCTGCCCTGATCGCCGCCGCCACCGGCTGTGACAACCCCGCCGAGGGTAAGGCCAAGGCAACCGTCGAGGAGGCCGCGCCCACGCCGACCAACACGAACACCAAGACGGATGCCAAGGGCCCCAAGGCCTTCGAGGTCGTCGGTGACCACAAGCTCGTCGCCAAGGACTCGAAGCTGATGTGGGTGGGCTCCAAGGTGACCGGAAAGCACGACGGCGGCTTCAAGACCTTCGACGCCGCCGCGAGCCTGAAGGACGGGGCCATCGAGGGCGGATCGGTGACGGTTCGCATCGACACCAAGAGCATTTACAGCGACTCGGACAAGCTCACCGGTCACCTGATGAGCGATGAGTTCTTCGACGTGAAGGCCTTCCCGGAAGCGACCTTCGCCTCGACCGAGGTGAAGAAGGGCGCCGAGGGGGACTTCACCCACACCGTGGTGGGCAACCTCACGCTCCACGGTGAGACCAAGAAGGTCACCTTTCCGGCCACCATCGAAAACGCAGACGGGGCGATCAAGGTCTCCTCGGAGTTCGTCATCAACCGGAAGGACTTCGGCATGAAGTACCCGGGCAAGCCCGACGACCTGATTCGCGACGAGGTCGTCATCAAGCTCGACCTCTCCCTCGCCAAGGGATCCGGTCAGGGCTGATCTCACACGGCGGGAAAGCTGCCGGTGACGGCCACGGTCAACCCATCATGCTGGAGGTTGACGAAGAGCACGTCACCGGCGGGCGAGAAGCAGACGCCCGCCAGTTCGCTTTGGCTGAGCGCGTTGCGCGCGAGGTCGTAGACGGTGCCGGTGGGCGTGATCCCGCGCAGGCAGTTGCCCCCCGTGCCGTCCTCCGCGACCACCACGTCTCCCCAGGGTGCGACGCAAACGTTGTCCGGATGGTCGAGCATTCGCTCGTCGGTCGAGGCCGTGAGTAGCTTCAGACTCGTTCCTTCGGCATCGACCACGAAGACTTGGCCGGCGCCCAAGGGGCCACCACTCGTCGCGCAGACGTAGACGAGGCCGTCGTCGTAGATGAGCCCCTCGCCGCGGCGAACGACGGCCGCGCCCAAGGTGCGGGCGTCGCTGCGGAGGGTGTCTTCGGACACGTCGGGGTTGGCGAGGTCGACCCAGTCGATGGGCAGCGACACACCCGGCTCCGCCAAGTGCCCCGTGTCGAAGCGCGGCTCGCCGCGAACCCGCATCGCCTGGAGTCGCCCCTCGAAGGGTCGCGTCGGGTCGTCGGGGGCGAAGCGGTAGAGGCAGCCGTCGGGGCGGTCTTCGGTGAGGTAGCAGACGTGGCTCCCCGGCACGACGGCCGCGGCCTCGTGTCGGAAGCGGCCGTAGCCGACCACGCGACGAGGCGCGAGCAGCCGGTCGGCGTCGGCGGGGCACACGAACACGTACCCGTGCCCGTCGGCCACGCTCTCCTCGCAGCTCAGCCATCCCCAAGGGCTGACGCCCCCCGCGCAGTTGCGGTCGGTACCGGTGAGCACCAGGTGACTCGTGCGCACACTCAAGTCGGCCCGGTTCAAGACCACGCGGCTCACCCCGCCCGGCATGGCGGGGTCGTAGGCCTCTTTCGGCCCCGGCGAATGGGCCACCAGGCCCGGCGCGAGCTCGTGGTTGCGAAGCAGAATCCAGGTGTCGTCGGGGCCCTCGAAGCAGCCCATGCCGTCGGGCTTGCCGGGCACGGGCCGGCCGTCGGCCATCGGCTCGCCTTCACGCTGCAGCACGCGGTAGGAGAGGCCGCGTGGCAGGTCGAGGATCCCGTCTGGATCATCGACCAGCGGACCGAGCTGGGGTGACGTGGCACCAGCCTGTGGTCGCCGGCGGGCGTAGAGCGCGGCGAGGGGAGCGGCCACGCCCAGGGCGGCGGCCCCCTGAAGGAGTCGCCGCCGTACCACGGTGCCGTGTGCATCACCCACGCCCGACAATGTAGGTCTCGTCGGGCCGCGCGCCATCGGAACACCTGTTCCAGTTAGACTGGAATGGGTCCGTGTTACGAGAATTCGTAGACGGTCGTGGGACCAACCGGTAGGTTTTCGCCCCATGAAGGCCTCCATCGTCCTTCGCATCGCCGCCGTCGTTTGCGGCCTCGGATCCCTCGCCATGACGCCCTGTAAAGAGTGCGTCGATCGTTGGGAGGGTGAGGTCGAAGCCAAGGACTACGTGCGTCACACGACCTTCGTGGAGGCGGGCCGCAACTACCGCGTGGCGGTTGTCCCCCTCGACTCCAACGCCGACCTCGTCGTCTCGGCCGACGGTGACTGGCCACCCAAGCCCATCGCCTGCAAAGCGGCCGCCGGGGGCACCAACCCCGACGTGTGCGTCTTCGCATCCGAGGCTTCAGGCCCGGTGCACGTCTTCGTGGTCGGGCGCGAAAAGGGCACGCGCTACGACGTCGGCATCGAAGTCGCCAGCGACGACTAGAACCCGAGCTCGATGGCTTCACAGAGCCACCGCATGAAGGGCGCGGTGGCGCGGCAGCGCTTCACGAAGTCGGCCATGAAGGTGTCGCTGAGTGGCGCTTTGGGGTCGAACTTCGACACCGCGATGAAGTCCTTGCGCTTGAGGTCCTCTACATAGGGGTGCTCGGGATCGAACCCGCGGGGAGGGCGCTTCAGGCTCTCCCCATGGAGATCGAATTGGGTCGCGAAGGTCTTCGCCCCGGTGACCTTCTTCCAGCTCTTGGGGTCTTCGGCGAGGCGGGTACGAATGGCGAAGAGGCTCTTGTTGTCGGGGTGCCACATTCCGCCGCCCATGAAGACGTCACCCGGCTCGAGGTGCAGGTAGAAGCCTGGTGCGTGCACGTCTTTTCCCGCCACGTGACGGAACTGCATCGACGCATGGGTCTTGTAGGGCGACTTGTCCTTGCCGAAGCGGGTGTCTCGGTAGATGCGGAACATCGACCCACCCACCGGTTTGGGACTGACGACGATGTGCTCGCTCAGCTTCGCCATCGCGGGTTGGAGGTCTTCGACGAAGGCGAGGATCGGGGCCTTCACGTGCTCCTCGTATCGACCCTTGTTGGCCTTGAACCAATCGCGGTCGTTGTTCTTCTTGAGGTCCTTCAAGAACTTGAACGTGTGGGGCGTGAAGTAGCTCCGCTTGGCCATGCCGCGGAGCTTACACCGGTACGCCGTCGTGTACTGGGACCCTGTGCTACCGTCCGGGCGCGTGGGCGAGCTGGACCTGAACTCGGGCGTGGTCGTGGGTGGCGACTTTCGCGTCTTGGACCGGATCGGCGAAGGAGGCATGAGCGTCGTGTACGCGGCCGAGCAGCTCAGCACGGGACGCCGCAGGGCCCTCAAGATCATGCGAGGGCGGCTGGCCGAGCCGAGCGAAGGTGAGGCCCGCGACAAACATCGCGCGCAGCTCGAGCGCGAGGCCAAGGTGGGGGCCCTGGTCGAGAGCCCGCATGTCGTCGACGTCGTGGCGGCGGGGGTCGACGAGGAGACCCCGTGGATCGCGATGGAGCTGCTCGACGGCGATGACCTCGCCGAGCTCGTGCGGAAGCACGGCCCACGCGACGGCGAAGAGGTCCGTGTGATCCTCACGCAGTTGTTCCACGCCGTCGCCGCGGCCCACCGGGCAGGCGTGGTGCATCGCGACCTCAAGCCGGAGAACGTCTTCGTGTCTCGCGATGCCGACGGCCACCCCTGGGTGAAGGTGCTCGACTTCGGGATCGCTCGCCTCAGCGCGGAAGTGCGGAGCGGCTCCACGACCGTGGTCGGATCGCCTGCGTGGATGGCGCCGGAGCAGGCCGACAGCGACAGCCCCATTACGCCTGCCACCGACGTGTGGGCGCTGGGGCTCATCACCTACTGGCTCATCACCGGCAGCAACTTCTGGCGTGCGGCCGATCCCGAGCGCTTGAGCATTCGCGCCATCATGCGTGAGGTGTTGCTCGACCCGATCCCCCTCGCGTCGCAGCGCGCGGCGACGGTGGACCGCGTCGACCGATTGCCAAAGGGCTTCGACGCTTGGTTCGAGGCTTCGATGCGACGCGACCACCTCGATCGTATCCCCGACGCGGGGAAGCAGTGGGCGCGGCTCGAGGCGGTGATGGACGGGAAGATCGAGCTCGATGCTTTGCCCCCCGAGCTCGGAGGAGAGGCGATGGACACGGCGGTGTTCCTCGACGTCTCCGGCCTCGAAACCATCCCTGCTTCGGGGCCCATCGAGCCGCCTCAGGCTGAAGCAGCCCTCTCCAGCGACGCGTCGGACCCAGAGCCAGCCCCGGCCTCGGCGGTCACGGCCCGAGACCTAGCACTCGAAGAAGAAGCCGGGGAGAAGCCCACCCGACGGGGCTGGGCGCCGGGTTGGACGGTGGCGGGCTTGGCGATCGCCATCGCCGTGGGGGGATTGATCTATTTCTCCCCGCGCGAGCGGCCCCCCGCTCCTCCGCAACGGACCATGCAACGCACCGTGGCGGTGCCGACCATGGAGGCACCCGTCGATGTCGTCCCCGTGTCGACCTCGGAGACTGCACCTGTCGACGAGCCGGTGCCCACCCCTTCGGTCACCGCCACCGCTTCGGTGCCCGCGCCTCTTCCCGTCGGGCCTCCCGTCGCGCCAAAGCTTCGGGCCTTCGACATCGGTGCCGCCCAGCGTAGCTTCGCCTTCGTCGCCAAGGGCGCCGTGCCCTCATGCAAGCAGCTCGAGGGGCCCACCCACATCTCAGTGGGGCTGTCCTTCTTGCCCGATGGGTCGGTGCGCCACGTGGTGGTTCACGGTCGCAGCCCACGCGAGGTCTGCGTCAAGGGCGTCATGGCCGGCGTTCGGACCACGCCCTTCGACGTCGGACAGGGGTCGTATTCGTCGTCGGTCTTGTTCCCCTACAAGGGGCCCCCGCCCTACCTGCGAAAGCAGCCGCCCGCGCCGGCGGCTCCACCACCGGCCGAGCCTTGAGGGCGATTACTGCAACCAGTAAGCGAAGCTGAGTCCGAGCGACATCGTGTGCACCACGAAGACCCCACGTCCGGGGCCGTCGAAGAGACCAGCGTCGTAGGTGAAGGCGGGGCCGAGGGTCATCTCACGCGAGAGCCGGAAGTCGAAGGCCAACCCTGTCTGTACGCTCCCGCCATTGAGGCCTTCGGTGAGCTCGCCGCCCTCCACACCGATGTCGAGCGTGTCGTGCGCGAACCCCCCGCGCAGAAAGATGCTCGGCTCGAAGGTGTAGGAGAACCCGAAGCGCATCCCGACGGTTCCGCGGAAGGCATAGCCGGTGGTGTCACCGCCGTAGATGCCGCCCGTCAGCTGCAGCTCGGGCACGATGAGAAGCGGCTCGTATTCGAGGTTGTAGCCCGTGGCGAAAGAGAGGCGTCCGCCGCCGGCGAGGGCGTCTTCGGCCTTGACGAAGCTACCGTCGAGGCCGGGCCGGAACACCGGCTCGGCGGTGGCCACGGCAGGTGCGGCGAGGGCGAGGCCGAAGGTCGCGATCGAGACGAAGCGGGGCACGGCTCTGGATGCTGCCGCCGAGGCGCGCAGAGGGCAATCGGCCGCCCTCATGGCTGGGCCAGCTGCCGCTGGAGGGGGTCGTCGAGACGCTTCAGGGCGGAGGCGATGAACTCCGCGGTATCGACGCCACCCGCCGCGTAGCGCTGGGCTTGGAGGGCCATGTCGAGCTTGTCGCACGCCTTCACGAGCTTCGCCTCGGGGTCGGTGCCCGCCTCGTAGGCTTCCCAGAGCGCGGTCAAGCTGTCGCGGTGGGGCAGGGGGGCGAGAAGCTCGGCGAGGGCTTCACGTTCGCGTCGGGACTTGTCTTCGGCCGTGACGCCATCGTGGGGGGTGATGTCGCCGACGCGCGCCTCCGCGAGGTCGTGCACGAGCGCCATCGCCAGCGCGCGTTCGCGGTCGAGCTCGGGAGGACACAGCAAGAGCACCAACCACGCGACGCCCCAGCTGTGGGCCGCCACCGACTCGGGCTGTGGCACCCCGACGCGTCGCCAGCCCTCGCGCGGCACCTCCTTGAGCTGCAGCACCTCGAGCAGGCGCGCCTTGAGGGTGGCGTCGGGGGCCGATGCGGGCATGCTGTCGGTCATGGTGGCTACTGTGACCCTGACCCCGGTCGAAGGCGAGCCCGACCCCGATGGGGCCGACTGCGTCGCATGTGGTCGTTGCTGTCACCACGGACCGAGCACGGTGCAGCTTCTCGAAGACGACGAGGCGCGTCTCGGAGAGCCACGGCTGTCGCGGCTGACCGTGCTCATGGAACGGCCGCCCTTCTTTCGCTTCATGCAGAACGACGGCGGACGTTGCGCGGGCCTCGACCGCACCGTGCCCGACGCCTACCCGTGCGCCATCTACGCCCACCGCCCCGAGGGCTGTCGCATCGTCGAGCCGGGCTCACCGTGTTGCATGGAGGCGCGACGCCTGGGGCATCTCGGTGAGAGTGTGCAGTTTCGACGGGCAGACCGCGATCAGTCGTAGTGTGCGAGGAGGTTCTTGGCCGAGGTCGCCGCCGAGCTCGGCGCGTAGCCGAAGCACTCGACGAGCAGCGTCTCGAGCTGGCCGGCGTCACGGCTCTCGACGGCTTGGCGCATGCCCATGGCCTTCATCATGAAGTCGGGGCTCTTCTGCATCTGCTCTTTGAAGTAGGTGGTGCCGGCAGCGGCGGCCGCTTCGTCCACGCCGAGCAGGGTCTGCAGCACACGGCCGGCGGCGGCGTCGTCCTGGGCCATCAGCGCGCCGGCGAAGTCACGGAAGGTCACGTCGGGCATGCGCCGAGCGTAGTGACCTGCGCCGCCGGCGTCGACGTGAGTCAGTAGACCGCGTTGTGGAGGGTGACGCGCACCCGTCGAACGCCGAGGTGGCTGCTGCCACCCCACGGCTCGAGCCGCACCGCCTGGAAGGCGTCGCCTTCGAGCAGGCAGTTGCCGATGTCGATGCCGGTGGCGTGGATGGCCCACGAATGGGACATCTGGCCACCCATGCCGCAGTTGTTCTTCGGGTTGTAGGCGTCGAAGAGCACCGACGCCGAGGTGGAGACGCTACGGCCCTCCACGCAGACGGTCGCGTGGCTGTAGGAGATGAGGCTCCCGAGTCCGATCATCATCTGGAGCTTCGCGCCGGGGCCGATGTGCGCGATCTTTCCGATGGGGTCGTTGCTGACCTGCGTGCTTCCGCCGCCGATGAACCAGACCTCGGGAAAGCTCTGCCCGTTGGGGTTCCACTGGGCCTCACCGAAGCCGGGCGTATTGGAGTAGGTCCGGGTCGGGCTCGTGATCGTGTACGCGTTGCCGTAGTCGATCTGCATCCATGGCCCGTCGTTGGCAAAGCCACAGTTGTCGTAGGTGAGGGGGCCGCCACCGCTTCCCGTCGACGCGCTCGAGGAGGCGCTGGTGGAAGAGGCCGCGCTCGAGTATGCGCTCGTCGAGGTGACGCTGCTCGAGCTCGATCCCATGCCGCCAGAGCCCATGCCGCCAGAGCCCATGCCGCCGTTGCCGGTGGTCGTGCCGCCGGTGGTGCCGTTCGCGCTTCCGCTCGTGGCGTTGGTGGTCGTGGTCGCGCCGCCAGCGCCCCCTTGGTTCATGCCTCCGACGCCCACGATGGTGGTGGTCGTGGTGTCGTCGTCGTCGCCTTCGAGGCTGCCCTCGCTCTGGCAGGCGGCGAGGATCAACCCCGCGCCCACGGCGACGGTCATGGCTTCTGCCCAGAGAGATCGCATCGCGGGGGTTTACGCCCCCGGCGCCGAAGACCTTCCCTCAGCGGATGCGCTGAAGAAGGTGGAAGCCGTAGTCGCTCTCCACGATCTCGGCGAAGGCGCCTGGGGCGAGCTCGTAGGCCGAAGCGAAGGGCGGGAAGAGGCAGCGTTTCGGAAGACGTACGCGACCCGCGTGCCGGCGGCCGTAGGGCTCGTCACTCCACGCGGCTGCGAGCTCGGTCATGGGCTCCTCGGCCCGGGCGCGTTCGAGGAGGTGCATGGCGAGAAGCCGGGCCTGCTCCGGGGTGCGGTCGACGTCCATGGCACGCCGAGCGCCCCGGTAAGCGATGAGAACGTGAACGATGTCGATGCCCTCGGCTGGCGCCACGTCCCCTATCCGTCGATCGCCGCCGTCAATACGATGCGTTCCCGATTCGAGACCACGACCCCGTCCGGTCCCTCGACCGTCACCGCGAAGAGCGACGGGTCCAGCACCGGCAGCTTGGCTTCGATCGGGATGATGATGTCGCCCGTCCCCGCGTCGATGTCGAAGACTCCGCCGTCCACCGGATACCGGTCGTCTCTCTTCTGGTCGAAAATCCATAGCTGGTACCTCGTTTGGCTCGCGTCGTTGCGCTGCAAGCCGGTGAAGCGCATGAAGCCCTTCTGTTTCGAAGGACTCCAGACGACGTCTCCCCCTGCACCCGTGGCCGCGGAGTCGTCGGTGGCCTTCCACGCGATCCGCACCACGTCGGCCTCGGCGAGCAATGCCCGTCGCTGAGCCGAGAGATCGGGCCGGGGAACGCGAACGTCGGCGCCGAGCCCAGCCGTCTCGAGGCGCTGGGCCACCGGTCGCGAGCTCTCGTGCCCGACCAGGCCGCCGAGGAGGAAAGCCAGCCCCGCAGCGACCGCGAACGGCCACGCGACGCGACTCTTCGGGCGCTCCGTTTGGGCGTCGTTGGCCGGGGTAGGAGCCTGCGCGAGCGGGGCCTCCACGATCGGGAGGGCCAGCACGCGGCACGAGGGCGCCGGCGCTTCCGAGGTCCCGAGCATCTCGGGCTCGAACTGCCCGGTGAGGCGCGCCGCAAGGCCTTCGGGCATCGACGCGAGCTCATCCTGTTGCACGAGCGCGAGGTGGGCGGCGGCGGCCGCGATCTCGAGGGTCGGGTCGTCGCCCGCCCCCAGCACGTCTTGCAGCTCGGCCAGCTCGTCGTGCGCATCGCCGTCGAGTCCGAGCAGGGCACGATCGCAGAGCAGCTCCGCGAGTCGGCTTTCTCGAAGGTCGTCGCTCATCGCGTCGCCCCCTTTCGCGCCGGCGACGTGGTGGAGAGCTGTTCGCGCAATCGCAACAGTCCTCGGCGGGCACGGGTCTTCACCGTGCCCAAAGGCATGTCGAGGCGCTCGGCGATCTCGCTGTGCGAGTGGCCGTCGAGCATGGCCAACAACAAGACTTCGCGCTCGTCGTCGGGCAGGGCCTTCAGGGCGCGCGCGGCGCGGTGGGCCTCGCTCTGCCGCTCGAGCTTGTCGGCGTCGATGCCTACGGTGCGTTCGAGCACCTCGTCCCCGACCTCCGTCGGGCGACGGTCGGCGCGGCGCAGCCGGTCGTAGATGCGACGGCGCGCGATCATGGTGATGAAGGTCGCCTCTGCGGCGATGGAGGGGTCGTAGCGCTTCGCACTGCGCCAGATGTCGACGAAGATGTCCTGCACGGCGTCTTCCGCTTCACTCCGGCGCTTGAGCAGCCGGAGCGCGATGGACCACACGAGGTCGCCGTACTGCGACACACAGTCGCGCACGGCCGCCTCGTCGCCCGCCGCGACTCGCTCGAGGATGGACCCCAAGTCAAGCCTCGCCGGAACGGGGGCAGGTCGAGCTGGTGCCGGCCTCCCCTCGGTACGTGGTTCGGTCAGGTGTACGATCCATCCTCCAATGAGTCCTTTCGTCAGACGGGTGCGGGCGGATTTCGCGCGCCGTCTGTTTGTGCTGCTCGTCGCGGTGGCACCCTCGGGCTGCGCAGCGCGGCGCGACACCATACGCGATTGGGCGCAGGTGGTGACCCTATCTCCCGAGTACGGATCCCAGGACGACCGGCTCGTGCGGTGGACACGTCCTCCTCGGGTTGGCGTCTACGGCCCGACGCCATCGGAGCTCACGGAGATCCAATGGGTCGTAGGTCACCTAGCGGAGACCTTGCGGGGCACGCCCGGGGCACCCGTGATGGTGGGGAGCGACCCACCGCCCTCCCAGGTCGACATCGAGGTGCACCCGCTCCCACTCGCCGACTTCGATGGTTTCGCGCGTCGCCACGGCTTTCGTCATACGCCGGGAAACCATGGCTATTTTCGCATGTTTTGGGATGACGCGTGGCAGCTCCAACGGGCCTATGTGATGTTGGCCCGTGACCAGATCCGCGTCGGGTCGCTCCGCCACTTCGCGCTCGAGGAGCTCACCCAATGTCTCGGTTTTGCGGGGGATACCAACCACTTCGCCGACAGCATCTTCTTCTCGCGTGCCGGCTCGACGGGCCACGCGCAGGAGCTGAGTGAGCTCGACCGGCAATTGCTGCGCTTCGTCTACACGCGCGTCGAACCCGGGACCGACCGCTCCACCTTCCTCGCCCTCTTCGATCGCCACTGGCCCCGCTGACTCGGCCACGTGGGTTGCAGCGCGGGCGCGGTCGCGTCATCCCCCTGGGTCCGCCGTGTCCGCCCCGCCCTCGCCAGCCCCCGAGGCTCCGCCGCCC
Source organism: Polyangia bacterium (assembly GCA_030426145.1). GTDB lineage: Bacteria > Myxococcota_A > Polyangia > Polyangiales > Polyangiaceae > JAPYTK01. The sequence continues at coordinate 39,504 of JAUHZF010000014.1, forward strand.
CGGCGGCGTCTCGCCATCCTCGAGACGCTCGCGATCTTCGCGATCGCGTGGTTGATGATGGGCATCTACGCCTTCCGGGACGAGCCGCTGCAGATCGCCGGACTCGAGGTGAAGCAGACCGACATCGCGGCCCTGTGGCGCGGTGAAGATACGACATCCCCCGCGGTGCCTCGCGGGCTCGCGGTGGGGGCCCCCGCGCCACCACCACCCGCGCCCGTGGCCGCGCCGGAGGTGGAGCCCGCGGTGGCCCCAGCTCCCGCGCGACCCGTCGACGAAGCACCGCAGCGCATCCTGCTGTTCGGCGACTCCATGATCGACGAGCTGATGCTGCGGCTTGCCGACTACTGCGCCCACAACGGACACGAGCTGCACCCGGCGATCTGGTACGGCGCCGGCGTCATCAACTGGAGCCAGGACGACAAGCTCGACCGCCTGCTTCGCGAGGTGAAGCCCACCTTCGTGATCGCGGTGCTCGGCTCCAACGACCTCACGAGCCGCAACCTGCGCCCACGTCGGGTGGCGGTGAACCGCGTGCTCGACAAGCTGAAGGACCAGCCCCTCATCTGGGTGGGGCCGCCCAACTGGACCGAAGACACCGGCATCAACCAGCTGCTGAGTGATGCTGTGGGGCCGGGGCGCTACTTCCGCTCCGAAACCCTGTTTCAGCAGCGCAACCTTCCCCGCGCGCCGGACGGCATTCACCCGACCCACAGTGCGAGTGGCATCTGGATGGATGAGGTGGCCAGCTGGATCATGGCCAAGAGCGATCACCCCATCACGTTGCGTGAGCCGACGGAGAAGGCGAAGCGACCGGTGGCGCGAATCTTCGCGCCCCCGGGGCGATCGGGGGGGACGTGAGCATCCTTCGGCTCTTCGCCCACGACCCGACGTCCCCGCTGCTCTTCAACAGCGGGGTCTTCTTCCTGTGCTTCACGCTGTTCCTGATCGGCTTGCTCTTCGTGCTCGACCGGCGGCGTTTGAAGCTGCTCTACATCCTGCTCTTCTCGCTCTTCTACTACTACAAGTGCAACGGCGTCTTTCTGTCCGTGCTCTTGGTCACGACGGTGCTCGACTTCGGCATCGCGCATCGATTGGCGAAGACGGAGACGAGCCGAGCGCGCAAGGGGCTGGTCGCTCTCTCGGTGGTGAGCAACCTCTCCATCCTCGGCTACTTCAAGTACACCAACTTCTTTCTCGGCAGCTTCGCGGCTGCGATGGGCGACAGCTACACCCCGCTGTCGATCTTCCTCCCCATCGGCATCAGCTTCTACACCTTCCAATCGATCGCCTACGTGGTCGACGTCTATCGGAAGGAGCTCGAGCCGACCGACTCGTTGCTCGAGTACGCGTTCTTCCTCTCGTTCTTCCCGCAGATCGTGGCTGGGCCCATCGTGCGCGCGAAGACCTTCTTTCCGCAGATCCGCTCGTCCCGCACCGCCATCGACTCAGAGCGCATGCGGGCGGGCATGTTCCTGGTGCTGCGAGGACTCGCAAAGAAGGCGCTCATCGCCGACTTCGTGGGTGTCTACGCCGACCTCGTCTTCAAGCAGCCGACGGCTTACGCCGCGCCTGAGGTGTGGCTTGGGGTCTACGGCTATGCAGTGCAGATCTACTTCGACTTCTCGGGCTACTCCGACATGGCCGTCGGCATGGCCAAGATGGTCGGCTTCGATCTGCCCGAGAACTTCCGGGTCCCCTATCGCGCGACCAACATCACCAACTTCTGGCAGCGATGGCACATCACGCTGTCGCAATGGCTGCGCGACTACTTGTACATCCCCCTCGGCGGCAATCGTGGCGGCGAACGCAAGCGCTACCGCAACCTCATGCTGACCATGCTCTTCGGCGGCCTATGGCACGGCGCTTCGTGGAGCTTCGTCGCCTGGGGCGGCATGCACGGCTTGGCCCTATGCGCGCACAAGCTATGGCGCGATCGGATGGGGGAAGGCTCCACGTCGCCGGTCTCGCGCGGCCTGGCGTGGTTCGGGACGTTCCACTTCGTGGCCGCGGCATGGATCTTCTTCCGGGCGCCGACCTTCGCCGGAGCGGGACAGGTCTTCGCCAAGCTCGCTTCCGCGTGGCCCACGGCGGCCGAGCTGTCGGTCATCGCCGACGTGCGAGCCGACGTCATCGCGGCGGTGGCCATCGGGCTCTTGGTGAGTCACGTGCCGCCCGACTGGAGTCCGCGGTTCGAAGGTTGGTTCGTGCGTGCGCCTTTCGTGGCGCGGCTCGCGCTGTTTCTGCTCTTCGTGCAGGGGGCGATTCAGCTCGCCTCCAGAGACGTGCAGCCGTTCATCTATTTCCAGTTTTGATGGTCGGCTCCGGCGTCGGCGCGTGGCCCGCTCGACCTCACTCAGCGGCGCAGGGATGCGCATCTCCACCTCGGCCCCCTACGCGCCTCCTCGATGAGGCAGCGGCTGTCGTCGTCGACGACGTCACCTCAGGGGTCTCGTGGGGTCCAGGTGTCTCCGAAGCGCCCGGCGAAAGCGATGTCGCTCAGGGGCAGACGCTCGCGCGGCTTCTGCTCTCGCTCACGTAGCGGTTCGGGAAGCGTGGCTGGATCCGCGAGCTTGCCGAGCGCGATGGCGGTGAGGGTCTCGAAGTCCTCTGGGACGGCGTATCTCTCCCGCACCGCACCGGCGTCGATGCCCGCCATCTGATGGGCGTGCCACCCGTCGGCCAGCGCTTGCAGCACCAGGTTTTCCACGGCCAGGCCGAGGTCGTGCAGGGCGTAGCGATTGGGCTTTCCGTCGCGGGCGAAGGTCTTCTTGGCGGCGGTGAAGAGCAGCGCGGAGGCCTTCTTGGCCCAGCGCTGGTTGGATTCGTTGAGACAGCCCAGCGCGCGGGCGAATGCAGCTTCGTCGTCGTTGGTGGCCACGATGAAGCGCCACGGCTGCTCGTTGAAGCAGCTCGGCGCCCAACGCGCTGCCTCGAGAACCCGCTTCAGGCTCGCGACGGGCATGGTCTCGCCGGTGAAGGCGCGCGGGCTCCAGCGGTTCGCGACGAGCTCGTGAATCGGGACCGACGTCTGTGCTTCTTTGCTCACCCACGAAACATAGCGGGTCGCGCGCAGCCGCCAACAGCGTGGCGCGGTCAGGTGTTACGGAAGCCGCTGATCTCAGTCGGTGCGTAGGCGGCCCAGCGGGCTGGGATCCCCGAGTCGATGCCGTAGGCGGCGAGGGACTGGTGGTAGACGTCTGATGGGATCAGGGCCTGGTCGTACCAGCCGGGGTTGAAGCGACCCCCGCCGCCGACCACGGCATGCAGGCTGTGCGCCGCGTCGTGGTTCTTTCCGTACTCGGTGCCGATGAGCACGAGGCTATTGTCGAGCGCGGTCTGCCCGTTCACCTCGGTGATGCCGTCGAGGGCGGCGAGGAAGTGCGTGAGCTGCTTGATGACGAAGTGCTGGTAGATGCGTATCGCGGCTCCGTCGTACTGGTGCACGATCTTGTCGTGGGGGGTGCCATTGTCGAAGAGGCTCGTGAAGTCGAGGCTCGTGCCGAGGGCGTTGTAGTTGCCCATGAAGCGCACGTGTCCGCCTCCGCCGACCATGATGTGGCTCCCGAAGCGAAGTAGATCACACGACACGCCGATGGCCATGATCTGGCCGATGAGCTGCATGGCCGACTCGGCGACCGACCATTCGATCGCGGGCGCGCCGGCTCCGGTGGGGCCGCTGGCGGCGTCGTAGAACGAGTATCCGGAGGGGTCGGTGGGCGTGCCGGGCACGGTGCAGTCACCGAGGGGCATCGAGCCTTCGGTGGGCGCAAGCCGGTTCTCTGCGTCCCTCAGGGCCGCGAGGTGGTTCTCGATGCGCGCTTTGGATTCGCTGCCGAGGCCGGTTCGATCCGACACCAGCGCGCTGTATTGGTCCATCACGCTGTCGAGCACGCTGCGGTTGACGTGCCGGCGCACCAGCTCCTGCGGCTCGGGATCGCCCGTGAGGGGAGGCTCGTAGCCACCGAAGATGGCGTCGAACACACGCGTCGGTCGCCGTTCAGGGCGAGCGCCTGGGCTCCCGTCTGGGTTCCACTGTCGGGTGAACTGCGAGTCGGCACCGGTGCGTGACCACAGACCGGCCGACAGCTCCGGCACGCTCACGTTGGGCACGCCATTGGGGTGCAGGGCCTGTTTGGCCACGATCTCCATGCTCGGCCCCCCTGCGTGGTAACCGGAACCGCCGTCTTGTTGGGGTACACCGGTGAACAGACTGGCCGAGGTGCTGAAGTGGGGCGTGCCGGCCGCCGCGAGCGGACCACCGTCGACGTTCCGGAAGAAGGCGGTCTTGCCCACGAAGGGTGTGAAGGACGCGAGGGGTCCGTTCAGCTCCTCGAGCTGCATGTCGTGCTCGATGCCCAGGCCGAACGACATGGTGAACAGGCGCATGGGCAGCATGTCCTGGGCTCGGGCCGTTCGGGGCATGAGCTCGGGCAGGAACGGCAGGGCGATCGCGATGCTGCCCGCGCCCCGAAGCAGCGCGCGTCGGCCCATGGTCTTGCGCTTCCGGCTCCACGAGCTCACGGCGTCACCACTTTCTGTGCACGCAGCTGAGGGCTGAGGGCGACGGCGCGCACGAGGTCGTCGAAGGTCCCCTCGTCGAAGCTCGTATGCGCCTTACCAATCGCGTCCTGCGCCCGGCCGACGTCGTGTCCGATGGCATACTCCATCATGTTCTGCACCAGGCACCGGCCGACGCGTTCGGTATCACGAAGCTGAGTCATGAGCTCCTGCGCGTCATCGAAGGTGATGGCGGGCTGGTACTTCACCTCCGGCAGCTCCCCGTCGGTGTACAGCGCGCGACCGTCCTCGTCGGTGGGGGTGTACTGACCTGAGAGGTCGAAGCGCTCGAAGGCGTAGGCAATGGGCTCGAAGACCTGATGGCAACCTTGGCACTGAGGCTCCAGATTGAAGCGGAATTCGCTCGCCTCCCGCGGAGTGAGCTCCTCGGTGTCGGCCACCGTCTCCTGAATGCGGTTGAAGGCGTCTTCATCAGAGGGCGGAGCGGCGATGTCGATACAGAGGATGCGCTGGCTCATGAAGACGCCACGGCCCACGAAGGAGGTCGTGCCGATCGCGCCGAGGAAGCTCGGGTGGGTGGTGATCCCGAGGCGCTCTTCGAGCTCTCCGCTCACATAGCTCGCCATGCCATCTTTCGTCGACGTGGCGCCTGCGTACTGCGCGACGGCAGGGGTCATCCACAGCTCGTCGGCCGTGAACATGTCGAGGATGGGGCCGGGGTCGGCGTCGACGCCCGAGAGGCGTGCCATCGTCGTGAGCATGGAGTGCCGCAGCTCCTCCTGCACGTCCGGCTCTGCGTAGGCGAAAGGTGCGGTGGAGACGAGCGTGTAGTCCGACCAGAAGGCGTCACGGCTGCGGTCGTAGCGTGGGTCGGCCATCATGCGGTTCACTTGCGCGGTGAGGGCTTCTTTGTCGACCGCGCCGCCTTCGGGGACCGTGGCCGCGAAGTCGAGCAAGGCGTCGTCCGGACACGACTGCCAAAGGAAGAACGACAGCCGCGAGGCGAGCTCGTAACCCGAGACGGGACGAATGGTGTCGGGGGTCCCGTGCGTTTCGTTCTCGAGTCGGTATAGGAAGTCGGGGGCCTGTAGCAGGGCCTGGGTGATGGCGATGACGCCGTCGTCGAAGTCCGCCTCCGGCAGGTCTTCGACACCGATGGCGAGACCGGCGTAGTCGAGGACTTCGTCGTCGCTGAGTGGGCGGCGATAGAGCCTCCGCCCGAGGCCTCGGGTGAAGGCATCGCGACAAGTCGGCGTGCTCTCCTCACATGCTCCAAAGCTCTGGCGAAGCTGCGCCGGCGACAGGCGGGCCGTGACGGAGCGCGCGATCTCTGCATAGGCGATGACGTACTGCGGGTTGAAGAACTGGCCCTCAGCGCTCGTCGCGTAGTGGGCCTCGGCGGGGATGTCGCGGGGGAGCTTCTGCCGCTCGTCGGCCGTGAGGGTGACGCCCAAGACGTCCTCGACTGCGTGTACGTACTGCTGGTCGTTGAGGCGGATCGCGAGCGGCGTCGGCGCGTAGTCGCTGGCGGCCACTTCGGGGTCGATGCCGGTCGCGTCACCGGTCGATGGCCCGATCTCGCCCACACAGGCGGCGACCAGCACCACGCCTCCCAGGGCGCCGACGCGTGCTCCCCCTCGCATGCCGTCAGCGTCTCACGCGACCCGAGGGGGCTTCAACGTCATCGCCTTCTCGAGACCAGAAAGGAAGAACATCTGTCTACCTCCCCCGTCCAGTCACCCCGGAATCATCCTTTGCCAACGGTGTGTCGCGTTCGTCAGTCACAAGGGGTGGGCATCGCTCCCGTGTCCTCGGCCACGTTGTCGGCGACGCTCTCTTCGCTCAGCACGATGCGATCGATGAGGTGGAAGTCGGCGCGCGCCGAGATCTCGAAGGTAACCACGCCCGGCTGCGCAACCTCGATGAAGATGTTGTGGGCGTCGTTGTCGCTCGTACGCGTCGACCAGCTCCAGTCGCTCGCCCCCGACGAGTAGATCTTCATCCAGCCATCGCTGGTCGAGCCGTTGGGACACCCCGCGCTCGCGACGGTGGCGTCCTGTTCGATCATCTGCATCAGGTTGCCATCATCGCAGGTGGGCTTGGGATAGCGCCGTGACTCGTTGCCTGGATTCTTCATCCCGTAGTAGCCGGTGACGGCCAGGTCGGGCCATCGCAGCCAGGTGTCGTTGTGCTCGGTGGTGTTGGTGCCCATGCCGATGCGGTTGCGCCAGCGCCACCGATAGCGGCCTGCCACCGGCACGTAGACGTCGATGGAGATGGTGCCTTGCCCGGGGTTGTTGTTCTGGCTGTTGCCGGTCCACACGATGTAGCCGGACCCGGTGAACCCGGCTTCGGTGGTGGCCGTTTGCCAGTCGGCTGCGAGGGGCAGGTCCTCGGCCTCGATCACCATCACGCCGCTCTCGACCTGGTAGTCGCACGCGACCGACGCGCTGCCCGCGTCACCACCACCGCCCCGGTTGCCACCCGTCGAGGTGGTCGTCGCGGCGCCGCCCGTACCTCCCGCGCTGGTGGTGTTGCTGGTCGTACCTCCGCTCGAGCTGGTGGTGGTACCTGCGCCCGTGACGTCGTCGTCGCCCCCGCACGCAGCGAGCACCAGCACCGCAAACGCCGTTCCCCAAGTCCATCGCCCCATGCTGGCCAGTAGAGCCCACCGGCCTCGACAGGACAAGCTCGAGAGCCCCATGGGAGGGGCTTCACCTGATCTCGAACCTCGAACCTCGCTCTCGACCTCGCTCTCGTCCTCGAACCTCGAACCTCGAATCTCGAACCTCGCGCAGGCTTCGGCCCGCCCGCACTTCCGACACGGAAGGACACGATGGCTGTCTTTGAGATGACTTAGGTGCCCCTTCGAGGGTGGAACGACAGTCATGGTCGTCCTTGAGAGGCGCCACGAGGCCGAGAACGAGACCGCCATCGAGCCCGAGAACGAGACCGCCCACGAGGTCGAGAACGAGCACCCTCACGAGGTCGATAGCGAGAACGCCCTACCTCCCTCGATCCGAACGGCGTTGGGTTTAAGTCCGATTATGTGGTGCTCGTGGGGCCCGAACCCATGTTGGGGACACGACAGCGCAACGCCGAAGCCCACGGGCTTCGGCCCCCGTCCACGGCCCATGTCCTTCGACATCGAGTCAACCCCGGCCCGCCACCCTGGGCCACCGCACGAACCCAACGGACACGACACATGACCCACCGCAAGCTTCTCTCTTTCACCTGCCTCTCCCTTCTCCTCACGGCCTGCGGAGGTGGTGAGATCTTCGACGAGCAAGCCGAGCCGGCCCCTTGCATCGACGCGGATGCTGACGGCCTGTGTGACGACGACCCGACCGGTGTTGGCGGCGCTGCCGCGGGCGGCGGTGGTGCCGACGCAGGCGGCGCCGACCCTGCCGGTGCTGGCGGAGGCGGCGACATCCCCTGTGACGACGCCGATGTCGACGGCATCTGCGACGACCTCGACGCCTGCGTGGGTGACAACGCGAGCGGCGACGCGGACGAGGACGGCATCTGCGACGACCGGGACCTCTGCCACGGCGACGATGCCTCCGGCGACAGCGACGGCTCCGGCACCTGTGATGGGGCCATCGCGGCCATGGCCGACCCCTGGACCGAGGCGGTGAGCGCCGGCACCTTCGCCGGGGGAGGTCTTCCCATCGCGGCCGACGTCGATGCCGACGGCGACCTCGACATCGTCGCGCGGCACCACAACCCGCGACGCCTGGTGCAGTGGACCAACACCAACGGCACCCTGAGCGAGGGGCCGGCGGTTTCGGTCACCGCCAAGCCCAAAGGACACGCGGTCGCCGACCTCGACGGCGATGGTGATGCCGACTTGGTCACCGGCGGACCCACCAACAACGTCCCTCTTCTCTTCGTCGAGAACCTCGGCCTCGAATACGGCAGCCAGCAGAACATCTCTCAAGGGCCGCAGATCTCCAACCTCATCGTGGTGCCGGTCGACGGCGATGCTCGCCCAGACGTGGTGGCCTTCGACGCGTCCAACCAGCGGCTGGTCCTTCACCTCAACACCAGCGACGGCGCAGGCATCGGCTTCGCTGCGGCCGAGGTGATCGACGACGGCGTCTCGTCGAATGCCTTCAACGGACCGGGCCTCGCCGCCGTCGACGTGGACGCCGATGGCGACCTCGACCTCGTCGTGGCCACGGCCGAGCTCACGCTCTACCTCAACGAGGGCGGCACCTATGCGGCACCCGTCACCATCGACGCCGTCAACCTGGGCTCCAACCTCTACACCGCCGACCTCGACCGCGACGGAGACAACGACCTCGTCGGCATTCAGGGCGGGGCTGCGGTCTGGTACGAGAACCTCGGCAACGGCGGCTTCGGCGCGCAGCAGAGCCTGGCCGAAGGCAGCTTCAACCGCGTTGCGGTGGGTGACGTCGACGGCGACGGTGACGTCGACGCCGTTCTCCGCGACGCGAGCAACGACGACCTCGTCTGGGTCGAGAACGGCCTCAACGGTCTGGTGCTACGGGCGCCGCTCGGCACCGCAGCCCGCGACTTCGTGGTCGGTGACGTAGACGGCGATGGCGATGGCGATGTGGTCGCCATCGATGCTGAGACCAACGGGCTCGTCGTCTTGTCGAACCCGCTCTTCTAACGCCTCCTCGGTGGCTCTCACACCGCGAGCGCGGGGCGAGTCCTGGACTCGCCCCGCGCTCTTTCGTTTGTGGTCATGGATGCACGTCGAGCTGGGTCGAAGCCTCGGCCGCCATGTAGGGGTTGGCTTCACTCTGCACGTGCAGGCGGGCGCGCAGTCGTTCACCCTCGGCGGTGGGGGGCACGCGCAGGGTCGCTTCGACGACCTCGTAGCTACCGGGAGCGAGCGATACGCGATGAACCGGAAGCTCGAGCTCGTCTCTAATCCCGTCACCATCGGTGTCGGACTTGATGTGACCACAACCGAAGTCGAAGCCCTCGTCGACGACGCCGTTGCAGTCGTTGTCGATGTAGTCACAGACCTCGATGGGCGGGTCGTTGGGCACGCAGGCCGCGCCCCCGGCGCCACCCATGCCGCCCGTGCCAGAGGTGCTCGAGGCCACGGTTCCCTGAGCTCCGGTCGGCGTGTCCTCGCGGCCGCATCCTGCCCCCCACGCGGCGATCGCGAGCCCCGCCACGACCACCGATGCTCCCCAGACCCTCACGACGACGTCTCCGTGCAGACGGTCTGGGGTCCCGTAGCGACCACCGTGCCCCGGGGAGGGGCGACGGGCGTCGCGGCGACGAAGGTGCGGCGTGCCATCCGACCTTGGGTCGCATGGGGTATGCCACGGAGCGTGGGGCACGATTCCGCGAGCTTGCCCGGCGCTAGGCGCGTGCTCTACACCTCACCTCAGCCAAATGTGACACCTCGAGGGGACACGGGCCGTTCAACGCCTACTCCCCGTAGGGGACCCAGATGTTCTTCACGTGGGTGGCTTCGCGGAGGAAGTCGCGGCCCTGGCCCTGTTCCTTGCGGGTCCAGTCGCGGGCGGGGCCATGGTTGCACCAGGTGCGCTTCATGTTCCCGATGCTGAGGGCCTCGAGCTCCTGGCTCTCGGAGGCGGGTCCGAAGTGCCAAAGGTGAGAGACGTCGTCGTGGCCGGCGAGCACCTTGGATAGGTCCTTGCGGTAGCCGGTGACGATGTTGAGCACGCCGCCGGGAACGTCGCTGGTGTCGACGACCTGGTAGAAGTCGGTCGCGGCCAGCGGGTATCGCTCACTGGGGATGACCACGGTGGTGTTGCCCATGGCGATGGCGGGCGCGACCGTCGACACGAAGGCGAGCAGCGGGTGGTCGTCGGGACAGACGATGCCCATGACGCCGACCGGCTCGTGCATGGCGAGGGTCACGTTCCGCAATGGCGTGGCGTGCACCTGGCCGTCGTACTTGTCGGCATAAGCGGCGTAGGTGAAGAGGCGTTGCACCGAGCGTGAGAGCTCGGCCTCGGCTGCCTCTTCGCGGCCGAGCATCTGCACGAGGCGACCCATGAGGTAGTCGCGCTGTGCTTCGAGGTTCTCGGCCAGATAGTAGAGCACCTGGGCGCGGAGGTGCGCGGTGCCCGTGGCCCAGCCGCGTGAGGCGTGGGCGGCCTCGACCGCGTCGCGGATGTCCTTGCGGTTGCCGAGCCCGACCTCGCCGAGGGGGCGACCCTGGGCATCGGGAACCACGAAGCTGTAGCCGCCGTCAGGGCGCTTCTGCTTGCCGCCGATGTAGAGCTTGGCGGTGCGGTCGATACCCGGCGATCCGTCAGCTGGCGCGGTCGGAGTTAGGGCGGCCGTGGCCGCGGCGGGCGTATCCTGATGCTTCGCTTCGGCGAGCCAACGCGGCTGCAGGTACTCGTGCAGGCCTTCGCGTCCGCCTTCGCGCCCGTAGCCACTCTCGCGGTAGCCACCGAAGCCGGCCGCGGCGTCGAAGACGTTGGTGCAGTTGATCCAGATGGTGCCGGCGAGGACCTTCGGGGCCACCTCGAGGGCGAGGTTGAGGTTCTCGGACCAGATGCTGGCCGCGAGCCCGTAGCGGGTGTTGTTGGCGAGCTTGATGGCTTCAGCGTGGGTGCGGAAGGTCATGAAGACCACGACCGGTCCGAAGATCTCTTCCTGGGCTACCGTCGACGAAGGCTCGACGTCGCTGAGCAGGGTGGGCGGGTAGAAGAGGCCTTCCTTCGGGCACGACCACGAGGGCTGCCACAGCGTGGCGCCCTCCTCTTCGCCGAGCTTCACGAGCTTGTCGATCTGCTCCAGTTGCACCGGGGCCACGATGGCGCCGATGTCGATGGCCTTGTCGAGGGAGTCGCCGACGCGCAGCTTCTCCATGCGCTGGCGCAAGCGCTTGAGCAGGTCCTCCGCGATGTCTTCCTGGGCGAGGATGCGCGAGCCGGCGCAGCAGACCTGGCCCTGGTTGAACCAGATGGCGTCGACCACGCCCTCGACCACGCTGTCGAGGTCGGCGTCGTCGAAGACGATGAACGGCGACTTGCCGCCGAGCTCGAGGCTCAGCTTCTTGCCCGTCCCTGCGGTCGCTTTGCGGATGATGCGACCCACGCCGGTCGAGCCGGTGAAGGCGATCTTCTTCACGCTCGGATGATCGACGATGGCGGCGCCGGTCTTGCCGTCACCCTGCACGATGTTCACCACCCCGGGGGGGAGGCCCACGTCGGCGCAGGCCTGGGCGAAGCGGGCCGCGCTGAGCGGGGTGTACTCGGCCGGCTTGAGCACGACCGTGTTGCCCGCGGCGAGGGCGGGCGCGATCTTCCACGCCATCATCAAGAGCGGGAAGTTCCAGGGGATGATCTGACCTACGACGCCGATGGGCGCGCGGTCGGGCAGCTCCTCTTCGATGAGCTGGGCCCAGCCGGCGTGGTGGTAGAAGTGGCGCGCGACGAGGGGCACGTCGATGTCGCGGCTCTCGCGGATCGGCTTGCCGTTGTCGAGCGACTCGAGCACCGCGAACAGGCGCGAGTGCTTCTGGATGTGCCGCGCGAGGGCGTAGATGTAGCGGGCGCGGCCGTGGGGGCCGAGGGCCTGCCAGCCGGCGAGGGCGCTCTCGGCGGCACCGACGGCGGCGTCGACGTCGGCCTGCGAGCCCTGCGCCACCTTGGCCAGATGGTCGCCGCGGGCTGGGGCATGGGTGTCGAAGTACGCGCCCTCGCTGGGGGGCTGGAAGCGTCCAGCGATGAAGTGGTCGATGCGGCGTTCGCGGGCGTCGAGCCAGGCGAAGGCGGCGGCATCGCTTTCGGGGGCGGGGCCGTATTCCATGCTCTTGAAGATCTCTGCCACGGTGGGGGCCTTGGGGGCCGGCTCCTTGGTCTTGGCGCGGGCGCTCTTGCCGTTGGCCTTCTGCGGGGTCTGGGGCTCGTTGCTCATGTCGCGCTCAGCTCATGGGTTGGTGGTGGTAGGCCGCGTAGCGCCCGGTGACGTGGTGCTCGAGCTGGCGCTCGATGTCGCTGAGCAGGGAGCTGGCTCCGAAGCGGAAGAGGTCGGGCTCGAGGTAGCGGTCCCCGAGCTCTTCTTTCATCAGCGCGAGCCACAGGAGGGCTTCTTTGGCCTTGCGGATCCCGCCGGCCGGCTTGAACCCCACCCGGTGACCGGTGCGTGCCTCGTAGGCCCGGATGGCGCGGCACATCACGAGGCCGACCGCCGGCGTCGCGTTGACCGACTCTTTGCCGGTGGAGGTCTTGATGAAATCGCTCCCCGCCATCATCGCGACCAAGCTCGCGCGCCCCACGTTGCGCAGGGAGCCGAGCTCGCCGGTGGCGAGGATGGTCTTCATGTGGGCCTCGCCGCAGGCTTCGCGGCAGGCCTTGATCTCGTCGTAGAGCCCCTGCCAGTCGTGCTGCAGCGCGAGGTGACGGGAGATGACGATGTCGATCTCCTTGGCGCCGTCCTGCACCGAAGCGCGGATCTCGGCGAGCCGCTGCGCGAGCGGCGTGAGGCCGGAGGGGAAGCCGGTGGAGACCGCGGCCACGGGGATGTTGGTGCCCTCGAGGGCGGCCACCGCGTGTTTCACCATGGCGTGGTAGACGCAGACGGCGCCGGTGGTGATCCCGAGGTCCTCGGCGCCGAGGGCGCGCAGCAGGTCGGGCCGCACGGGGCGCCGCGCCTTGGCGCAGAGCCGCTTCACGTTCGACGGGGTATCGTCGCCGCTGAGGGTGGTGAGGTCGATGAGCGTGATGGCGCGCAGCAGCCAAGCTGCCTGCCACTGCTTCTTCACGCTACGACGCTTGGGCAGCGTGGCGGCGCGTCGCTCGACGGCGCTCGTGTTGATTTGAACCGACGCGACCCAGTCGAGGTCGAGGTCGGTCCCGGGATTGCGCACGACGGGATCGTGATCCATAGGCCTGCGTTCAGAGCTATGTCGATCGCAAGCTCGCTACAAGGCTAGGAAATCACTGCGGGGAGCGAAGTCGGATCACGACCCCGTCGCTCGAGGACGCGGGGCACCCGAGGGCGCGTCTGCTCAGGATCCCTTGGTGAAGCGCAAGTAGGGAAGCTTGATGTCGATTTCCCCGAACTTCTCCTTCGCGGCGGCGTCGTCGAGACTCGGGCTGACGATGAAGTCCTGGCCCACCTGCCAGTTGGCGGGGGTGGCGACAGGCCCAGCATCGGTGGCCTTCACCGCGTCGAGAGCGCGTACGATCTCGGCAAAGTTTCGGCCGACGGACATGGGGTACGTCATCATCAGGCGGACCTTCTTGTCGGGTCCGATGATGAACACCGTGCGCACGGTGGCGCTGTCCTTGGCGGTGCGTCCGTCGGGCATGTAGGCCTCGGCCGGCAGCATGTCGAAGAGCTTGGCGACCTTTAGGGAGGTATCGTCGATGATGGGGAAGTCGGCCTGAGCGCCGGAGAAGGCCTCGATGTCCTTCTTCCACTTCACGTGGTCATCGACGCTGTCGACGGAGACGCCCATCACCTTCGTGTTCCGCTTCTTGAATTCGGGCACCAGCTGCGCGACGGCGCCGAACTCCGTGGTGCACACGGGCGTGAAGTCCTTCGGGTGTGAGAACAGGATGGCGTAGCCATCGCCAATCCAGTCGTGAAGCGAGAGCTCCCCTGCGGTCGACTCGGCGGTGAAATCAGGGGCGACGTCGTTGATGCGTAGGCTCATTTTGGGTCCTTGTCTGGAACGGGAACGCAGGAACGTGAGGTTCGTGCGCGGGTTTCGTCCCCCCTACGTTGCGGCTCCAGCGGCGCGCGACTTCACTCGTAGCCGTGCAGGTGGACCACGAACCACTGACCGCGCCACGAGATCATGCTCGTGAGGTCGAGCTGGCGTTCCCGCCCCTTGTGGTCCTCGTAGTACAGCAGCGAGCGCGTCACGCGGTAGTAGCCGATGAGGTTGCCCTCGCGGCCGACCTTCATCCACTCGGGCTTGCGACGCACGTCGAGGCGCAGGAACTTCGCCTTGTCCCGGTCTTTGCCGAGCTGCCCGTGGTACGCCTTGATGTCCCGTTTGAAGTTCTTGTAGAGCCGGTACTTCCAGTCCTTGGCCGGCTCCTTGATCGCCTTGACCTGCTCGTAAGCCTCGACGGGAAAGAAGAAGCCCTTGGCGAGGTCGGGCTCGTTCTTGACGATGGCTTGCCACAGCAGGGCCACGTTCTTCTCGAACCGGGGGTCTTCGGTCGACGGCTCGTCCTTGGTTTGAGGGAGGATCTTTCCGTCTGCGTCGAAGAGCTCGCCCTTGGCCACGGGAGCCGCGGTGGCGGTGGCGCTCGGTGCAGGTACGGCGGGCGGAGCTTGGGCCGCCGTGGCTGACGCGGCGGCGGTGCTGGTCTCGGCGGCGGGCGGCGCCACGGGAGCGGGGGGCGCCGGGCCGAGGGTGGTCGCGGTGCGGGGCTGCGCCGGGGGATAGCGCTCGGCGTTCGGGAGCGGGACCGGGTCGCAGGCGGCGACGAGAGTCGCGCTGCAGAGCAGAAGGGCGAAGACGCGCACGGCGCGCGA
>JAUHZF010000291.1 GCA_030426145.1 Polyangia bacterium
CTACTACCCCAACGGGGTACCCGGCAGCTGAGCCGTTCTGAGGGCTACGACTTGCAGGCTTCGGGGCACGACAGACAGGTCATGGCGCGTCGAGCGGCGGCGAGCTGGCCGCTGCGGCGGTCGATGGCGAGGAAGTAACCACGACCGGACCAAGGCCGAGCCCAGAAGGCGAGGTGGTGCTGGTCGGTGAGGGTGATCGTCAGGCTCTGAACCTGGGTCGCCTCGCCGGCCGCCTCGATGATGGCCTGCTCGCGCAGGATGGTCGAGAGGTAGCTCTGGGCCACCGCGACCACGTCGAAACCGTCCCGGGTGCAGCGGCTGTCGATGACCTGGTCGATCGCCAAGTCGAAGACGGCGCAGGCGAAGGCTCCGTCGACCGCCATCATCACTTCCAGCGCCGTCGCAACCGCGGTGGGCGGCACCGTGATCGCCGGCATGCCCGTCACCGTGCTGTGGCGCACCTTCTGGGGGCGGCGCGAAGGAGGAGCGTGCTCGACGTCACGGTCGACGGGAGCCGGCGACGCAAAGACGCCGGCCGGCCGAAGCGTATCGGGCGGTCGCTCGCTCTTGGCGGTCGGTGGACTGGACAACAGGTTGGTCACGGGAATCGTCGTGCTGCCCAGAACAGAACGGCGCCCAGGGGAGGATCTGGAGGGGGAATCCCGCCCCGCACGCCGGCGCCCCCTACAACTGGAAGCAGCGCTTCTCGATGCTGGGCGGAAGGTCCTTGTCGGGCTTGCACGCGAACGTGATCTCCGGGCCCAGCTTGGGGCAATCCGCGACGGTACGGCAGGCGACCCAGCGGGAGTGTACGGCGTGCCCGAAACACGCTTCACCTCGGCAGCACGACGAGCCGACCTGATCCAGCCAGCAGGAGTCGCCCTCGAGGCAGTCGGCATCGTCGTCGCAGTGAAAGGCGGAGAACCTCACCTTCTCTTCGGCGCGCACACACTTGCCCCCGTCCGCGTCGGTCCACATGCACCAAGGGGTGTCGCCGGTGCACCGTTCGGCGCCGCATTCGACCGACGTGACGGACCGGGCGCAGAACCCCAAGACCTTCGGATCCGTGGGCGAGAGTCCCCGGCAGACCTGCCCGTCGGGACAGGTCCCCTTTCGGCACACCTCGTATTCGGGGCAACGCGGCCGACACTCCTTCTCGATGATGAGGGCGGGGTCGGGCGAGTCATGGTTCTCGCAGCAGCGCTCGCCCGCGCCACAGTGCTCGGAGGTCTCACAATGCCTGCGGGCATAGCACTCTCGCGATTCGCTCCCGCGGGGCTCGCACACTTCGGCGTAGAGGCAACACGTCTCGGTGCGGGCCTCGCAGCTCGGGGTTTTCCCAATACAGGTGAACCGCGTCGCCGAAAGAATCTGGGGGGACGGAAGTGACTCCACCGGCGGCGTTGGCGGCAAAGGCGCGGGAACAGCAGGGGCAACCGTCGACGCGGGCACAGGCGGGACCGGAACCCGGCGAGAGGACGGAGGAAGGGGGGCCTCGGTCGGTCCGCATGCGGCCCAAGCCCCCACCCCCAAGACCGCCCACTCCAAGTGGCGGCACCAACGACGCGGTCGCATCATGGCGACGACTTTGCCTCGATGGCCACCGCCGCCGCAAACGAGGCTGTCGTCAGTACTGCTTGAAGAAGAAGCCGGGGTTGTTGTTGTCGCCGCAGGCGGTCTGCGCCGTGGGGGGATTGGTGGTGAAGTAGTTGGTCGGCAGCGGGGGGATGGCTGCGCCAACGGTCTGCCGACCGAAGCGGTACATCGAATCGGGGTAGCTGGAGAGACACACGAGGTTGTTGTTCGCCGCGTTGGCGGGGCGCGTCTGCTGGCCGCCGAGGAAGAGGATCTGGTTGTTCCCCGCCTCGCGCACGCAGCAGTTGCCGCTCGACCAGTTGGGCGTGATGTTCGTGAGCCCACCCTGCGTGTTGTAGAGGTAGATGAAGGCCTGCTGCACCGCGTTCTTCTGCAGCTCGGTCGCGCTGATCCAGGTCCAGCCTGCGACGGTGGTGTTGTGCTGTCCGATGCCTAGGGCCTCGTAGGTGATGCCCGTGGTCATGTCGCAGTAGACGTCGAAGGGCTGGATGGGTCCGCTCGCATCTGGGTCGATGCTGTAGACGCCATCGGTAGCCGCCGCGTTGGACGTCTTGATGGCCAAACAGTTGGGCTGCGTTTGGCAATCGAGGTCGTTGACCGGCGTGCAGTTGCTCGGGCAACAGCCATCCCCCGTCAGCGAGCAGTTGGTGATGGGCGTGCCGTTGCTGCACATGCCGTTCATGTCGCACGTCTCGCCGAGGGTGCAGCCGTCGAGGTCGTCACACTGCTGACCCGGCATCACCGTCTGCGTGCCGCAGTTGCCGGTCATGGGATCGCACACACCGAGGTCGCAGCCCTGGGTGAGCGAAGAACAATCCTTCTGCGTACCGCCCTGGCACATCCCTGCCGAACAGGTGTTGCCGAGGCTGCAGAGATCCATCGAATCGATGCAGGGCAGCCCGTCGTTGCCCGCCACGGGCTCGCACATCCCGTTGTTCGGGTTGCAGACCGCGTTGAAGCACTCGTTGGGAACGGGCGAGAAGAAGCAGTCCTTGGGCGTGCCGCCGGTACAGCTGCCCGAGACGCAGGTCGCTCCGGTGAGGCAGAGGTCGGTGGGCGTGCACGTGGTGCCGTTCGCCAGCTCCAGCGTGCCGCAGGTGTCACTCTGCTCATCGCAGGTGATCTCCTGGCACTCGGGCGCCGTCATGCCACAGGTGTTCTGGGGACCTCCCACGCACTGGCCCGAGCCGTCGCAGGCGTCGTTCGTCGTGCAGAACTCGCCATCGTCACAAGCGACGCCCGCATCTTCGGGCACCACCACACACTGGCCTACAGGCCCCGGGTAGGTGCCCTCGTTGCAGACGGCCTTGAAGCAGTCCTGGGTGGTGATGGTGCCGCAGTCCATGGCGCAGAGACCGGGCCCGGCGCCGCTGCCACCCGTGCCATCGCCGCCGGCTCCGCCGCCACCGCTGGTGGTGGTCGTGGTGGTGGTGGTGCTCGTCGACGGATCGTCACCGTCGTCTTCGGTGGTCGACGCCGCGCAACCCACGCCATGCACCGCCGTCACTGCGAACCCCAACGCGAGTACCGCGAAGCTCGCCTCCCTCGACCCATGCCACCTCGTGCCGCTGACCTTCATCGTCTACTCCAAGCAAGTCAGGCCACCCCTGCGGCCCCCAGCTACCAGATACCACATCTTCGGAAGCTGGCTTCGTTCGCGGCAACTCCCCGGCGAGGGAGAGCCTCGGACGGCTCGGGGCGAGCTTCACCACCGCGATCGGCGGCGGGTCGTCGGAGCTCAGGCGAGGCGGGGTAGCGGGCCACTCATGTCGACGGTCCCCGTCGTGTTGAGGTGAGGGACCGAGCCGTCGATGGAGGTGTCGTGGATGTGGTTGATGTCGAGCCCCATGCCGCGCATCAACGAGACGTAGAGCTGGCTGTGCGGCGTGCCGGTGTGCTCGTTGCGGTAGTTGCGGTTCCACGGGTTGGGGTTGTTCTGCGGGTACTTCAGGTAGCGACCGCTGCGCAGCACACCGGTGTTGTCACCTCCGAAGACGAAGAACGGGTGGTATTCCGCACCGTGCCCGCCGTGGGCGAGCTCGCTCGCGTAGAGCACGATGGTGTTGTCGAGCAGGGTGCCGCCGCCCGGAAGGGGCACGTTGTCGAGGCGCCGGACCAAACGTTCGACGAGCCGAGCGCCGTAGAGGTTGCGCTGGATCATGCCCTCTTCGGCGTCGATCGCCTCCTGCGTGGCCGGGGTGCTGTCGTGGAACTGAAGCGGGTCACTCTTGTGCTCGTAGTCGTGGTGGATGCTCGCGTCGGCGGGCAGGCCATAACCTTCGGGGGGCACGCCACGAAGCGAGATGGATGCCACCCGCGACAGGCCACAGGCGAAGCCCGCCACGATCATGTCGGAGAAGGCGCGCCAGTCGGATTCGTAGGCGGCGGCGGCATCGAGGCCATCGATGGACGGGACCTCGGGGGCTTCGCACGACAGGTTCATGGCCAACCGCTGGTCGAGCTCGTGCAGGAGCTGGCGGTGGGTCTCGAGACGTTCGCGGTCGCGTCCACTCATGCGGTCGCGCATCGAACGGTACTGCGACTGCAGCTGTTCGAAGACCACGCGCTCGGCGGCGCGCCGACGCTCCACGTCGGCCGTCATCTCTTCGAGGCCGCCGAAGTAGCGGGCGAAGACGTCGTTCGGGTCACCGTCGGTGGGCAGCCGGTCCATGCCACCGCTGCCATTGGGCCCGTACAGGTAGTAGTGAAAGCCGGAGGTGCCGCTCGCGCGATTGCGGTTGGGGTTGAAGTTGAGGGACACCGCCAGAGGGTCGGTCTGCTTGATGTGCTGCAGCACGCGCTGGTCGAGCGACGGGTAACGAGCGTGGGACTTGACCCCGTCGTACTCGTACTCTGCTGGCCCTCCCGTCATGGTCGCGAGGTGTCCCTGGGCGTGACCGTCGCCGTAGGGGTCCCAGCCGGTGCTGAGCTTGGCGAGCCCCTCGAAGACGAGCATCTTCGAGCGCACGTCCCAGAAGACGTCGAGCTTCCGACTCATCTGATCGCGCGTGAGCTGGGCGTCGGTGAAGCTGAACTCGAACTCGGTGTTCTCGGGCGTCGTATTGGGCTGACCATTGCCATTGGCGATGGCCATGATGTCCGACCAATGGCCCCAGCTCGGCTGGGCGAAGCTCGGACGCATGAACGTGCCACGGGCGACGTCGCCGCCCTCCTGGTAGACGAAGATGAAGTTCGGCGGAGCGGCTTGGGCCGAGACCTCCCGCCCATGGCTGCTGATGGCCACGCCGCCGGTAGCGGCAGCGGCGATCTTGAGGAGGGTGCGGCGGTTCATTCGAAGTCGACTCATGGCGTCACCTCCTGGCTCACCTCGGCCTGGCTGTATTTGGGATGGAGGGCGATGGCGATGACGAGGTCGCGCAGACCGGCCTCTGGGTTGGCCACGGCGAGCTCGACGTCCTCGATGAAACAGTCGTCCTCGGCGAGGGGGCCACTCCCGCTGGCGTAGCGCACCCACTTGCTCACCATGCACCTGCGAACTTGCGCGCTCTCGGCCAGCTGCTCGGCCAGCTCGACGGGGCCGTCGAAGACGTAGGTCTGATCACCCCTGAACCCCGAGGTCTCTCCGCTCGCGTCGATGGGCCCGCCGGCATCGGCGTTCTGCCAGCGTCCAATGGCGTCGTAGTTCTCGAGGCCGTACCCGAAGGGATTGATGGCCTGGTGACACGCGGCGCAACCCGCCTCGGCCATCGTCAGGACCTCGTAGCCATCCCGGTTCGACAGCGCATTGCCGTCGGCGTCGGTCTCGGGCGGTGGGTCCATGCCCGCCTCGGGGGGCGGAGGCGCCGGGGGATCGCACAGCAGCTCGTTGAGGATGAAGACGCCGCGCAACACCGGTGATGGGTAGGTGCCGTGAGCTTGGCCCGCGAGAATGGCGGGCTGCGCGAGCAGGCCGGGCCGGTCGTCGAGCGGGAACCACGTCAGCTCCGACGTCGCGCCGTCGACGCCGAACACCGGAGCGAGGTTGCTGTCGACGAACGCGCCCCGGGTGGTCATCAGGTCGCGAAAGCTACGCGGCGAGGGTGTTCGGTGAGGCGCCGTTCAGGGCGCGGGCTCGTCGACCTCCTCACACCGCGAGAGCCTCGCCTGCTCGACCACGAGGCGCGCTCCGTCGAGGGGGCGAAGGAACCGCACCGACACATCCACGAGCTCATCTCGAGGGGGCCCGCCACGCCAGACGGTGCCGGCGGTGATCTCGCCAACCGGGAGGGTCTCGCCGCCGACCTTCGCCACGACGGGGAGGGTCTCATCGCAACGCCTCGCGCGCAGGGGACCAAGGATCGCGCGAGCGAACTTCGTTCGGTGGGAGGTGCCGGGGATCCCGGCGGGACTCGTTCCCGCCTGTACCGCCGTGCCGTCCACCCAGCCGATGTACGTGGCGACGTCACCGTGCCATCCGATACGCGTTCGTCCGTCGGCGCGCTCCAGGAGCAGCGCGGCACGCGGCGGCTGACCACGCAGCGTGGCGACCGGCCCCCCACCCACGTCGGCCGCCAGGGGCAGCGGAAAGCGCACGATGGTGGCGAAGGATGCGTCGGGCGGAAACCCGTCGTGGGAGATCTGGGACTCGAGCGCGAGCATCGGGCAGGGCACCGGTTGCTCCAGCGGAGCCGGTAGGTCCACCGCAGAATCAGCGGGCAGCGCAACGACCGGGTCCCCTCCCCGATGGCCTTCGAACGACAGCGCCGTCGATGCATAGGGGACCGCGATCCGGCCAAACATCACGGGCTCTCGAACGAAGAGCCGTACGCGCTTCGGGTCGGTGAAGCCCTGCAACTCGACTCCATCGCCTCGGGCCGCGAGCAAGACGCGGGTGGGGTCTCCATCGAGGGGAAGCGCAATCTCGAGCTCGAACGGCCCGCCGAGCTCAAAACCATCCGGCCCCTCGGGGCTGAGGCGCAGAGGCAGATTCTCCCACGGCCGTTCACCGAGCACCCGACATACGGGCCAGGTGGGCGACGGCAGCGCCTCAGGGCTCGGTTCGGCAGCGGCTCTCGGGGCGGTCGACGACGGCATCACTTCCGACCCTCGACGCGGCACGTCGGCCTCGACCGGTCCCGCCTGTGAGGGGCCGCATCCGATGGCCAGGAGCCCCACCGCCACGACCCGCTTCATGCTCGGTAACCTGCCATGGTCACCTCAACCCGTCCACGAGGGCCGCTCCGCCGACGCGACGACATGCTGCGCGCATGGTGGGGCTTGGCGGGTCACAGTCGTGTGACCTACGAGGCCCCTAGCGGTTCGTAACGACGCGACCCTACGAGCCGTTTCTAGACACATGGCCACGGCACGGCGCTTGCGACGCCACCAAGCGTGCGAAACCTCGGCTATGGCTTGTTGGTCCTGTGGCTCATCGGCTGTGGGACGGACCTCCCGGCATCCGAGCACGCCCAGACCACGACCGTGGGGGCGGGCGGAGCCGCCTCCACCGGCACCACGTCGTCGGGATTGGGTGGGGACGCGGGAAGCGGCGGGGCCGGAGGCGCTGATGCCGACCCGGGGGTGCCCGTCTTGATGGTGGCCGGCGGGCTCGGCCGCACGATGATGTCGTGCGACGGAGGTCATTCGTGGCGACACCACCGATCCGACGACGACCAAGCCCACTGCGACTACCAGACGGTGGACTGCGCGCACGGTGCGCTCGTCACGCGCGGGCTCACGTTCCATCGAGGGCGCGCCTACACCGTGAGCGGCTGGACCCACGTCAACAGCCTGCCCGGTGCAGGTGAGCTCCGCGTCTCCGGCGACGGGGTGAGCTTCAGCGTCGTGCGCGATGGGCTCGGCTCAGGAGGGCTGGCCAGCAGTGAGACGGCCTTGCTGCTCGGCCCCGCTTCGGGTTCTCCCGACGGCGAGCGCTCGGTCGACGAGGGAGCGACGTGGTCCGGCCCCATTGCGATGCTTTTCAACAGCTGGAACGTTCGCCGCATGGCCTACGTGCGGCCAGCTGGCATCTTCGTGAGCTCGGGGGATGGCGGTCCCTTCGAGCCGAACAATGGCTTTGCCATGAGTGTCGACGACGGCGCCACCTTCTCACGTCCGGCTTCCTACCCCGAGGCCTGCGGCCGCCAGCTGCGGATCGAGGGCGGCTTCGGTGGGCTACCCGGTCTACTGCTCGTGGCCGGTGACGACGGGACCGTGTGCAGTACCACCGACGATGGAGCGACCTGGAACGTCGTGGACCTCGGCCACACGGGCCTGTCCCACGTCGTATCGCGAGATGGCGCGATCGAGGTGTGGACCCGCGGCGCCCGTCACCGCACGACCGACGGCGTGGCGTTCGAGACGACCGCCCTCGACGACCCCCAGCTCGCATTGGGACCGGTCGACTACGACCCCGTGCACGGCACCTACGCCGCCGTGAATCGGGGCTACAACGCGAGCTACGATCAACAGCGCTTCTACGTCAGCTCCGACGGCGTGGCTTGGACCGAGCTCGCCGAAGCGGATGCCGTGCGCAGCCACCCCATCACGCAGCTGCGTTTTGGGTACCTCACGGCAGGTGCCTGCGACTGATTCGCCGAAGCCGGCTCAGTTGCCGCCCGCGCCACCAGCGCCGCCAGCGCCGCCAGCATCGCCGCCCGCGCCACCAGCGCCCCCGAAACCGCCCGGGCCAACGCCGTAGGCGCCGCCCACGTTGACGCCCGTGCTCGAGCTCGAGGGGGTGCCGCCTCCCGGCCCGACGCCGTAGGCACCGCCTACGTTCATGCCCGTAGAGGACGAGGCGCTGGTGCTGGTGGTTTCGCTGTCGTCGTCACCACAACCCGCGGTGGAGATGAAGGCTGCGGTCGATAGGCCCGCGAGCATGGCGGCCGTGCTCATGCGCATGCCGCCACTCCGTGCGCGCATGGAGGCGCCGCAGTGGGGACACTCGTTGTCGGCCAGACGCACGTGGCAACCGCAGCTGCCGCAAGGAACCATCTTCTTCGGGGCCATGTGGAACATGTGACCGTGAAGGACGGGCTCCGGTCAAGCCCGTATGATGGTCGGGCATGGCCGAACCTCCTCGCACGCTGACGCTCGAAGACTTCGAACGCCCATCCCCGGCCTACGCCGTCTGGGAGGTGACGCGACACTGCGACCAGCCGTGTCAGCACTGCGGATCGCGCGCGGGCCCGAAGCTCGACGACGAGCTCAGCACCGAAGAGGCGCTCGAGGTGGCGCGGTCGCTGGTGAGGCTCGGCTGCAGAGAATGCGCGCTCATCGGCGGAGAGGCCTACCTTCGCAAAGACCTTCCGCAACTCATCGCCGAGCTCGTGGCCGGGGGCGTGCGGGTGGTCATGCAGACCGGCGGCCGGGGTCTCAACCCGCGCCGGTGCGCGCAGCTCAAAGAGGCGGGGCTCGCAGGCGTGGGTGTCTCGATCGACGGGCTCGAAGAAACGCACGACACCCTGCGCGGCAACCGCGGGAGCTTTGCCGCGGCACGCAACGCGCTCGGGCACGCGCGACAGGCCGGATTGCTCATCACCGCCAACACCCAGATCAACCGCCTCAATCTCGGCGAGCTCACCGAGCTCGCCGAGCTCCTCCGGGCCGAAGGCGCCGAGGTTTGGCAGACCCAGCTCACCGTGCCCATGGGACGGGCCGCTGACCGTCCCGAGTGGCTCATCCAGCCGTGGCAGGTGCTGGAGGTGGTCGATACCCTGGCGGCGATCCAACGCAAGGCCATCGAGGAGTACGAAGGCTCGGGGCCGGTCTTCAACGTCTTCGCCAACAACAGCATCGGCTACTTCGGTCCCCACGAGGAGCTGCTGCGATCCACGCCGGGAGGCATCTCGACCCATTGGCAGGGTTGCCGGGCAGGGATCAACCTCGTCGGGGTTGAAGCCGACGGCGTGGTCAAGGCCTGCCCGAGCCTGCCCACCGCCCCCTACGATGGAGGAAACGTGCGCGAGCTCTCGCTCGAGGAGTTGTGGGCGCACTCGGAGCGCATCCGCTTCTCACGGGATCGCGATACGAGCGAGCTGTGGGGCTTCTGCGCGACCTGCTACTACGCGGACACCTGCCGCGCGGGTTGCTCGTGGATGGCCCACGCTTACCTCGGTCGACGCGGCAACAACCCCCTCTGCTACCACCGCGCCACACAGCTCAAGCGCCAAGGCAAGCGCGAGCGGCTCGAACAAGTCGAAGAGGCCCCGAAGGCCTTCTACGATCTCGCCCGGTTCGAGATCGTAGAAGAAGCGTGGGGCGACGACGAACCGGCCCCTCCCCGACGGTTGCCGTTGGTGTGAGGCCGTCGCCTCACTCGACGTAGATGACGCCCTTCATGCTGCTGACGTGAATGCCGCAGATGTACGGGTAGTCTCCTGCAGCCGTGAACGTCACCGTCTTCGAGCTCGTGCTGCCCACCGTCTGGGTGATGATCGAGTTGGCGTCGGTGGTGGGGCTCTCACCGCCCACCACGGGGTGCGCGTTGAGGTTGCCGTTCCAGGTCACGGCGGTGTTCGTATCGACGACGATACAGGCCTGGTGCCCGATGACCCAAGCCGAGAGGGCACTGATGTCGACGCTGGCCATGCCTTTCATGTTCTGGGCCGTGCCCTTGGTGCAGCCGTTCACCATCGTCATCTGACCTCCACCACCAGCGCCACCGGTGCCTCCGGTCCCACCCGTGCCCCCGGTACCGCCGGTGCCTCCGCTGCCGCCACTGGCGCCGGAGCCGCCCATGCCGCCCATGCCGGAAGACGAGCTCGTGGTGGTGCCGCCGCCCGCGCTGCTCGAGCTGCTCGAACTGCCGGACGTGGTGGTGGTCGTGGTGGCATCGACCTCGTCGTCGTCGCCGCAAGCGATGACGGTGAGAGGCAAGGACACGAGCAAAGCAAGGATGGTGCGTGAGGTCATGGGCGGCATGCTCGCGCATGCATGCCCATCACGCAATGGTCGCGTCGGCTCGAAGCGCCTCGCGTGGTCGAGAACCCGCTTGGATCAGCCGAGGCCGAGCTCGGTCCATTGGAGCATGCCCCCTCCGATGTTGGCCACGTCTTCGATGCCGGCATTCTTCAAGATGACGGTGGCCTGCGCCGAACGCTTGCCGGAGCGGCAGAGCACGACCACCGGCTTGTCGCGAGGCACTTCACCGACCCGGTCGCGGAGGTCGTCGATGGGGATCACGACCGAGCCTTTTACCGTGCCGAGGTCGGCGTCGATCTCGGCCTGCCGGCGCACATCGAGAACGTGCACGTCATCGAGGTGCTCGGCGACCCAGGAGGGGTCGATCTCGTTGTGTCCGGCATAGGTCACCGTGACCGGTCCCCACGACGCGGGGGCCGGCGCGGTTCCATCTTCGGGCTTGCCCGCGACCATGTTGGCGGGCACGGCGATGTCGAGCTTCTTGGGGTGGGGCAGCCCGAGGTTCTCCATGTAACCGACGAAGTCGCCCTCGTTGGCGCGGCCGCCCACCCGCGGGTTGTGCTCCTTTTCCTCCGCGACCGAGCTCGACGTTCTGCCCGCGTAGTCGTGGGCGGGGTAGAGCGCGCAGTCGTCGGGGAGGGAGAAGATCTGCTCGCGAATGGACTTGAACAGCGTCGCCGCGCTCCCCTGTTGGAAGTCGGTACGCCCCGCGCCCCGAATGAGGAGCGCGTCGCCCGTGAAGGCCTTGGACGAATCCTCGGCCACGAGGGTGATGCACCCATCGGTGTGGCCCGGCGTCGAGCGCACCTCGAGGTGGTGAGCACCGAAGGAGATGCGGTCACCGTGCTTCAATGTGAGGTCGACGTTCTCTGCACCGACGCGATCACTCACGGCGATCTTCGCCCCCAGCGCCTCACGGAGCAGCCATGCGCCAGTCACGTGGTCGGCGTGGCAATGGGTCTCGATGACGTGCGTGAGCTTCAACCCCAGCTCGCGCACGAGCGCCACATCGCGGGCATGCTTCTCGAACACGGGGTCGACCATGACCGCCTCGCGCGTCACTTCGTCTCCGAGGAGATAGGTGTAGGTGGATGACGTGGTGTCGAAGAGCTGCCTGAAAATCATGGTCCTGGGATACCGGAGCCGCTCCCCGAGAATGGGCGCGGGACGTGCGCAGGCGAGGCCCCCCATGAGCTCACCAGTGTGGCATCTTCGCACAGCATCGGCCGCCTTGTCCCTGGCCGGTGTCGGCGCGGCGGTGCTCCCGAGCCTACGTGTGCTTTCGGTCGTCGGCGCCGTGCTAGCCTCCGGCCATGGTGCGCATCCTCACCGCCCTCGGCTTGGTCTGTCTCGTGGCTTGCACCCACGATTGGGACCGACTCGGGGAAGGTGGCGACGGCGGGTCGAGTTCGAGCACGAGCACGACCAGCTCGAGTGGCTTCACCGCCACCACCTTCTGTACCTATGCGTGCGAGCAGCGAGACACGAACTGCTCCGCGACCGATGGCACCTGTGGTTCCACGTGCCCGAGCTACGTCGAGGGCTGCGTCTTTCCCGACGACAGTGCCAACCTCGTCGACTGTGTCGAGGCCAACTACGGCCCCACCTGTAGCCAGGCGTTCCTCGCAGACGGCGCCTTCAGCACCTGCACCGCCATGTACTGCGAGCCGCAGT
>JAUHZF010000292.1 GCA_030426145.1 Polyangia bacterium
CTGCGTGTTGCTGCGGCAAGGTTCGAGCGCGGTGGGATCTCCGCAGGCCACGACCTCCTGCGGATTGCCCGCCAGATCCGTGTAGCTGTCGGTCGGCGAACGCGGCCAGAGGTCGGGCGCGCCCGTTCCCCCAGAGTCGACCCGACCGAGGTCGAAGTTGTGGAAGATGTTCGACCGCACGCGGTAGTAGGCGTCGAGGTCGAAGATGGGCCGCGCGAGCGTGAACCAGTCGTCGGCCTGGGCGTCGGCGAAGGTGCTCTCGAGCCAGCCTTCCTTCTTCTTCGGGGTCGCTTCTTCTTCTTCCCCGGGATCGACCTCTTCACTCTCGTCGTCGTCGTCGTCATCGTCGGCGTAGGCCACGTCGGCCGTGACGATGCCCGAGCACAGCAAAGCCGCCGCCAGCACCCATCGGGGCCGGCGCGACCGTCGCGCTCTCTCGTCGCCGCGGATCGCCATCTCGCCGTCGCCTAGTAGAGGATCCCGAGGAACCACCGCAGTGTCTGAGCGGTGGAGATGTCGAGGTCAGGCTCGAAGTTCGCGTTGTACTCGGCCTCTTGGGGTCCGAGGTAGCCGAGACCATCGAGCGGGAAGAGCACGCCGTACTCGAGAGAGGTGAAGAAGCCACCCATCTTGTCCGGATCGTCGTTCAGGATCCCGTCCTTGGCCTGGTAGTAGACCTTGAAGTTGAGCTCGACGCCGAGGTCGTCGGCGTTGCCCGGGGTCTGCACGAACTCACTCGCCCGGCTCCAGATCACGGCCGCGTCACCACCGATCTTCTGACCGTCGGGATCGCGAATGAAGTCGTAACCGACCGTGGGACGGAAGTAGTACGCCCCCTGAACCCGCGTGAGCAGGTTGCGGAAGAGGATGAGGTCGACCCGGTAGTTGGGGTTGAACCGGAAGGTGGAGAAGGTACGGTCGAGGGTGAGCTGCGGCTGCACCCCGTTGGCCGTGGGCTCGAGGCCCTCCACGTCCTCGTCGCCCGTGGCGTAGCCGAACTTGAATCCGATGCGCAGCTTGTCGTCGAGGAAGGTCATCATCGCGTCGGTCGCGATGCCGAACTGCCGCACGTTCCAGCCGTCATCACCGCCGTCGACGGGGTTGCTGTAGTCGCTGCTCCCCGGCGTGTTCAGCGTGTTCTCGAGTCCACCCCACACCATCGCCGCCTCCATCTCGAAGCGGAAGGTGTCGAAGCGGAAGCGGAACCAGCCGTCGGGAACGACGTACTGCGCGCCGCGGCGCACCAAACTCCCAGCGACGTCGTCGTTGTCGATCGACGGGTCACTGCCGGTCCCGGTCCCATCGGCCGCGAGCTCCTGGGTGCGGTAGACGACCTGTGCGCCGCCCTCGAAGATCGGGCTGCCGTCGGCGAGCCACTTCTTCGCGTCGCGATCACCGACGCGTCGAACCACCGAAAAGACCCACTGGTTCACGTCGTCCTGCTGGGCCAGATCGTACCGCTGCCCCTGCTGCTCGAGCAGTGTCGGTCCCACGAGGCTTCGGTTCGGTCCTTCGTTGGCGAAGTCCCAGGTGGCGGAGAAGTAGAGGTCCCAGCTGCGGATCCCGGTGACGACCTGAAGGCGGTCGACGGTGCTCTGCCAGTCGCCGTCGTAGTCGTCTCCGGCGTTGAAGAGCATGCCCATGCCCCAGTGGAAGGGCATGCGACCGAAGCGCAGCTGGCCGATGGGGGTCGAGTATTCGCCCCACACGCGCTTCACCAGAATCGAGTCGGAGGCGCTGTTCACCCCCCCGACGGGCGCCCACTGCGTCGTCGACAGCGCGCCCACGGGGGCGTAGCCGCCGCGGGAGACCACCTGGTAGCCGCCACCCGGGGCCGGCGCGTTGGCGTAGCCGTCCGGCGTAGAGCCGAGCACGACGTTGTCCAGCAAGTCGAGCTGTGCACGGACGCGGATGTTGTCGCTGATGTGAAGCTCCGGGTTGATCCGGAACCGCATGTCGGCGCCAGCCTGGGTCGTGCTCTTGCAGGCCTCCAGGTTGTCGGGGTCGCTGCCACAGATGACGAGCTCTCTCGGCTGTCCGTCGAGACCCGTGTAGTCGTTGCCAGGCGGCTTGGGCCACAGGGGAGACTCGGAGTCGACGCGTCCCAAGTCCCAGTTCGACCGGAACGAGGACCGCACGCGGTAATAGCCGTGGATCTCGAACGTGGGGCGCGACAGCTTCCACCAGTCTTCGGCGTAGACCTCGCTCGTGGGCTGCGCGTAGTCGGCGTTGGCGGGGCGCTCCCCGTCATCGTCGTCGTCGTCGTCCGATTCGCTCGGCTCGGGCTTCGGGCCATCCGGCTTGGGCGGCTCCGGTTCCGCGGGTGCCGGAGCGGGCTTCGGCGCTTTCGGCTCGGGATCGTCGCCCATGAGCGGCTCGTCGTCCGACGAGGCGGGCTCCGGCGACGGGGGGGGCGCGACGGGCGGCGTGTCGTCATCATCGGCCGGCGGGTCTGCCGGTGGTTGTGCCGGCGGCTGCGCAGGTGGCGCAGGTTGTGCCGCAACCAGCGCCGATGAGAGGAAAGTGACTCCCCACAGGGCCGCCCCCAAGCCGAGGGCGACGTGGGCCCGCCGGCCGCGACGAGGCGGCGTCGGGAGGGCGTCTAGGCTCAAAGCTTTCAAGGACATGTCTTCCTCGACGGGCTCCCCGGGTCGGGGCTCACGCACAGGCGTAGCCGGGGTCGTCGCATGGCCCTTCGCGGGGGCCTCGGAGCGGCGGCTCGGGCGGGTCTCCCGCCATGGTCCTGGACCAGACACGGTGGGGTCATGCCCGAAGCGGGCCGCGACGTCGACCCCCATCGTCTGCCGCTTTCCTGCAGACGTACAGTCAGGGTAAAACGATGCACAACGGACTGTCCTGTCATGCGCATCGCATCCCCCCCGGGCCCGTCGACGGATCACTCGCACCCGACCTGCGTCGCCACCATGCGCCGCAGCCCGGCTGGTGTTGCGGCCGCCATCGGGCTCGCGGCCTCGCTGCTCGCTCCCGCCGCCACGGCCCAGGAGGCCGTCGACGGGGAGTTCTCGGTGCAGCGGTTCGAGCCCGCCATCGGCCCCCGCAACTACCTGTCCGTCGCCGGCGGTCGCACCGAAGGCGAGTTCGACTGGGGTGCGTCCGTCACGTTCGACTACCAACGCGACCCGCTGGTGGTGAAGAGCTGCGTCTCGGCGACCGACTGTGGCGACCCCAACGCGAGCAACCCCGTCGACGTCCCCGTCGTGCAGGACATGTTCACGTGGAACCTCATGGGCAGCTTCACCCCGGTCGAGTGGGTGCAGATCGGTCTTCGCGTGCCCATGGCCTTCGTGGTCGGTGACGGCCTCGACCCCGCCACCGGCGCGGGATCCCTCGACGGTCTGAGCGCGTTCGGCGTCGGCGACGCGATGCTCGAAGGCAAGTTCCGCTTCTTCGGAACCCCCGAGGACATGATCGTTCTCGCGGCCGCCGCCGACATCGCGGGCCCGTTCGGCACGCTCTCGGCAGAGAACAGCTACATCGGCAACGACTCGCCGGTCACGGGTGGGATCCGCGCCATCTTCGACTTCAAGTACGACGCCTTCACGGCCGCCGCGAACCTGCGCGGGGTGTTCAAGGCCAACAGCACCCTCGGCAACACCACGCTCGGACCGGAGTTCCGCTACGGCGTGGCCGTAGGCTACCGCTTCCACCCGCTGTTCAAGGTCATCGCCGAAGGCTTCGGTTCGACGGTGTTCTCCACCGTCAACGGGACCAACGCCTTCGAAGCGGACGGCGGCATCATGATCACGCCCCTCGACGGCCGCCTCGTCATCACCGCGGCTGGTGGCGCGGGCATCCTCCAGGGCGTGGGCGTGCCCCTCGCCCGCGGCATCGTGGGCGTAGGCTTCTACTACGGCGGCGGTGCAGCCGACGCCGACGGAGATGGCATCCCCGACACCTCGGACCAATGCCCCACCGACCCCGAGGACAAAGACGGCGTCGCCGACGAAGATGGGTGCGCGGAGATCGACTACGACCGCGACAAGATCCCCGACGACGTCGACGGCTGCCCGCTCGAGCCCGAGACCGAGAACCAGTTCAAGGACGACGACGGCTGCCCGGACGAGGTCGCCGACCAGGACAAGGACGGCATCTTCGACGCGCAGGACAAGTGCCCCACCCTGCCCGGCAAGATGCGGCGCCCAGACGCGCTCGGTTGCCCGGACAAGGACGGGGACGGCGTGCCTGACGACCGCGACCAATGCCTCGATGGCCCCAACGCCAAGGAGGACGCCGACGGCTTCGAGGACCTCGACGGCTGCCTCGACGCCGACAACGACGGAGACGGTGTGCCCGACCTCATGGACGAGTGCGGCAACTTCGCCGAGACCAAGAACGGGTACCAGGACCAGGACGGCTGCCCCGACGTCGGCGAGGACGAAGACGAAGACGGGATCCCGGACGACAAGGACCGGTGCGACAACCAAAAGGAGTCGTACAACGATCAGGACGACTTCGACGGTTGCTCCGAGCTGGCCAGCTCGCTGGTGAAGATCACCAAGACCGAGATCAGCCTCCGAGCCGAGGTGAAGTTCAAGGACGACGGCACCATCCAGGCCGACAAGGGCCAGAAGGCCTTGCGAGCCCTCGCCAACGGCCTCAAGAACTGGGTCTCGATGATGAAGGTCGACGTCGTCTACACGGGCGCAGACGAAGCGACGGCGAAGAAGCGCGCCGATGCCATCAAGGCCTACCTGGTCGCCCAAGGCATCGACGCCAAGCGCCTCGAGGCCAAGGGAGCGGTCAAGGGCGAGGATGACGACGAGGGCGTCTCCTTCAACATCGTGGAGGGTCCCCGCTGACCAAGCTCTGCGGGGCCTTCCGGCCGAACTGAGACAACCCACGCTGGGGGCACGGAGGCGCGCCCCCATTTTTTTCGCAGAGAGTTCATGAGCTACGACTACGACCTGTTCACCATCGGGGCGGGCTCCGGCGGCGTGCGCTGCAGCCGGATGTCGGCCAGCCGCGGGGCCAAGGTGGGGATCGCCGAGGGACGTTTTCTCGGCGGCACCTGCGTCAACGTCGGTTGCGTCCCCAAGAAGCTCTTCGTCTACGCCGCCCACTTCCGAGACGAGGTGGAGGAGGCGGCGGGCTTCGGCTGGACGACGGGCGAGCCCACCTTCGACTGGCAGACCCTGAAACAGAACAAGGACACGGAGATCGAGCGCCTCAACGGCATCTATCGCCGGTTGCTCAAGGGTTCGGGGGCCGAGCTCCACGAAGGCTGGGCCACCGTGGTCGATCCGCACACGGTGGAGGTGGCCTATGCCGACGGCAGCACCAAGCGCCACACCGCCGCCAACATCCTCGTGGCCACCGGCGGCAAACCGGTGCGGCCCACGGAGCCCGGTACGGACCGCGCCTGGATCAGCGACGACGTGTTCGAGCTCGACGAGCTCCCCAACCGCATCATGGTGGTGGGTGGGGGCTACATCGCCCTCGAGATGGCTGGCATCTTCCACGGCCTCGGCTCCGCGGTGACCCTCGTGTACCGCGGGCCCCATCCCCTCCGCGGCTTCGACGACGACGTGCGCACCTTCCTCTTGGACGAGCTCCGCAAGAAGGGCATGGAGATGTACCTCAACACCAACGTGCTCTGCCTCGAAGAGGGAAAGAATGGCGCCATCGAGGCGATGTTGTCCCACGAGGAGACGCTCGAGGTCGACGCCGCCCTCTACGCGATCGGCCGGCGCCCCAACACCGCCGAGCTCGGTCTCGCAGCAGCTGGGGTCGAGCTCGACGAGCGTGGTGCCGTCGTCGTCGACGAGCACTTCCGAAGCAGTGTGCCCAGCATCTGGGCCATCGGTGACGTGACCGATCGCGTTCAGCTCACCCCCGTCGCCATCGCCGAGGGCATGGCGCTCACCGAAACGCTGTTTGGTGATCGGGGACCGCAGACGGTGGACTACGAGAACATCCCGACCGCCGTCTTCTCGCAACCGCCGCTCGCGACCGTGGGCCTCACCGAGGCCGAAGCCCGCGTGAAGTACGGCAAGGTGCACGTCTACACGAGTGAGTTCCGACCGCTGAAACACACGCTGAGCGGCAGCTCGGAGCGCATGTTCATGAAGATGATCGTCGAGGTCGCGACCGACCGCGTGCTCGGCGTGCACATGGTGGGCGCGGACGGGCCGGAGATCGTCCAGGCCGTCGCGGTCGCGCTGAAGTGCGGCGCGACCAAGGCGCAGTTCGACGCCACCATCGGTCTGCACCCGAGCTCGGCCGAAGAGCTCGTCACGATGCGGACGCGGCGCCCCGACGACTGAGCCGACGAAGCCCCACGAGCGCCACCAGCGCTAGAGCCCACGAAGGAGGAGCTTCGGACGGTGCTCCCGGAACGTGGCAGCCGCAGCCGCCTTCGTCTTCGGGAGGTGTGGGCGTGCTGCCACCCGTTCCCCCTCCTCCACCGGCGCCGCCGTCACCACACGTGGTCGCACCGAGCTCGAGTCGCTCCACCTGCCACTCTGCGGGACAGATCGCACCGACGGGGGTGGACGCATCGCAGGTCGGCGGACCGCAGGGGCTCGACAGCTCGCTCAGGGGCGTGAAGGTCGCGCCCTCGTCGGTGGACAA
The DNA here is from genome assembly GCA_030426145.1 of Polyangia bacterium. Taxonomy (GTDB): domain Bacteria; phylum Myxococcota_A; class Polyangia; order Polyangiales; family Polyangiaceae; genus JAPYTK01. The sequence continues at coordinate 6,592 of JAUHZF010000292.1, forward strand.
GCCCAGATTGAAGCCATCGACGAACTGGTCGGTGCAGGCGTAGATCCCGGCGTCGGTCCAGGTGAGGCAGCGCACGACGGTCTCGTTCGCCTTGGCGAACTGAAGCGTGCTCGCGTCCGCGAGCCACAGCCCCTCCTCGGCGCCACCGATGGCGACCTTGCTGCCGTCGGGCGAGAGTGCGAAGCCGGGCATGCTGCTGGTTCGAGTGAAGACCTCGGTGAACGTCTGCCCTCCGTCTTGGGTCACGTGCAGACCGAAGTAGACCACCTCTTGGTCTTGGATCCTGACGAGCCCGACGTAGAAGATGTCGGGGTCGACCGGATCCACGGCGCCGATGTACGGCAGCGTCTCCGCGTCTCCCCCGGGCACGACGAATCGTTGCCACGTGGCGCCAGCGTCGTCGGAGCGCATGATCACCGCTTCGTAGTTGCCCACGGTGCCGCCGCGGCCGCTCAGGTAGAGCCGGTCGTCGTCGCTGGGGGCGCTCGCGAGCGTGAGCGCGAGCACGTCGCTCGGGGGCGCGACCCCGAGCTGCGCCCAGTTGGCGCCGTCGTCGGTCGAGCCCCAGACCGCGACCTCGAAGGTGTCGGATGCGACGCCGTTGCTGCTCACCGCACGAAGGATGTTCGGCGCGGTCCCGACCTGAATGTCCACGAAGAAGGCATCGGTCGGCGCCCCTGGCGCGGGTGCGAAAGCGCAGACGTCCGGGGCCCGTGACAGCCCGTTGAAGGTGCCGACGAGCAGACTGCCATCGGAGCCCACCGCGATGGCCGGATCTTCGGAGTCGGCATCGACGCCCGGCGCCTCGGGACAGATCCACGACCACGTATTGCTGCCATCCTCGGTGACGAGGATGCCGTAGGTCGTCCGTACGAAGATGCGCATGGGGTCCGAGGGGTCGACGACGATCTGGCCCGCGAGCGGGAATCGACCGTGCGCCGCCGCCGGGCTGATGCGCCCACCGAGCAGGACGAGAAGGCTCGTGATCGCACAAACCAGCGCCCATGCACCGCGCCGACGGTTTGATAAGTGCCTATCGAAGCGCTTCGAGATGACGTCTCGCCACCGCATCTGGGATCGCATCGCGGCTCGTGTCTCAGGGTGAGACGCACAACCATAGTGGGCGGAAACATCGCACATTTTTGGCTCTCGATTCGGAAGGACAGGCAAAGGACGCGTATACTCTTAGTGTGGCCCGACCCCGCGTCATTCTGGCGTGTGACCATCCCGACGTCGCCGTGCGCATGATCGGAGCGCTGAACCCAAAGCGCTACCGGGTGGAGCATATCTTCGATCTGAGCGAAGCGCTCCTCCGCGCCAACTTCGTGCTGGCCCACGCGCTGGTCATCCATCCCGAGAGCTTCTCGTCCCCGGTCCTCGACGAGGCCAAGCAGTCGTGTGGCCGCCTCACGCCCCTGGTGGTCTCGGCCGACCCAGCGCAGCAGGCCTATGCCGAGTCGCTCGGAGCTCGCTTCGTGAGCGATCCCTTCGATGTCCCGACCTTCAAGCGCGCGGTCTACCGGGCCGTATCGAAGACCCAGGAGCGCCGCCAGCAGGTGCCCATGGACCCGCCCACGGGCGTGCGCCGCGTCGCACGTGTGCTGTTGCTGCACCGAAGCCGAAACGAGGGCAACGTGATGGTCGCGGTACTCAAGAATCAGCTCTCGACCTCGGTCGACCTCGTGACGAATGCGCGCGATGCCCTCGAGCTGATCAGCCCACGCCTCGACTGCATGGTCACACCACCGTCCGCCATCGTGGCCACGGCCGAGGGGGCGCAACTCGCGCGCCGCCTCGCTCAGCTCGGCGTACCGCTCGTGCCGCTCGAGGGCCTCGACCGCGTCGATCCCTCGGATGCGGCCCAGCTCGCATGGGACGTCGCCCCCCGCGTCCGTCGCAGCCTCGCCGCCCGCGCCCGCATGCGCGAAGCGGGCTGAGCGGGTTCGGGGTTCCGGGTTCGAGGTTCCGGGTTCGAGGTACCAGGTTCGAGGTACCAGGTTCGAGGTTCCGGGTTCGAGGTACCAGGTTCGAGGTCGAACACGAGCACGAGATCGAGCACGAGCACGAGCACGAGATCGAGCACGAGCACGAGCACGAGATCGAGATCGAGATCGAGCCCGAGAACGTCAGGTTTTGAACCCGGACATTCTGGCCAACGCTTCGGCTTCTTTGTCCCAGGGTGTGTCCACGTGCCGGCGGAAGGCGCCGGATGGAGCGGACATGGCCTCCGACAGGAGCGGGCTCAGGTCGGCACCGTGCAGATCGGGACCGGCTTCGCCCGCGAAGGGCACCGACGCCACTCGACCCTCAGGGAAATGGCCTAGCACCACGCGCGTGTCTTCTCCGAGGGAGACGCGGAGCGCGGATAGGTCGCGGGCCACGAGCTTGGCGTCGGTGTCGCCCGGCCAGACCCAGAGCGCCGCGCCCGCCACCTGACCGACGAGCGCCGCCCCGCATCGACGGCTGGGCAGGGCGCGGATCCCGGTCCCGATCCCAGAAGCGGCGATGGCCGCGATGAAGAGCCCCGGCGATGCGAGGGTGAGGGCGCCCAAACGACCGAGGTTGCGTTGGCCTGCGATGCGACGCGTGGCGATGGCTGCGACTTCGTCGGGCTGGCTCAGCACGAGGTCGACTTCCTGTCGGGTCGCGAGGTGCGGGAAGAGCTGGCCCGCCGCGGCCACCGTGGTGTGGTTGGTACGCTCCGGGTCGAGCCGGCTCGCGTCGGCGAGCACCTGGGCCACCCGGGCGCTGAGCCCCAGGTTCGCGAAGGCCCACGCCGAGGAGAACAGGTCGGCGGCGCGGTCGGTGCGGCCGCGGTCCCAGCGCACGAATGCCTCTCCGAGCTGGTTGCCGAGCGCCTGGAAGCGCTGCTCGGCCTCCTCGAGCGCTCGCTTGGCCGCTGCGGCTTCGCCGAGCTCGAGCTGGGCGCGGCCGATCGTACGCCATGCATAGGCCATCCACATCGCGAGCGGAGGCTCGACGCTCTCGGCCACGTCACGCCCCTGGGTCGCGAGCTCTACCGCGTCGTCAGGGCGACCGAGGTCGATCGCGAGGTCAGCCAAGATGACCAGCGCCCGGGCACGCCCGAAGGCATCGCCGACCTGGGATGCAAACCACTCCTGCTTCTGCAGATAGCGCCGCGCGAGCTCGAGCTCTCCCCGTCCGAGGGCCGCGCTGCCGAGCTGCCCGTAGGAGATGGCCTCGCTGACCCGGTCGCCGATCTGGTGGTTCAGCTCGGCGGCGTGCGCGAGCACGGCTTCCGCCGCACCAAAGGCCCCGAGGACCACGTAGAGCGTGCCCAAGGAGTTGAGCGTCTGCGCTCGCTCGACGAGCAAGCCGTCCGACTCCCGGAACGCCTGGAGCAACACCTCGAGCGTGGCCTCCGCCTGGCCCGCGAACCGCAGGGCCGTTCCCTGGTAGTGGCGCGCGACGACCCGTACCGTGCGTGCCTCGTGGTCGGCCATCTTCCCGAGGGCTTCGGCGGCGTCGTCGTAGACGGATCGCGGCCCGCGACGGATCCTGGTCAGCCACGCCTCACATCGGCACAGGGCACTCGCCTCGTCGTCGCCCGCGGTCTCGAAGTCGTCCCCTGCCCCATCGAGGTGGGTCTCCGCGTCTGCCAGCCGGCCGACCCGGAGGGCGTAGGCGCCGTGGGCGTAGCGCCGCGCCGCGGCCGCGACGCCGCCGAGGGATTCGCCATCGAGTCGGGCGAGCTCCGCCTCCACCGCTTCGGGCTTGGCTTCGCGTAGAAGCCGAGCCACCGCGGCGGGGGCGTCATCCGAGGGTGCGAGGGGGTCGAGAGGGCGCATCGTCGTCGATTCCTGTCATCATGCCTCAGCTCGCCTCGGCCGCCCCAGTTTCACCGCGGGCCTGGGCTTCGGCCAAACGGTGTAGCGAGGACTTGATGGCGTGCACGGGCATGTCGGGATGGGCCGCCCGCAGGCGCGCCACATGCGCGCTCACGAAGGGTGCGGCGAAGGAGGTCCCCGTCCAGCGGCGCTCTTTGCCGCCGAGCGCGGGCGCGAGCACATCAGTGCCGGGGGCGAGGATCTCGAAGTCTTGCGTGGGTTGGCTGCCGATGCGTTCGGTATCGACGAACGGCGCGCGTCCGACCCCGATGAGCGACTTGAAGCGCCCGGGATAGGTTCGCAGGTGCTCCACGTTGGGACCCGCGGCCACCAAGGCGACGCCGACGGTGTAGGCCACGTCGCACAGCTCGTAGAGGCGCAGGATGGGATGATGGTCGGAGACCTTGAGCGGCATCTTCCGCGGCAAGTCGATGCCGAGGCTGAGGTTCACCACGTCGAAGCGCGCCTTGATGCAGTGGTGCAGCGCAGAGATGAGCGCGTTGCGCGAGCAGCGACCGTCGGGCCCGAGAGCGCGCAAGCTCACGATCTCGGCCGCGGGCACCATGCGGTGGATGATCCCGGCGCAAGCGGTGCCGTGGCCGCTCGCGTCTCCGCCTTCGTCGGGCACGACGTCGTAGCCCTTGCCGCTCCGTTCGAGCCGCTGGTGTGAGAGCCGTGCCCCCTCGAACCACGGATGTCGGGGCTCGACCCCGGAGTCGACGACCGCGATGCGCGCGCCTGCGCCGTCGCGTCGACCGACCATGGCCTCGTCGATGCTCATGAGCTCAGTAGAGGTCCTCGTCGTCGGCAAAGTCCGGCGCAGCGTCGTGATCTGCATCCGGCTCCCCCGCGAGCTCATCGACGTAGCGCCCGATCTGCCCAAGCAGCCCCAGCGCGAGCTCGGTCTCGGCCGGGCCCTGACCAGCGACCTTGCCCACCGCGTCGGCGAGGGCCAGGCGCTGGCGGTAGATCGGGCTCACCCGGAGCCGATGCACGTAGCGCGCGAGGCCGTCGGCGAAGTCGGTGGGGCCATCGACGAGGTCGGGCAAGGCGGTTGCGAAGAGCTGCATGAGCACGCGCTCGGTGCGGTGGGTCTCGAGGGTGAGCGACAGCACGCCGGCCAGACGCTCGGCCATGGCGATGGCGCCGTCGTCGTAGGCCGTTTCCGAGCGCAGCAAAGCCACGCCACCGAGAACCTCCCCGCCGAGTCGAATGGGCGCGAAGAGCGCGTGGCGCGGGCTGGTGCTCAGCGCCGGCGCGAGCGTCGCGAGCATGTCGTCGTCGGCCTCGAGCTGCGCCGCGAAGGCGGCGCCTCCGCCGAGCAGATAGGCGAAGGAGGTACCACTGGGCAGAAACTGGAGGTCCGTGTCGCGCCAGCCTTCGGCGGTGGCCACCCCCGGCACGGTGAGCCGCCCGAGGGAGGCGAGCTCGAGCGCCACCAGGGCTTCATCGCAGGGCAAGGCCAGGCATGCGAACTGGAGGTGCTCGCCCAGCCCACGCAAGCGAACATCGGCAGCCCCGAGCAAGGCGGTAGCCTCCAGGGTCGACAGCAGGTCGCGTAGGCGCACCGCGAAGGACGAGATCAGCTCGGCATGGCGCATCGCGCGGATGTTACCCCGGGTCCTCGGTGG
>JAUHZF010000293.1 GCA_030426145.1 Polyangia bacterium
TGACCTCGAGTCGGTGATCCTGGACTGCCTCGCCAAAGACCCCGAGGCACGACCCCACGACGCCCGCATCCTGCGCGACCGCCTCGATGCCTGTGAGGCCGCGGGAGGCTGGGACCTCGAGCAAGCAGAACGTTGGTGGAGCGGTCGGACGCGCGCCCCGAGAGCAGGGGTGGCCAGTGGCCCCCGTACGATCGACGTCGACGTCGGCTCCCGCATGACTGCGGCAGAGTGAGCGTGTCGCATGTGTGCTCGCGCCTGGGCACGGCACCTCGGTGCGGGTTCTCGCGTGTGCGATTGGCTAAGCTCCTCTCGTGTCTGAAGGCTTCAAGTTTCGAATCGACCACCTCGTGGTCGGGGTGTTGGGCGGTCTCGTCGGCGGCGGTGTGGTCTGGGCCGCGACCCCCAAACCCACGGTAGAGGCGTCGGCCGACACCGCGGCGGCCACCGCCGCGTCCCCCGACGTCCAGACAGAGGCCGAGACAGACGTCGCCCCGGCCGCGGGCTCGGCCGCGCCCCCCCGCGTGAGAATTCAGCAGCTCGAGTCGCAGATGCGCGACATGCGCCAGCGCATGACCGAGCAGGCCAAGGTCGACGCGGTCGAAGACCCGGACGGCGAAGGCCGCGTCACGTTGAGCGCCTCGGACCCCAAGTTCAAGCACGCGGTGCGTACCCTCATCGACCAGGCCAAACACGACGCCGAGAGCGAGGAGCAGGAGCGCCGCGAGGACTGGAACGAGCGCCGGATCGAGCGCCAGGTCGATGAGCTGGCCACGAGCCTCGAGCTGTCCGATGAGCAGGCGGACGAGGTCGAGACCATTCTCTTCGACCAGAGCGATCAGTTTCAGAAGATGTTCCGGGGCGACGAACGCCCGGTCACGCGCAAGGAGTGGCGCGACAGCATGGAGAAGATGCGCAAGGCCACCCGCGACAAGCTCGCCAAGATCCTCGACGCCTCCCAGCTCGAGAAGTGGGACGAAGAGCAGGCCAACCAGTGGGGGGGAGGCTTCGGCCGCGGCCGCGGTGGCCGTCGCTGAGCTATTCTGTGCGACGAACGACAGGCACCGGCGTCCATCGAGGGGACGGTGTGCCGTCGACTCGCCATGATTCGCTTCGCCACGCTCACCCTCTGTCTGCTCGGCTCCGCGTGCTCAGACGCCGTGCCGGGACGTGCTCCCCATGAGGGTGGGGGAGGTGCCGGAGGAGAAGGGGGCGCGAGGCCGACGGGACCGAGCTTCGCCGATGCGACCCGTGCGGAGATTTCGGTCACGCAGCCGGTCCGCCTCGGGTTGTCGCTCGATCTGGAGGGCAGCACCCTGGCCGCCGGGGCGCGCTCGGCCACGGACACCACGGCATGGAGCGTGTTCGTCTTCGCGCGCGCCGGCACTGACTGGGTCGAGCAGGCCGAGCTCGAGCCGCGGCACGTGGGGCGTTTTGGAGAATCACTCGCCCTCGACGGCGACGTCTTGGCCGTAGCGGAACCTTCGCTGCCGCCCGACGTCGGGTTCGCGCACCTCTACCTGCGCGGCGGGACCACCTGGTCGTTCAACGGAAGCGTCTCGGACCCGGGGCAACCCATCAGTGACTTCGGGACCGCGATCGCCGTGGACCAAGGGCAGCTCGCCATCGGGGCGGGCCGCCCCATCATCTTGCCCGCAGTTCCGGGGCAGGCGTGTTTCATCGGCTTTCGCAACGACATGTCGCCGGTCGACCCGCCAGCGTGCCAGGGGGACCTCGGCCCGGGTCTCGGATGTTCGGCGGCTCTGGACGGCAATACGGCCGTCCTGGGGGCGTGTGGCAAGGCCCACGGCGCTGCCGGGGGAGCCCACGTCTTCGGGCGCGGAACGGACGACTGGGCCTATCTCGGTCAGCTCGGCGACGGCCCCCTCGGAGATGGGTTCGGTCGGGCGGTAGCCCTCGACGACGAGACTGCGCTCGTGGCCGGCGAGGGCGTGGTGCTGGTGTTCACCCGGAGCGGGGGCGTGTGGACACGCGCCGCAGAGCTACGGCCCGACGACGCGGGGGGAGACTTTGGTCACGACGTGGGCCTCAGTGGCGATCGCGCCATCGTGGGTGCCCCTCAGGCCGACGCGGGGGCCGGAGCCGCCTATGTCTTCGCCCGAACTGGTGAGACCTGGCGGCAGCAGACCAAGCTTCAACCCACGGGCAACCATCGCGAGTTCGGGTACGCTGTGGCCATCGACGGCTCCGTGGCGGCGGTGAGCGCGCCCGGGGACGATGCCCGCATCACCGTCTTCACCGCACCATGACCTTCACGAGACAGCTTTCGACCCTCGGCATCGCCCTCCTGATCGTCGCTTGCGGCGACGCCAAGGCCGGACGCCCCGTCGACGGTGAAGGCGGGGGCGGGAGCGGGGGGGCGTCGACGAGCGCGACCGGGGGAAGCGGCACCGGCGGCGTCGATCTGCCGCCCCCGGACTTCACGCAGGCGACGAGGACCCAACTCGCGGAGGGTCGGGACTTCGGTCGCGCGGTCGACATCGACCAGGACCGTATCGCCCTCGGCACGCTGCAGACCGGCGCCGACCCCCGCGTCTACATCTACCGCCGCGAGGGAACGGGCTGGACCCAGGAGGCGACGCTCGTGCCCGACGCCTTCTTCCAATACGACATGGACGTCGACCTCGGGGGGGACCATCTCGCGGTGGTGGGCGAGTACGAGGTGAGCCTGTTCAGCCGTACGGGCATGCCGTGGCAAACGAGCCCCACGTCGGTCACCGCCTCCATCGGGCTGCTCAACGCCGCAGCCGTCGACGAGGGGCAGTTGGCCGTCAGCCCCGCCAGCGCCTTCGAGGCCTTCACCCTCACCGGCGACACCGTGAGCATGAACGGTCGCATCGACCTTCCCATCGAGGTCGTCGACTCGGGCTGCAGCGTAGACGTCGACGGCGACACGGCCATCGTCGGAACGTGTGTCGACCCCATGAGCGTGGCCGCGCCGGGGCAGGCCTACGTCTTTCGCCGCAACGGCGCGAGCTGGTCCTACCAACAGACCCTCACCCCGAACGACGGGCTCATGCTGTTCGGCACCGCGGTCGCACTCGACGGCGACACGGCGGTGGTGGGCGGCATCGAGGCGGCCTACGTCTTCGCCCGCGACGAAAACGGCGTCTGGCATCAGTCGGCCCGCCTCGAGCCTCAGGACACCGAGGCCAAGGGCTTCGGCGCCGCCGTCGACGTGAGCGGGAAGGTGGTGCTCGTAGGTGCACCAGAGACCCTGTTCGAGATCTCCACCTTCGACGTCGAATGCGGGGCGACCTACGTCTTCGCCCGCGATGGCGCCCAGTGGCAGCAGCAAGTGCGCCTGGAGCCCGAGATGCCCGAGTTTCACACCGGCTTCGGCCGCACGGTGGCCATCGAGGGCAAGACGATCGTGATCGGTGAGGTCAACCACGAGCTGGTGAACATCTTCACCGCACCGTGATCACTTCTTCTTCTCGGGCCGCACGATGGGATCCATCACGTCGTCGGGCGGGATGCGAATGGATCGGACCACGGCCTGAAGCTCACGCTCGACGTGTTCGTCGGCGCCCGCCTTGATGGCGGCGAGGCAGTTGACGTGCACCGGGAGCCCCTCCTTCTGTTTCATGCGGAAGTCCCACCAGAAGAGGTCGCCGTCCGGCGCTCCGAAGAGGTTTCCTTTCATGTGCCCCGCCCGAGCGCGGATCTTCTGGCCGCCGAGGCTGATCATCTCGTCGTCACCGACCGCCTCGAGGTCCTTTCCGAGAATCGGGGCGCGCTTGGCCAGGTTCTTGGTGAGCCCAGGGCTCACGTGAAGCTCCTCGAGGAACGGCGCATTGCCGGGTTCGCAGAACATGGCCGCGTCGGCGGAGCGCTTCATGACCATGAAGATGAAGTCGCGCCCTGGTGCAGCGGCCCAACCCGCCGGGTACTTGTGGCTCCAGGTGGATCCATGGCCCTTGATGAGCTTCACCTCGGCCGGCTCGTCGCCCTCGAGCATGTTGCGGAGCGCCGACCGCTCGGGGGGCTTGGCCGTTGGGGCAGGGGGCTCCGTCGAGGTCTCTGCCGTCGCCTTGGCTGGCACCGTGTCGCCCGCGGGTTTCGCTGGAGCCTCGGCGTCGGGCTTCGGCGGTGGGGGAGCCTCCTCGTCTTTGCAGGCGGCGAGGGTGAGCAGCACGGCGCCGGTGAGCGCCAAGGAGCGGATTCGTCGTGTCATGCCCGTCTGAAACGGGCGACCTCGCCATCGGTCACGGGCGGTCTCGAAATTCGTCCGCTTCGTGTGCGCCAATGTGTGCCTCGAGCCGGAGCGGAGGTGGATTTCTGCTACAACCGAGCCGTTGATGACCCCTTGGGGGTGCTTGTCATGGTCTCGACGGCGCGCAATGCAGTTCATCTCGAACGGGATGACGACTTCGCCGGGCGCTACCGCGTGATCCGGGAGCTGGCCTCGGGAGGCATGGCCAGCGTCTACGAGGTGGTCGACACCACCACCGATCGCCTTCGAGCGCTCAAGCTCATGCTCCCCGAGCTGGCGCGAGATCCCGATCTGCGAGCGCGGTTTCTCGACGAGGCCTCGGTGGTGGGTCGGGTGCGATCGGACCACATCGTCGAGGTGGTCGATGCGGGCATCGACGACGAGACGCCCTACCTGGTGATGGAGCTCCTCGTGGGCGAAGATCTCGGGCACAAGCTCGAGGAGGCGGAGGCGGGCCTCGAGCCCGACTTCGTGCTGACGGCGCTCCAGCAACTGGCGCTCGGCCTCGACAAGGTGCACGAGGAGGGCGTAGTTCATCGGGACCTCAAGCCGGAGAACATCTTCGCCACGGTGCGAGACGATGGCTCCCCGTGCATCAAGATCCTCGACTTCGGGATCGCGAAAGTGGTGAGCCACCTCGCAACCCTGAGCACCACACGGAGTCTCGGCACGCCGCTCTACATGTCCCCCGAGCAGCTTCGGGGGGAGGGAACCGTCGATCCCACGTCCGACCTCTACGCGCTCGGGCACGTGGCCTTCACGCTCCTGGTGGGTAAACCGTACTGGTACGACGAGGCGCGCAAGGCCACGAGCGTCTACGCCTTCGTCAACCGCGTGCTCGACGGGACGGTCGAGCCCGCGAGTAAACGTGCGAAGCGCTTTTCGGGCGCGCTGCCGAGCAGCTTCGACGCTTGGTTCTCGCGCGCCACGCATCCGGATCCAGCTGCCCGCTACCCAACTGCAGCCGAACAAGTACAGGCGCTCGCCGAAGCCCTCGCCGGACGGGAGGTCGCTGCGGCTCCCATGACCGCGGTACCGCAGAAGGCCCCGGGCTCGCGGGCAGGTTGGCCGTTCGCCGCCATCGTCGCCATCGCCCTCGTCGCTGGCGCTGCGGTCGTCTGGGGCCTTCGGGAGGACGAGGTGCCGGCCACGGTGCCCACGATACCGTCCACCGATCCCGCATCGGACACGTCGGCCTCGGCGCCGCGTCCCACCCCGCCCACGACGGCCTCCCACCGCACCGAGCCGACGCCTGTCTCTTCGACGCCCGACGTTCAACCCCGCCCCGTGCCGGCGCCGCTCCCTGCCGCAACCTCGCCGGTCCCCGCCCCGGCGGCGTATGATCCGCTCGATGAGCTCTGACCTCAGGCGGGCCGCACCGATCGCCGGGCTGGTCGCCCTCTTGGTGGCCCCCGGAGCGCGGGCCGACGGCCCTGATGCGGTCGCCTCCGAGCTCTTCCGTCAGGGCAGGGCCCTCATCAAGCAGGGCAAGTGGGATGAAGGCTGTCCCAAGCTCGAGGCGAGCATGAAGCGCTTCCCGGCCGCGAGCACGCAACTCAACCTCGCGCTTTGCGCCGAGCAGGAGGGCAAGGTCGCTACCGCCTGGGCCATGGCGCGAAGGGCACGTGTGCTCAACCGTGAAACGGTGGGCAGGAGCCGTCGCGAGAAGCTGGACGACGTGGCCGCCGACATCGTCGCGCGCCTCGACGCCCGGCTCCCGCGCCTCCGGGTCAACGTGGTGCCGGAGGTCGAAGGGACGAAGGTGACGGGGGACGGAGGGGAGCTCCCGCTCGGGGTTGCCGTGCCTCTCGACCCCGGCCCCCATGCGCTCACGATCTCGGCCCCAGGCAGAGAAAGCGCGGCACGATCGGTGACGCTCAAAGAGGGCGAGACACTCGCCCTCGAGGTCTCGCTGCCCGAAACGACGTCCGTCGCCCCGCCCCCGGAGCTGGCCCCGGAGCCCGATCCGCCGGCTCCCGTGCCCCTGCCGCAGCCCGTGGCGCCGACACCTGCTCCCGAAGGCGGGACGCCGCTGTGGGCTTGGATCACCGGCGGTGGTGGGCTCGTCTTCGCGGGCCTGTCGGTGGGTTTTGCGGTCGATGCCGCCGCCATCGCGGCCGATCTCGAGGAGCGGTGCGGCGACGACCTCATTTGTGATGAGGATCTCTCCTTCGACCCCGAGCCCGACAACCGGCGCAAGAACGTTCGCACGGGCCTGGCCATCGGGTTCGGCGCCGGGGGGGTCATCGCGCTCACCGCGGCGGTGGTAGGGCTGGTCGTCGGGGTGGACCAACCCAGCCCGCTGACGAGCTGGGTCAGCCCGTCCGGCGGTGGCTTGGGGTACAGGGGGGCGTTCTAGGCCCATGGAAGATGAACCACGCATCGAGCACGCCGAGCCCTTGGTCGACGCAGTGCTGCACCACGGCGGCGACTTCGGTCAGTTGATGGCTGCGCTTTGGGAGCCGAGCCTGAGGCTCGTGGCGGGCAGCAAAGCCATGCGGGGCCTCAAGGCGAGCGAGGACGACGTACGAGAAGTGGTGACGCGACTCATGGCCAAGCTCCAGCGTGACGACCTGCGGGCGCTGCGGCTCTATCCGCCGTGGAAGGACCGCCATCCCGACAAGACCTTCGCGGACTGGTTCAAGATCACGACGGCCAACGTCGTGCGCGATTTCGCGCGCGAGCGTCGCGGCACCGACCAACGTCGTTTGCCGGGCGAGCTGAGCAAGAAGCGGCTCCTCAACGACTTCGCCAAGACCCTCCCCGGCGAAGACAGCTACGGTCTGCGCCCCCCGGTCACCGACGCCCAGACGGCGAGACAGCTGCTCGAATACGCCCGTGAGCGCCTCCCGCCGGACCAGCTCGCAGCGCTCGAATCGTGGCTTCAAGGCGCGAGCTACGATGCGATCGCCTCCTCGCGGGGCCTCGACGACGCCGCCGCGGCCAAGCGGCTTGTGCGGGCCGCGGTCGCCGTGCTCCGCCGGCACTTCGGGCCCGAGGCCTAGAACGACCAACGGTTTGAAGCCCGTTCTCGTCAGCGGGTCGCCTGGTAGATGTCGCGTCCGCTGGAGGTGCTTCGCGCGAACAAGACGAAGCGAAGGTCGGGGCTGAGGAACGCGTCCGTATCGCTCCCGGCGGAGTTCAGCTCGGCGACGGGGGTAGGGGCGGGCCATTCATCATCGGTGCTGGCGCGCACCGACCGGTAGATGTCGTCGCCCTGGGTCACGCCGCTCTGAATGACCTTGAACCACACTTCGAGCCCGTCGTTCGACATCCAAGGTTCACTCTCATTCCGGGCGAGCGCCAAGCTCGGGATGACCTCGGGCGTCGACCAGGCAGCGTTCGTCGAGGTGCGGTGGGCCGAGAAGACATCGCCGGTGCCGCCCATGGTGGTGCGATGACTGCCCATGACCATGTAGAGCCCGTCGAGCGTGGTTCGTCCGAAGACCTCGTCGTAAGGGGAGTTGAGCTCCGCCACGAGCGTTTGTCCCGACCACGACGCCTGACGGTTGGGTCGTTCGAAGCGCAGGATCTCCCGCGCTGCGCCACCGACCTCGCGGCTGAGCCATAGGGTGAGGCCGTCGGCGGAGACCTCGCAGTTCGAGTCGGACGAGATCGAGTTCAACTCAGCGACGGGTTCGGGTGCACCCCATGGGTCGTTGGGGCTGTTCCGCGTAGCGCGAAAGATGTTCTCGTCGATCCCGTCGGGCCGGTCGGAGTTGAAGTAGACCTCGAGAAGGTCGTCGGTGAAGCTCGGGTCGTCGTCGTCGTAAGCGCTGTTGAGCTCTTCCACCGGCGTGATGTTGGTGAAGGGACCGAGCGGAGCCACGCCGCCTTGTCCACCGTCACCTCCGGCGCCACCTTGCCCGCCGGTGGACGAGGTGCTCGACGTGGCCGAGCCGCCGCCGCTGCTCGACGTGGTGGAGGAGGAGGTCGAGCTCGTAACGGACGAAGAGCCGCCGGTGTCCAGCCGCGGATCGAGGGCGTCGAAATCCAAGGTGCACGCCGCGACCATCGAGACGATCGTCAGGGCAGACCACACGCGACGCAGCATGCCCTGAAGGATACCGCCGCGGCCGCACGACGCACAGGGCTGTGGCGACTAACGGTTGAGGGTGAGCGTCTCCACCACCTTGGGCTTCGCCTCGGGGCCCGTCACGCCGATCTTCGCGGCGAGGGGAGGGGGAAGCAGGAAGTAGAGGCACCGACGTGGCTTCAGCCGGCAGTCCGGGCAAACGAACCTCGCGTGTCTCCCCCGTCTTCAGCCGTGTGTCGGCTTCGAGCTTGGTGGCGAGAGGCGCCGGCACGGCGTGGCCTTCGGCGTCGACGTACTTCTTGAAGAATACGGCCGTGGGCGTGTCTTTCAGCGGACTCTCGGGCGCGCTCTGCCACACCACGGCACCCTTGTCGTCGAGGCCCTTGGCCACCACCGCCACCATGCGCCCCGGGAAACCGGAGGGGAAGCCGTGCTGGCTCACATTCTCGACCTCGACCACCACGACATCACCAACGAGCTTGGAGGTCACCTTCACGGCGCTCTTCAGGAAGCTCGGGTCGTTTTGGTACCAAGCCCGGTGAGGGCCGTGGAAGGCGTGACTTCGGTGCTGCTCGGGATGCGTGGCCACCGCCCCAGACGGCCCCGCCACCGTCGGCATGTGGCAGCTCACGCAGCTGTCCCCTTGGCCTTCTTTCCACTCCGGGCCGGTGGTGCACGACGCCACACCCTGGGGGTTTTTGGTCGCGTTGTGGCAAGCCAGGCAAAGCTGCGAACCATCTTTCATGAAGCTCGGGGCGGGACCCGTGCCGTGCACGGGCGAGGCCCCGGCCGCGAGATCGTGGGGACCCGCCATGACCTTCGCGTCGTAGGTCAGCGCCTTGGCGCCCGGTCCCTTTTCGGCGTGGATGGCCGACGCGAGATGACAGCTCGAGCAGGCCATGCCCCGCTGGGCCACCTCGGGACGCTCGCGCTTGGCGTCTCTAGGGTAGTGGCAGAGGGCGCACTTGTTCGCGACGTCCTCGCCTTCGTGTTTCATGCGGAGCGTGCGCATGCCGGCAAAGATGGGGTCCCGACTCTCATGGGCGCGGCTGTGCTGGCTCTCGTTCCACTCGGCCACCACCGCGGCGTGACAGGGCGCACACGACTGGGGGTCGTCGAGGTCGACCACCGGCTGGCTCGTGGCGGTGGTGGTGGCAGCGCTGGTGGCCGCCGACGGGGTCGTCTGTTCGCGATCACAGGCACTGGCGGCGAGTACCGCGACCAGCAGAGGCGTCCATCGAAGGTCCATGCCTTCGCCTATCAGCAATCCGCGTGACAGTCGCACGTACTCTCGTGCTTTCGAACACTTAGCGAGGCGCGAAGGGGAGGGTGTCGCAATCGGGTGCAACCCTCTGCGACGTCGGGTTGCAGGCAGAGCCTCTCGTCAGCTCGCGCGGGAGAGGGTACGTCCCACCGACGGGAGCCCGCGCTCGACCCATCGAAGCATGCCGCCGCTCAGGTTCATCACCGTCATGAACCCCATCGACTGGCCGATGCGCGCCGCGCGCGCGGATCGGCCGCCGCTGCGGCAGACGAAGAGCGTGGGAGCGTTGCGATCGTAGCTCTGGATGGCGGCGCGAAAGCCGTCACCGATGGTGTGGAGGTTGGCGTTGGCGATGTGGCCGAGCTCGTCGGTCCACTCGTCGAGTCGTCGCACGTCGATGACCTGGAGCCGCGGGACGACGGGCGCCACACGCTCGGGCTCGACGTCGACGATGCGCTGGCCGGTGAGCATGCCCAGCATGTCGCTGAGGAACTTGCTGTTGTCCTCGATCCGCTGCGTGACGTCTTTGGTCAGCTGCTGGGTGGTCGTCTGGTCGTGGCGAAGGCGTTTGATGAAGGTCGCGCTGTTCGCTTCTACCTCTCGGATCCCGCCCGTGACCTCGGCGAGTTGCTGCGTGGTCGCTTCGATGGCGGTGCCGCTACGGCAGATGTGACGGCGCGTGGACGTCACCACACGGTTGATCGCGAGCGCCGCATCCATGGCCGAAGCGGAGATGCGCTCGGACGTCGAGCGGCTGTTCGTGGCCAAGCGACGAACCTCCTCGGCCACGACGCTGAAGGTCGCGCCATGGCGACCGGCGCGGGCTGCCTCCACGGCAGCGTTGAGGGCCACCAGGTCGGTCTGCTGCGCGAGCACTTCGACGTTGGCGCTGATCTTCTGCATCTCTTCGACCGCGTCGCCGATTTGGGCGAGCTCCTGCACGGCGTCCCGCAGGGAACCGAAGATGGCCTCGAGCTCCTTCATCGAAACCGTGCCCGCACCGGCGGCTTGCTCGGTTCTCCGGGCGGCGTCGGCGATCTGGGCGTTGATGGTCTCGGTGGCTTCGACCATGCCGGTGACGGTCTCACCCAGCGTACGAACGGTACGGCCGGTGGCCTCGAGCTTCTCCGCTTGGGCGTGGCACTTCTGCACCAGCTCGGCCCGACCGTCCTGCGCTTCTGTCCCTTGGTGCATCATCCACGAGAACGACCAAGCTGCGCGGGGCTTGAGAGACCACCGGCGATAGGGGCCGCTCGATAGCTGCGAGGCCCTCGGGGACGCTGCACGCTGAGCTTGCCAGGCCGGGGCCGGTGGAGATCGGACGACACGTCGACCGAACTGGGCGACCCCTCGTCGTCGTACCGCACGCGGGAGTTAACATAATCCATCTTATGCGAAGTCCACGGTGACACTGAGTAGAGGGGCACATAGAACCGGCCTCGACCAGCGGATGGGAGTTTTTGGCCGCGTCCTGGCCGAAGGTCCCGGTCTAGGGGCAAGGCCGATCGGTTGAGTGCCTGACTCGACCTCGCTGATGAGCGTTATCGCGACGACTCCGCGGAGTTGCGGGATTTTCGCTCGGCCGTGGGCGCGGGCCTCCCGTGCCCGTGACCTCGTAGGAGGCCTCAGGTTTCGACGTTCTTGGCGAGGTGGTGGGTCTGCTCGCGCAGACGCTCGAGCCGGGCGCCATCGATGCGGAGGAAGCGCGCCGTTCGTTCCACCTGAGCGGTGCCCACGTCGGGACCGATCTCGGCGTAGCCGAACCCTGCTTCCAGCGCGAAGCCGTCGGCGAGCGCCACCGCGGCCGCGACGCGGTGAGGTTTCTGCTCCTGCACGATGCGGTGGTGCAGCTTGATCACCTCGACCACCTGTTTCGGCAAGTTCCAGATCCGCGCCACGATCGCGCCGGCATCCGGGTGCGCTACTTCGATCGATGGCCACACCGTGTCGAAGGACGGCGGTCGCTTCTTGCGATGGGTCACCACAGCGAGGGACGCGGCGATGCCGACGTCGTGCATCAGGCCGCAGAGGAATGCGTAGTCGCCAGGAATGTCGCTCGCGCTGCAGATGTAGCGCGCCAGATGGGCGGTCACGGTGGAATGCCGGCTGAGGGCTTCCATCACTTCCTCGAAACCAGGCGCCCGGAACATCTCCATGGTCATCGACGCTTGCAAGACGATGTCGGCCATCGTCTTCATGCCGAGTCGCATCAGCGCTTGGTGCAGGGAGACGATCTCCGTCGCGCCCGCGAAGGCGGGGGACCTCGCAACGCGCAGCACCGCGGCGGCGAGCAGCGGGTCCTTCTCGAGCAGTTTGAGGACCTGCTGGAGATCGACGTCCGGGGTGCGGCTCAGCTGCATGATCTGCATGCCGACCTTGGGCAGCCGAGGCGGCGTGTAGGTCGGTGACCGAAAGGTATCGAGCAGCATCTGGTTGAGCGCCGCCTGCTGCCTGTCCGTCGGTGGTGCCAGCGATGCCGGTGCGTCGATCGTGTGCTCTCCACGCCCGTAGTTGAGGTTGTTTCGTCGCGA
>JAUHZF010000294.1 GCA_030426145.1 Polyangia bacterium
TCGCGATGCCGAAGTCGAGCAGCTTGACCGTCGCCTCGCTGCCACGCGGGTCGCCCTGGATCATGATGTTGGCGGGCTTGAGGTCGCGGTGGGCGACGCCCTTGCGGTGGGCTACGTCGAGGGCCACGGCGGCCGCCTCGAGCAGACGCATCGCCTCGGGCAGGCTCCGCGGCGGCAGACCCTGGTGCTTCTCGCGGCGCAGCAGGAGGTCGAGCGGCGTGCCGTCGAGCCACTCGAGCACCATGTAGGGGATCCATCCCCCGTTCGGTAGGCCGAGCTTACCGATGTCACGCGCCTGAACGATGGCGGCCGACTTGCTGGAGAGCTCGCTCATGAGCTTGCCCTCCTGCACGAAGTCCTCGAGCAGCTTCTCCCGCATGTTGGGGTTGGCGTCCTCGAGCACCTTGAAGAACTTGATGGCGACCGGCTGCTTCCAGATGAGGTGCTGGGCCCGGTAGACGGTGCTGAACCCCCCTTCGCCCGCGACCGCTTCGATCGCGTACTTGTCGGCAACCGTGGTGCCGAGCAGGCCGAGGGGGTCGTTGGGGTCGTTCATCGCGCTCTTCGGTAGATACGCACCCGAAGCGAAACCGTTACAAGAGGAAGACCACGAACCTTACTGCGCGGCAACTTTGAAGAGCCAACGAAAGTAAGGGGAAGGGGGCTCGCGAGGCACATCGGTTGCCCACGCGCCACGGATGGCCCCTCGCTCACCGAGGTCGGCGAGGACCTGGCTCGTGCCTTCGATGACCTCCTGGGTGATGTCCACCTCGTGGGCGGCACAGGCTTCTTGCACGGCGGGAGCGAGCGGCTTGTTGTCGAGCACCATGCCCGCGAGGATGCTGGTCGCGAGCGGGGTGAGGTCCATCTGCCGATAGCGGTTGTTCTCGTCGCGGTAGGCCAAGACCCCGACCGGTCCCGCGGCAGGGACGGCGTCGTTCGCGGGAAAGTCCTTAAGGCGGTGCACGGCGTGGTCGAAGCGCGCGATGCGCACCGTGCCGTCGAAGGCGACCGGTCGGTCGGCGGCGAGCTCGTCCACCACCTCGAGGCTCGGGTCGAGCACCCTCTTTCCGGTGTAGACGTCGAATTCGAACAGCTCGAACCGCATGAGATCGGGAATGAAGTCGGCCACCTCGGGGTCGTCGACGAGGCGGGGATGCGCCCAGGCCGCGAACTCGTAGGCCACGTCACGCAGCACCCGTGATGTGGTGGCCTCGGCCTCGAGGAAGGCGCTGAAGTACCGGTCATAACGCTTGGGACCCAGGCGGTGACGGAGCTTGGGCAGCTCGTTCCCGATGGCCGAGTGCAAGGTGCCCCGGATCATCTTGCGGTAGACGAAGAGCCGCCCGAGCGGCTGCGACGCCAGCGTCTCACCATCTTCGGGCGTGAGCTCGAAGCCCTCGAACCGCTCGGCGTGCGCCGCCTCGAGAGCGGGGCGGCCGGCCTCGCTGCGCACCGCGTGCTGCACCACCCGTTGGAGCGCGCGCAGGCGACCGAGCTCGGCGCTGGTGGGAGGTGTGCTCACGGGTCCTCCCGCTGCGCCAACCCGGCGTCGTATGCCGCCTGCACCTTTTGGCGCTCGGCCATCAGGGTGTCGAGGGATGGCACGTCGTTGTCCCGTTCGAGGATGACCGCGACCGGACCCTTGCGGGCGATGGTCCAGGTGAGCAGATCGAGCACGGGATCGATCACGTCGGCACCGTGGGTGTCGATGATGAGCTCGTCTTCGGGCCGCCACTCGTGACCGGCCACATGGACTTGCACCACCCGATCCATGTCGATCTGGGCGATCCAAGCTCGGGGGTCGAAGCCGTGGTTCTGCGCGTTGACGTAGACGTTGTTCACGTCGAGCAGCAGCTTGCAGTCGGCCTCGTCGAGCACGGTGTTGACGAAGTCGACCTCGGGCATGTCCTCGTGGCCGAGCCTCACGTAGAAGCTGATGTTCTCTACTGCCATCGGCAGCCCCAGGCGGTCTTGGGCCTCACGCACGCGCGTCGCGGCGTGTCGGGCAGCGCCCAGGTTCTGGGGCATGGGCAAGAGGTCGTGCAGGATCTTTCCGTCGACCCCGCAGAAGCAGAGGTGGTCCGAGTGCCAGGGAGAGCCGAAGCGGTGCACGAACGACCGCAGCTCGGCCATGTAGGCATCGTCGTAGGGGTCGACGCCCCCGATCGACATCTGAAGGCCGTGGGTGATGACGGGGAAGCGATCGGCCACCCGTTCGAGCGACTCGGGGATGTAGCCCCCACGCCGCATGTAGTTCTCGGGAGAGACCTCCCAAAATGGCGGAAGCGCCTCGAGTGCCCCCTCGTCGGAGGACTCGAGACGCTTCAACAATTCGTCGAGAAAGTCCCAGCGGAGACCGACCCCCACCCCCGTCGGTGGCTCCGCAGAGCCGGTCGACGGTCGACCTTCGGTCTGGGCGGAGGAGGTCATCGCAGGGTCAGGTCGACCTCAGCCGCAGGTGCCTTCGCCACAAGCGGCGGCAGCGCCGCTCTTCTTGGGGGCAGCCTTCTTGTGAGCAGCCGGGGCCTTGGCCGCGGTGGCCTGGGTCTTGGCGGGCTCTTCGGCCTTGGCTTCCTTCTTGGCACCACAGGAACCGGCCTCGCCGTCCTTCTTGGCACCACAGGAGCCGGCCTCGCCTTCCTTCTTGGCGCCGCAGGAGCCGGCCTCGCCGTCCTTGCCCGCGCCACAGGAACCGGCCTCGCCGTCCTTCTTCTCGGCGCCACAGGAACCGGCCTCGCCGTCCTTGCTCGCGCCACAGGAACCGGCCTCGCCGTCCTTGCCCGCGCCGCAGGAGCCGGCCTCGCCGTCCTTGGTCGCCCCGTCCATCTCGGTCTCGTCCGCCTTGACGTCGTTCGCGC
Organism: Polyangia bacterium; assembly: GCA_030426145.1. Classification (GTDB taxonomy): domain Bacteria; phylum Myxococcota_A; class Polyangia; order Polyangiales; family Polyangiaceae; genus JAPYTK01. The sequence goes on from JAUHZF010000294.1 coordinate 2,862, forward strand.
CGTCGGCGTTGTTCTTGGCACCGCCGCACCCGATGAGGGCGACAGCAAGGGTCGATGCGATGGCAGCAGCCTTGATACTCATATTCTTCTTGCTCCTCTTTGCCCGTACCCTACGCATGAATCCGTCGGGGAGTTACGAGCTTTTCTCGATTCTTCTCGTGTCGCTTAGACAGGATTTCGACGCCGAGGCGCCCCGTGTAGGGACGCACACCGCGCCGGAAATGGCTCATCAGTAGCCGGTCTTTGCCGGCTTGTCGGACTTGGTGTCCTTGGCGTCACCGTCCTTGGCGTTGCTCGTCGCGCCGCCCCCGGCCTTCACCTTGGCGTCGAACGACACCGTGACCGCGGCCTCCTTGCCGACCTTCTGGCCGAGCGTGTCGAGGGTGGCCTTGGCGAGCACCCCGAAGGCCTCGCGTGGCTTCACCTCGTGCTCCTCGAGGCCCACGACGAAGGGCTCGACGGTCTCGATGTGAACGCTCTCCGCCTTGTCGCCCTTCATCTTGAAGGTGATGGCGAGCTTGGCCGTCTTCTTGGTCTTCTTCTGGTGGAGGAGGAAGTCACCTTCGACGGTGGCGGTGACCTTGCGCTCGTCGCCGGTCAGCTTGGTGACGTCCTTGGTGTCGGTCGTGACCTTGGTGATGACGAACTCGACGTTGCGGTTCTTCTTCACCATCGCCTTGCACTTCTCTTCGTCGTCGACCTTGTCGTCGTCGCAAGGGCCGATCTCGAGCCACTGGTGGGCGTGCTCGTTCTGCTTGTCGACCTTCTTCTCCTCGCCGAACTTGCCGTCGTCGTCGGCCTTGCGCTGGAAGATCTCCAGGCCGCCGATGTCGAGGAAGAGGTGGCCGGTCGTCTTGGTGATGTCGGTCAGGTCGATCGCGATCTCACCGGTGGCAGCCTCATCGACCTTGCCGCGGATCTTCTCGACGGGCGCGTCCATGTTGAAGCCGACCTTGGAGCCGGCCTTGGTGACCTCGAAGGTCGTCGCACCCGCAGCCTTGGGCTTGGTGTCCTTCAGCGTCGTGGCGGAAGGCGCGGCAGAATCCTTCGAAGCCTTCTCGTCGCCACAGCCGGCGGCGAAGGCGAGAGCGAGGGCAGCGAGGGCGATGTGGGTCTTCTTCATGGGATCTCCAGCCCGCAAAGGTGAGCGGCGGCCGATGTGGGGTGTCGGGTTCGCTCGGAGTACGGGACGCACGGCGAACGGTTTCGGATTTCTTCTCGCGTTCTTTCCGGCACTTCGGCCGAAAATGGCGAAGGCTCGGTGGGGGACCCATTCCGATCCCCGGCTTGGAAAAGCAAGGGGCGGGGAAGCATTTCGGGCGGTTGGCCGTAGCACTCCCCCGGTGACCCCATGACCCCATTCGTCTCCGCGAGGCGTCCTCAAATGGCCGAAGATCTTGATCCAGAGGGCTCTGCGCCCCACGCCATCGAGCGAGATACGGCCCCCGAGGAGGCTGATGCCAACGTTCGGGGGCGGGTCATCGGCCTGCCGGTCCCGCGCGCACCCAAGCGGCGCGACGGGGTCGGCCGCACCTTGTGGTGGGACGATGAGGTCACCCACCAGCGCAACCGTGACGCCGACTGGATGAAGCAGACCGACGTCATGGCCAAGACGCCGGTCCAGGGGGAGGTCGACAAGGAGACCACCCCCCGCGAGGACCCTCGACCGAGCGAGCCCGATGAGCCCCTGGCCTTCGACGACCTCACTGGGCCCATGACGGCTTTCGCCTCGGGGCTGCGCCTCGCGCCCAAGGACCTCGACCTCGACGCCGTCTCCTTCGTCTCCGCAGTGATGGTTCCGCCAGAGGAGCCGAGCGCAGGCGAGGCCGACGCGCCCGCATCTCAGGCGGGCGCGGCCGACGCGCCCCCATCTCAGGCGGGCGCGGCCGACGCGCCCGCATCTCAGGCGGGCGCGGCCGACGCGCCCGAGTCCCGCCCTCGGCTCTCCTTCGAGGACAAGACGGTGGTGGGCTACATCGACCCCGTCGCGGCGTCGGGCCCCCGTCCGAGAGCGGCGCGTGTGGCCGCTGTGCTGCGCGAGGTCTCCGAGGAGCTCGCGCGGGAAGACGAGCCGCTCTTTGCGCCGGTCGAAGCGACGAAGGTGATGGATCAGCCCGACGAGGGTGCGGATGTCAGCGTGCACCGGGTGGTCGAGGTGGACGCGCCAGCCACAGAACCGGTGGCGGTCCCAGCGCGGCTTGCATCGCCCCCACCTCCGACATCGGTCGTGATGGCGCCTCCCGTGGTTCCCGCGCCGGCGCCGGTGCCGGCCGACCTCGCGGTATCGACCGCGCCGCCGCTGGTGTCGTCGCAGCAGCCGCCGCCGGCCAAGGCGTCGTGGGCGGGTCGCTTGGCTCTGATGATCGTGCTTCTCGCCGTGGTCGGCGGTGGTGCCTTCGTGGGCTACCGCACCTGGTGGACCCGAGGTGAGCTCGTGGTCCGGCTGAAGACCGCCGATGGTTCCCCGGTGGAAAAGGCGGAGGTCTTCGTCGATGGCCGCAAGGTCTGCGACACCGATCCCTGTCGGATTACCGAGCTGAAGACGGGCGTGCGCACGGTCCGCGTCATCGCCCCCGGCGTCGCACCCCAGGTCACCGAGGCCGAGGTCCTACGCGAAAGCACCACCGAGGTCTGGGTCGAGCTCCCGGTGGCACCAGCCCGTCTGGCCTTGCAGGGCGAGACCGATGTGACGGTGAGCATCGATGGTGAGGACTACGGTCAGCTTCCCCTCGCGGTGAGCCTTCCCCCGGGGCGGCACGAGCTGTCGCTCTCGGCCCCCCATCGCCTCACCGTGCGCAAGGTGGTGGAGCTCGTGGCCGGCGAGACCACCGACCTCGGGCGCATCGACGTGCCCGCGGAGCCGCCGCGCCTCAAGCTCGACCTCGCGACCAAGGGGGCGCATGTGGTGCTCATCCCGCGACACCAGGCCGACAAGATCGTGGTGTCCGGTCCTTTCCCACGTGAGTTGGAGCTCCCGCCCGGCGCCTACGACCTGGTGGCGAGCAAGGTGCACTACCGCACCTTCCACCGTCGCGTGGACACGACCATCGAGCCGCGCCTCAGCGTCGTGGTCACGCTCACCCCGCTGCCCCGCGAGAAGAGCAAGCCCGGCGACGACACCGAATACGAGAAGCCCGAGGCCGCGCCGGAGCCGGAGGCACCCGAGGCGGTTCCTTCCGAGGGCGAGGTGGTCCCCCCCGAGGGCGAGCCGGTTCCTCCCGAGGCCGGAGTTGGCCCGGAGGCCGCGGGAGAAGAGGGAACGGCGGAGGGCCAGAACCTTCCCGCCACCGAGCCTGGCGCGTCCGTCGAGGCCAACCCCTACGACTGACCGTCGCCATCGGGTATGAGGAAGGCATGGTCGCCTTCGCCGATCGCCTCATCCTCCGTCAGCGCGAGCTGGGCCACCCGCTCTGCGTCGGGTTCGACCCCCACCTCGACCGTATCCCCGACGCGTTCCGAGCCGGGACCATGGCACCTTCCGATCCGGCCACTGCAGACGCGGTGGAGCGTTTCTTCACCGAGGTGATCGTGCGTCTTGCCGGGCGGGTTGCGGCGGTCAAACCTCAGATCGCCTTCTTCGAGCAGCTCGGCTGGCGGGGGCTCCGGACTCTCGAGCGCCTGGTCCAGCGATGCCGTGAGAACGAGCTGCTGGTGGTGCTCGACGCCAAGCGGGGCGACATCGGTTCCACTGCCGCAGGCTACGCCCGAGCATTCTTCGGCGAGATGGCCCCACTTCGCGCCGACGCCCTGACCGTCAACGCCTACCTCGGGCTCGACACGCTGGAACCCTTCATGGAGGCGGCGGGCCAGGCAGACGGTGGTCTCTTCGTATTGGTGAAGACGAGCAACCCCGGCTCGGGCGACCTGCAAGGCCTGACGGTGGGTGAGCGCCCCGTCTACCTCCACCTCGCCTCGGCGCTGGGCGCGCGGGCCCAGCACCTGGCCGGCGAGACGGGCTTCAGCGGACTCGGTGCGGTGGTGGGCGCAACCTACCCCGACGACGCGAGACGCGTGCGCGAGGCCATGCCGGAAGCCCTGGTGCTGGTCCCCGGCTACGGAGCTCAGGGCGCCTCGGCCGCTCAAGCCGTGGCCGGCTTCGTACGCGGGCCCAACGGCCTCGAAGGCGGCCTCGTCAACGCCTCGCGATCCATCCTCTTCCCGGCTGGCAGTGACTGGGGGAGCGCTTTCCATGCCGCCCTCGAACAAGCCACCGAAGAGCTCGGCGCCGCCGTAGCCTGAGCAGAACTAGACGTCTCGACCTCGGTCTCGATCTCGATCTCGTGCTCGATCTCGATCTCGTGCTCGTGCTCGATCTCGTGCTCGATCTCGTGCTCGTGCTCGATCTCGTGCTCGAGGACCTCGGACCTCGGACCTCGGACCTCGGACCTCGAACCTCGAACCTCGAACCTCGAACCTCGAACCTCGAACCTCGAACCTCGACGACGAACCGCTAGGAGCCGCAGGACGCCTTCGTCTTTGTGGCGGCCGCACGCAGCGACGGTCGCGCGTAGCGGTCCTTCAGCGCCTCATCGGCCACCTCGCAAGCGCGTTTGGTGGCCTTGGTCGCCGTCGCACACTCCAACATGAGCTCGTAGGCTTCGTCGTTGCGACGATTGTCGAGGTTCTTCTCGGCGAGGGCTGCGGCTCGCTTTGGATCGTTGCCGGGACCGAGGAAGAACCAGCCCGCATGGTCGGCGAAGGCCAACGGGTGTTTCTCGAGGAGTTGGTCGTACCGCGCCTGGGCTCGGGCGAGCAGCTTCTTGCTGCGCTCCGGATCGGTCTCCGCCACGAGCTCGGACAGGGTCCCGAGCGCCTCTGGTTCTTCGACCGTGGCCACCAGTCGCTCGAGCACTTCGATGCCCTCGTCGGGCGTCGTCAGCTCGGACAGGTGAACGGTCGCGTGTGCGTGCATCGGCAGGCGCGCTAGCGCCGCACGGTAGCGGTCGATGGCGCCCTTGGTGTCGTCCTCCTCGTGACGCATCAAGCCCCACTCGAAGTAGAGGTTGGCCAAAGAGAAGGGGGAGACGTCGCGATAGCTCGCTTCAGCTTCCTCGAAGCGCTTCTCGGCCTCGTCTCGCCGACCGAGTCGTCCGAGCAGGTGCGCCACGAAGCCAAGGGACGAGATGTTCGGCCATTGTTTCACCCGGGGCGTCATGATCGCGAGGGCCTCTTCGAAATGGCCCTGGCCGCCCAGCACCGTGGCCCGCATCGTCTCGAGCTTGTCTTTGGGCATGCCGAGCTTTTCGGCTTGCTCCAGCTCCTTCAGCGCCTCGGCGAAGAGGTGTCTCGCCGCCAATGCGCGCGCTCGAACCAGGTGTGCCTTGGGGTCCTTCGGCATCGCTGCGACCAGCTCGTCGCCGATGGTCGAGGCGCGCGTCAGGTCGTCGAACCGGCCGAGGCTACCGCTGCGCTGCAGAAGCTTGTCGACGAGGGTTCCTGCGATTCTCGAATCGGAGGGGCGCGTTTCGTACTGCCGCTCGAGCCCACGAATACTCGCGTCGAGGTTCTGGACCGCGAGCTTGGGGCTGGTGGTCGCCACGCGAGACGAGGCGCTCGTCGTCGGCGTGGGGGCGGCAACGGACGAGGGCGCCTGAGCCGTCGGGGACGGCTTCGGTGCGGGCGCCTCGTCGTTGCATGCGGCGAGCAGTCCGAGAACGACCAGCCCCATGGGCCACGGAGTTGGCGTCATCGAACGTTTCGTCATTGCGCCTGGAGGTACGGGAACACTTCGACCTGGGCCGCGGCCGTAGGTCCGATGCCATCGTCGAAACCGGACAACCCAATCCCGCTCAGGACCGAGTAGCTCGTCTGGATGACGTCGTAGGTCGGCATGCGACCGCCACAGTCCTCATTGGCGAGGGCGCCGGTGGCGTCCGCTTCCACCGCCAAGTAGGTCGTGCACATCGCCGCGTCCGCCTTGATGTGGAGGCGGTCGTCGGCGAGCACGCCGGCAAGCGCGTCGTAACAGCCGGCGCTGCCGTCGTTGCACGAGAGCAACTGGTTGCCACAGGTCTCGTCGATGGCGTCGAGAATGCCGAGGGATGCGGCGATGTCGGGGGCGAATGCAGCCCAGTCGGACGGGTTGGAGGATTGGTTGTACGCGTCCTCTGCCGCAGCACGGGTCGCGTCGGGGGTGAAGGTGTTGTTGGTCGCGGTGTTGATGGCAGGCCGGCCCATGCGGTCGATCTGCGTTCCGAGCGCAGGCAGGGGCGGGGCGTTGACGTTGCCGCCAGCGCCCGTTCCCCCGGCGCCCGTTCCCCCGGAGCCACTCGTGGTGGTGGTGGTCGTCGTCGTGTCGTCATCATCACCACAACCCACGGTGAAACCCGAGGCGATGACGATGGTGGCCAATGCAAATAGTGCGGTACGCATCCTTCAGCCTCCCTTGTTTCGCGTGCTGGCCCAGACCGACACGTTCTGGCCGCCCTTGGTCAAGAGCGAGACGTCGACTTCCATGCTGATCGCCAACACGGAGAGCGTGGCGAACTCGTTCATCGGGCTGCCACTGCCGGTCAGCAGTCCCTGGAGCGCCGTCGCCGTTCCCGGGTATTGGGAAAGGTCGGGACAGCCCCCCGCATCCACATCATTGGGGTCGAGGGTGTTGGTGGCGAAGTCGATGACCGTCGTGCGGGTGTCGTTGAATCCCTGCAGGTAGAAGAAGAACGGGTCGTTGGCGAGGCCGGCGAAGACCTTGGTCTGGCCGCTCATGCTCGAGATCCCGGAGGAGTTGCTCGCGTCACCCGTGACGTAGTCGGCGGCGGCGCCTTCGCCGTCGCTGACCCAGCACTGAATGGTCTGAGACGCGTCGAACTCACAGATGATGTTGACGCTCACCGCGGGAGCCCCGAGGGCCATCGCCGCGCTTCCGACGTGGAAGACGTACTGCACACCGTCCGAGAACTGGGAGCCGGCGTCGGCGAAGGGGTGCACCGTCATGATGAGCTTGACCGTTCCTCCCGACGACCAGGCGTAGACATCGTTGATGTCGGCTTCGGGCGCCGCGGCGACCTCCGAGCCGTCGGCGTGGTCCGCCGCGGAGGCGAGCGGAGTCACCGCCATCGCTCCCGTCATGATTGCTGTCGCAACGTAGTTCTTCACTGTCGGTTCTCCTTTGCGTAAAGTCGAAATGGTCGGCTCACAGGTTGTTGCACGGACCACCGATCGCGGTGTTCGTGTGGGGGCAATGGGTGCCGGGATCCGAGGCGGCGGCGGTGAGGTGGTACAGGTAACAGCTGTACTCATTCATGGTCGACGACGCGTCGTTGGAGCCGTTGAAGCGGTCGGTCATGTCCATCGCGACACACGCCGCGAGGCAGGCGTCGTTGTCGGCGTATTGAGCGTTCGCGTCGGCGCCGAAGCCGCAGATCGATCCATTGAGGGCGCAGAACGACTCGCAGGGAGAGCCGCACTGGTTGTCGCCCGCCGGACCGGCATGGGTGCAGTGGGTGGTCGGGTCGGCCGCCGCGGGGGCGTTGCCGTGATAGATGCGGCAGCCGAGGGTGTTCTCGCCCGTCGCCGTGGCTCCCGTGCCCTTGTCACCGGGGGTGAAGTTGGCGCACACGTCCATGCAGCTGGCCGTGTTCACGTACTGCTCGTCGTCGCCGTTGCAGTTGGCGACCACGATGTCGCAATAGGTCTGACAGTCCAGGTCGGGATCGCCCGCGCCGCCGGCACCCATGCCGCCGGCCCCCTGACCGCCCATTCCCGACGAGGTCGACGTGGTGGTGGTCGACCCCGAGGTGGCGGTCGTATCTTCGTCGTCGCCACAGCCGGTGGCACCCATGGTGGACGCGGCAAGCAGGGCCGACGCGCTCAGAATGACGCTAGCAATCTTCTTCATGTTGAACCTAGGTAAGCTGGAGCAGCCCGGACCGAGTTGGAAACGCAGAGCCGCCCACAGGTATGGGATGCCAGCGTTACGGCCAGCGGTTCAACATGGATCACCCCGCGGACAATATTGCGTTGATCCGGTCTAGGTGTCCGAAATGACGTAGCGCCCCAGCGAGCTGAGGCGCATCATCTGCGCGATTGGAGCTGACGTCGCAGCGCCATGACGTCACGACACATGCCGGGCGTGAGCGCTACACCCTGGACGTGAGAAGAAAGGACCGGGGGGCGGCCGTTTCCGTCCCCCGAACGGCTCAATCCTCCAGGCAGGCGTCGAGCTGAGGCTGGCACATGGCGCTCATGCAGCCGAAGCAATCGAGGTCGCCGGCTTGGCCAACGCAGCTGTTGGCGCACTCCATGGGGCAGCCCTGCTGACAGCTACAGATGACGAGGTCGTCGAAGAGGAGATCCGAGGTCATGCAGAAGGGGCCGGGCACACCGTTGAGCGCTTGCGAGCAGGTCTTGCACATGCCGCTCGTGCCGGTGCTGCTGGTGGAGGGGAAACCGCCGGCCCCGGAGGAACCGACGGAGACCACGCTGCTGCTCCCCGCGGGGAAGCCGCCTTGTCCGCTGCCCGTGCTCGCCGAGGTGGTGCCGCCAGGGCCGCTGGTGGCGGCTCCGCCTTGGCCTTGGCTCGATGTGGTCCCGCCGCCGCCGTCCTCGCCTCCGCCCTGGCCCTCGTCGGTGAACAGGTCGACCTGACCCGAGCAGGCGACGAGCAGAGGGACGGTGGCGAGGAGCCAGGTCCACCTCACGGGTAAGAACCCTCCGGAACGCAGTCGACGTAGCACTCTTCACCGACGCAGATGAGGTCGGGGAAGGTGCCCGGGGGGCAGGACGGTGCGGGTTCGCAGGTGCTCCAGCAGAGCTCGCCCTCGCATTGGATGCTGGGCTCGAGGCCGGGAGGGCAAGGGCCGTCGGGGACGCAGGTCGGGAAGCAGTCGTTCATGCCCTGATCCATGCCATCGTCGAAACACTCCCACTCCTCGTGCATGCCGGGACCGCAAAGCTCGTCGCCCACACAGATCGGCGTGCACGCCTCCATCGGGGGCGCCGTCGGCTCCGGGGGAGCGCATCCGTTGGGGTCGAGGCACGGGAAGGGGGGCTCCGTCGGCGGCTCGACCGGCTCGCAGACGTACTCCTCGTGGGCCCCTGGGCCGCAGGGGTCGGTGGGCACGCAGGTGGGGTAACACTGGCCCGGCTCTTCGAAGCAGCCGTTGGGGTCGAGGCACACGTCGTGCGGGAAGTGGGGGGAAGCGCCTTCGCCCGGGCATGGCGCCTCGTCGCAGATCCACACCTCGTCGTGCCCAGGG
>JAUHZF010000295.1 GCA_030426145.1 Polyangia bacterium
GTCCGAGCGCGAGCCCGAGCGCGAGCCCGAGCGCGAGCCCGAGCCCGAGCCCGAGTCCACAAAATAGGGAGAAGCCAGCTCCCTATGAATGGTGAGGTGGCGAGGGGAGCCGGCTTCTCGGGGGATGGGGGGGATGTAACGGTTGGGAGGAAGAGGTTCTCCGTGGGGTGGGGGATGTTGCGGGTGGAGGAGGGGGATCTCTCGCTGGGGGAGGCGGCCCCAGCGAGAGACTCAGCGCGAGAGGTACATGACGAAGCCGTCGAAGCCTTCGGCCACGGGGGCGCCGGCTTCGAGGCGACCCTCGAAGGTACCGCTCGCGATGATCTTGCCGGCGTCGTTGGTCGCGAGGCCCGTGAAGGCCTGGACCCCGGGCTGGCTGATGGTGTGGGCCCAGAGGCCGGTGCCGTCGGTGGCCGCGAGCTTGCTCACGAAGCCGTCGGTGTCGGCGGCGTCCTCGTCGATCACGTCGTCGAACTCGAGATGACCCGAGTAGGAGCCCGCGATGGTCACGTCGCCGCCGTCGTCGACGGCGATCGCGTGGATGTTCACCGGGGCGCTCGAAGCGAGGGTGCGTGCCCAGCGGACGCGGCCGTCCTCGAGGTCGAGCCGTGCGGCGTAGTGATCTTGGTCGGCGACCAGGACCACGGCGCCGAGCGCGCCTGCGCCGTCCATCAGGCCGGAGACGGCGACCGAGTTGCGGCTCACGGCGAGGCCGTGCACCGCGTCGAAGCCGGTGCCGCCGAGGGATACGAGCCAGAGCGTTTCGCCCTGCTCGGTGAGCCGCGTGACGAAGCCGTCGTTGCGACCGAGGGCGCTCACGCTGCGGTCACCGACCGCGAGGGTGCCCTCGTAGTCGCCGGCGAGCACGATGCCGTCCGCGGTGGCGCGGAGTCCGCTCACCGTGGCTCGAGGGGCGTCGACGGTGCGGACCCACCAGAGGTCGCCCTCGGGCGTGAAGGCAGCCACGAAGCTCTTGGGGGTCGCGGAGACGATCCCGGCCAGCCCGAGGTCGTGCTGGAACGAGCCCGCGACGTAGACGGTGCCGTCGGGGACGACGGCCACGTGCTCCGCGCACTGGTAGCCATCACCACCGAACTGGGTCGTCCATGCCGGGGCGCCGTCTTCAGCCATGAGGTGAACGACGGCGTCGTAGCCGTCGTCCGCGTTGTGGCGGCAACCACCGAGGACGAGATGGTCACGGTAAGGCGCGATCGCCTGAATGGAGTCGGTAGCCGGGGCGTACTGGCGGGCCGGCGCCTCGCCCGAGTAGCTGTTGCGGCGCACGAAGCTGCCGTCGTAGCCGGTCTCGTCTTCGGGGCCGCTGCCGAGCAGCACCGCACCACGACCCAGGCTGTAGACGCTCTGGCCGTATTGGTGGCCGGTGCCGCCGATGATCTCGGTGGTCTCGAGCTGGCCCTGGGTGCAGGAGCCCGCGCCGTTGCACGCGCCGTCGCCGCACAGCGAGCCCGCTCGCGCCGGCGCCATGTCGCAGATGCCTTCGATGCAGGCGCCCGTCCAGCAGGCCTGCGCCACGGCGCAGTCGGCATCCGCCGAGCAGGCGACCGATTCCGGCGCTTCGGCCGAGAGCTGACCGTCGCTGTCGATCGAAGGCGCGTAGTCCGGTTCGGGCGAGCCCGGAATGACGCCCTCGTCGGAGGTGGCAGAGCAAGCGGCGAGCAGGGGAATGCAGGTCAGAATGGCGTAACGCACAGCGGGGCCTCCTAAAAACGTCCTCCGAGCCGGCACGTCCTGGTCGCGGCTCGGGAGAAACAATCGGGTACGCGTAGGAGGAACGTCCCGACCCTTGAGGACTTGAGTCCGGGCTGCATTTTTCTCGGCGTGGTCGTCCGCGGCCTCGCTGTGGCATGGTGCGCCGCCATGCGTCCCGGACTCTTCTGCGCCCTCGGACTCGCGCTCGTCGCCTGCAAGAAGGACCCGCCTCCGCCGCCGGCGGCGAGCACCGCCACCGCGACGGCGTCCACTTCGGCGAGCGCCAAGCCCAAGCTGCCGGTGCGACTGCCCACGATGCGCCGTGGTGTCATCCCCGAGGCCGAGAAGGCGGAGGCGGTGTGCAACGACGGGTCGCCCGCGAGCTTCTACGTGCGCCGCGGACTGCCCGGCAAGGACGACAACTGGCTCATCTTCCTCGAGGGCGGCGGGACCTGCTCGGACGCGGCTGGCTGCGAGACGCGAAAGAAGCAGCAGGGACGGGTGATGACGAGCGAGGGGCAGCCGCCCCGCCGTCAGGTGTTGGGCATCTTCGACGGGGACGAAAAGAAGAACCCCGACTTCGCCGGCTTCACGCAGATTTACGTCCCGTACTGCAGCTCGGACGCGTGGCTCGGAAACCGCGGGGCGAGCCAGGAGACGGGGGGCTTCCACTTCCGCGGGCAGCGGATCCTCGCGGCGGTGGTCGAGACCTTCAAGCGCAAGCGCGACAACGGGCCCAACCTCGCGGAGGCCAAACGCCTGGTGCTCGCCGGGGTCGAAGAGGGGGGCTTCGGTGTGGTGCACAACATCGACGCGGTGGCGGCTTCGCTACCCGAGGTCGAGGTCGTGGGCGTGGTGGATGGGGTGCCGGGCCTCGCACCCCTCACCGCCCCCGAAGCGGCCAAGCGTCAGAGGTTCTGGGCGGCGCAGGTCGACGCTTCCTGCAAAGAGAAAGAGGGAAGGCCCGAAGCCTGCCACGACGCGCGCGTCGTGCTCGAGCAACACGTGACCCGTCCGATCTTCGTTCGGATCGATCTGCGCGACGCGCGCGCAGCAGGAGGACGCGACGCGTCCGACGACGGCGGGGTGGCCCCGGCGTCGTTCACCAAGGCAGCGCGCGAGCTGCTCGACGCACGCCCGGCGGGCTTCGGTCCCGCCACCGGCCACCACGCGGCTCTGCTCGATGCGCGCTTCTTCGAGGAGAAGGTCGCCGGTGACACCCTGTCCGTCGTTCTCGGCCGGTTCGTGTTCGGTCGGGAGGGCAGCAAGAAGGCGGTGGCCAAGCCCTGATCGGCTTGCCGACTGCGTGGTAACCTCTGGCGCGGGAGAGGATGGCACTCGGGGTGGCCAGACCTACGAGACTACGAACCGGCCCTTACGTGGTCGCGACGGAGCTGCTCGAAGCGGGCACGCCCGGCCCTTTGTGGGTCGGGACGGCCCATGACGGCCTGCGCCAGGGCGAGCCCCTCCTCGTGCGGCGGGTCGCAGCCAGGTCGGACGCGCAGTCGTCGTTGCGGGCATCCGGGCGCTGGGCCACCGAGCTCGAGCACGCCGGCCTGCTACCCATGGTCGACGTTCGCACCGCGGGCGATGAGGTGCTCCTGTTCTCTGCCTTCGCCGAGGAGGTCCCCCTCGAGGAGGTCTTGCGGCTCGCGGCCGTAGGCCGGCGCCCCATCCCACCTGCGGTCGTGGCGCGCATCCTCATCGACCTGTGCGAGGTGGGCACCTACCTGCACGATCTCCGGCGCCAGGGTGAGGTGGTGCTCGCCGCCTATCGCCCAGATCTGGTTTGGATCGACCGCAAGGGCTGCGCCCGGCTGCTGGAGCCGACGGTCCAGGACTTGGTCACGCGGACCGAGCCCTGGTCGCAAGACCCGAAGCGCGCCCGCTACGACGCGCCAGAGCGCTTCGAAGGGGTCTATGCCCACCCTTCCGACATTTGGTCGCTCGGCGTGCTCGCGTGGGAGATGCTTCGCAATCGCCCCCTCTTCGTCGGTTCCGACTACGCCACGGTGCGCAAGCGCGTGGCCACGGTCGAGGTGCGGCGGGCCGACGCCTTCACGCCATCGGGAGGTGTGCCGATCGAGGCGGCCTTCGCCGATGCGATCGAGACCTGCCTCGCGCGCCGCCCCAGCGAGCGTTTCGATGACCTCACGACGCTGGCCGAAGCGTTGCAAGCCCTCGATCCCGCTCCGCGTGAGGGCGTACGGGAGCTCGTGGACGACCTCTGTGAAGAGGTGCTCGTGCGCTACCGGCGCAAGGTCGACGTGGCCATCCCTGGCTACCCGCTGGCGCCGCCGTCCTCGAAGCCGCCCGCCCATCCTCCGTCGCAGCCTCCGTCCGACCGTCCGGAGCCCTCTTTGCGTCGCCGGCAGATCCTCCCGTCCAGCCGTCCCCCGCGTAGGACCTCGGCGCCTCCAGCCGGGGCAGAGGACGTCGAGGAGGTCCGCATCGCGCCCCTGACGGCGCCCATCATCGACGTCGCCATCACCGAGAAGCTACCCGTGTCGCCCTCACCGCGCGTGGACGCGAACGCGATCGAGGTGGTGATGCCGGTCGAGGTGGGTTCGGAGGACGAGGCGAACGACGAGGTGGAGCGACGCATCAAGGTCGCCGTCGCGCCCCCGCCGCCGCCCTCGAGCACCGTGGGCACGGGACTCCCCGAGGCCTGGGATGACGATGAGGCGCCTGAAGTCATCGACGAAGGGCCGGACTCGGAGAGTGCGCCACCGCCGCTCAGCGTGCCGCCGCCTCCGCCGAAAACGGGGGTGAGCCCTGCGATGTGGGTGCTCGCGGCGGCCGTGGTGGCGGTGGTGGGCGGTGCCCTCTGGTACGGGGGTCGAGGAGGCGGGCCCTCGCCGGTCCCGGCGAGCACGACAGAACCTCTCGTCGCGGCCCCACCGCCGCCCACGCCATCCGCGACGGCGCCTGCTGCGACCGCCGCTACAACCACGGAATCGATGGACGAAGAGCCGGCGGAGGGCCATGATGGCGGCGCTGCGCCCGAAGCTTCTTCGGCCAGCCCGGAGCCGAAGCCACCCCCGCTTCCGCCCCGTCGTCCTCAGCGGCCTCGCCCTCGGCCGAAATACATCCCAGGAGGCATTTGAACGTGAACTCGCCGCTTACCCGTCGCTTCGTCCCCCGACTCGGAGGCATGGCGTTGTCGCTCGCGCTGGGGCTGGGGGCCCCGGTCGCTCTCGCCCAAACCGCTGGCTCGCAAACCCCCGACACGGGGGTCTCCTGGGAAGACGCGGACGGCACCGCCAACTTCAAGGCGACGCAGTACTACAAGGCGGGAACCGCCTCCTTCGGCAAGAAGGACTTCGAGGCCGCGCTCGAGGCGTTCCGCAACTCGTACGGGGTGGTCAAGAGTCCCAACTCGAGGCTGATGGTGGTGCGCTCGCTCTACGAGCTGGGTCGCTACCAAGAGGCTTACGAAGAGGCTCGGATCTTGGCGCAGGAGGCCGAGACCGCGGCCGCGAAGGCCGACAAGTACAAGGCGGCCGTCGATGCGGCCGCCGTCGAGCTGCAGGCGGCCAAGTCCAAGCTCGCATTCGTGGTCATCAGGCCGCAGGCGAAGGCGCCCGGTGCCAAGGTCACGCTCAACGGCGAAGAGGTGGCCGCCGACCGATGGGGCCAAGAGATTCTGGTTCCGGCAGGACCGGTCGAGGTCGTGATGACCACCGAGGCCGGTTCCGTCACCGAGAAGGGCGAAGCCAAAGTCGGTGAGGTCGTCGAGCTGAAGCCCGCGCAGAAAGAGGCCCCCAAGGAGGCGCCCGCGCCGGTACAGGTCGAGGTGTCCGACGACGGGGGCTACGACGGTCCGGACCGCATCGCGCTCGCGCTCATCGCGGGCAGCGTGGGTGTGGTCGGCATGACCAACTTCGGTATCTTCGGGCTGCTCTCCAACGGGCAGTACCAGCGCCTCGAAGACCTCTGCAACGATGGCATCTGCGATCCGTCGCTCGAGGCTGAGGCCGACAACGGCCGCACGTACCAGATCGTCGCCAACGTGAGCCTCGGCCTCGGGGTCGCTGGCCTGGCCGCGGGCGCAGGACTGTTCATCTGGGAGCTCCTCGACCCGGCCGAGAGCTCGGAGCAGGCGGTAGAGCGGCCTCGGCTCTATGTTGGACCGGGCTCGGTGATGGTGACGGGGACCTTCTGATCATGCGCTTCTCTTCTGCTTTTTTTGCCGGTTCGGCGCTGGTGCTCTTGGGCGCCGCCTGCACCAACGACTTCGGCTCCTTCGACTTCGGCTCCGGAGGGGCGGGAGGCGAAGCGGCCACCAGCACCTCATCGTCGACGGCCACCAGCACCTCGTCGGGCATGGGCGGCACGATGACCACGACCTCGTCCACGACGACGACCACGACGGGCATGGGTGGCGGGCCGGTGATGTGCAACTCACCGCTTCAGTGCCCCGGCACCGACACGGACTGCCGCATTCGGGCCTGCGAGAACATGATCTGCACCTTCGCCGATCGCCCCGCGGGTCTGAACTGCAACGAGATGGGCGGCACCGTGTGCGACGGCATGGGCAGCTGCGTCGAATGCATCGCCGACGGTGACTGTACGGCCATCACCAATGGCGCCTGCGACACCAACACCAACACGTGTCTGCCGGCCGACTGCATGGACGGCATCCTCAACGGCATGGAGACCGACATCGATTGTGGTGGCGGGACCTGCAACACCTGCGCGAACGGCGACGACTGCATGTTGGCCTCCGATTGCATGAGCAATCTCTGCGACAACATGATGATGTGCGCCGCGTGCACGCTCGATACCGACTGCGCCCTCGGCGAGTGGTGTGACGCGGGCGTGTGCTCGCCCCAGAAGGTCCTCGGCGTGGCCTGTGGTGGCGACAACGAGTGCTCGAGCGGCTTCTGTCCCGGTGGCGATGGCGTGTGCTGCGACACCTCGTGTGGCAGCACCTGCGAGGCCTGTCTGATGGCCAAGACGGGCATGGCTGACGGCACGTGCTCCTTCGTCACGGGGGGGACCGACCCCGACTCCGAGTGCACTGCGAACACCGCGACCTGCACCGGTGAGTTCTGCTCCGGCACCGCGACCTCGTGCCAGCCCGCGATGGCGAACCTCGTCTGTCGGCCCGTGCTGGCCGGGAACAACTGTGACGTTCAGGAGATCTGCGACGGTATCAACACCGGCTGTCCCGCAGATGCTTTCATCCCCGACGGCTCGCCCGGGGCCGGCGTCGGGTGCGGCAACTACTTCTGCGATGGTACCGGGGTCATGTGTCCCAACACCTGCGTGAACGACGGTGACTGCATCAACCCGTCGACCTGTCAGGGCGGCACCGGCGGTGCGGGTGGTGCGGGCGGTGGTGGCGGTGCCGGTGGCGGCATGGCCGGCATGTGCCTCTGACGCCGGCTACTTCCTAGGACCCGAAGCGTCGTAGCCGGGGTCTCCCGGCTCCTTCGGGTTGAACGGCATCTTCCAGCTGTGGTGCGCGATGTGCACCACTCGGGACCAATCCCAGCCGCGCTTGATCTGCTTTGGCGCGCGGGGATCGGTCGGCGCGCCGTCGGGCTCCGCACAGCAGCGCCAGCTGAGGTAGTAGTAGGAGAAGGCCTCGTCGTGGGAGTAGATCTTGGGCCGACACATGTTGCGCACGCCCTTGTACCAAGGGCCCCCGGTCGTCACGTTGTCGAAGTCGCTCTTGGGGCCCTTGCCGTAGGTCTCCGAGGCGGCGAGCTCATCGGCATTGGCCGGCATGTCGTAGACGCCGTAGTCGCTCACGCACCCGGGTGAGCTACCGCTGACCTTGCCCTGCCACAGGCGCTCGAGCTCGTCGGGGTCGCGCTCCGTGAGCTTGTCCTTGTCGGGGAAGTCCCAAGGCCGGTCGCCGTGGCAGATGGTGGCGTCGCGTTTGTAGCCATAGGGGAAGGGTTTGTTGTCGGGCCCCTCGCAGGCCTTGGTCCACTCGGTTTCGGTGCAGACCCGCTTGCCGCGCATCTGGCAGTGAAGCTGCGCCTGGTAGAAGTTCTGCATCACCATCGGGCGCTCACCTTTGCGGTTGGGGAACTCGTAGCGGTCGATGCAGTAGCGCACGGGCCGGGTCGGCCCCTCGCACCGGGTGGGGTACTTCACCTCCTCGCAGACCCAGAGGTGGTTCTGCGGGGCGTGCCACTTCTTCAGGCAGTCGACCCTCAGGTTCTCGCAGTAGTCACCCTCGATGAGGACCATGTCGTCGGGACAAGCCCCGGGGCCGGCCGGGTCGGCCGTACGCGCGGGGGCCGGCGCGACCGACGCCAGGGGGGAAGACGTGGGGGTCGTGCTGGCCACGCCGGTGGGGGCCGAGGCAGCACCCTTCGGGTGAGCGCCATTCGGGGGAGCACCGGTGCAGCCGACGAGCAGAAGCGCGAGCGTGATGGTGCGCATGAGGTCAGCGTCGCGGCAGGAGGTAGTCCGGGGTGGTGAGGGCGTCGTTGACCCGAGCGGTGAGGATGTGGTCCTTCCAGGCCCCGTTGATGAAGATGTAGTCGCGCGCGTAGCCCTCGACCTGGAAGCCGAGGCGCTTGAGGAGGCGACCGCTGCGTTCGTTGGTCGGCAGGTAGTTCGCCATCACGCGGTGGATCCGCAGCTCGTCGAAGACGAAGCGCAGGGCCTCGGTGAGGGCCTCGTGCATGATCCCTTGGCCCTGTTCATCCTCATCGAGGCTGTAGCCCAAGGTGCAGGCCATGAAGGCCCCCCGCACGAACTGGGTGAAATTGGCCATGCCCACCACAGGGCCCTCGGGGGCCTCGCGGCGAAAGAGCACGAGCCGAAGTGAACGTCCGGCGTGGTACTCCTGGCGGTTCTGGTCGAGTCGCCGCTGCCAGAAGCTCGTCGTGAAGATCCCGGCCGGGAAGGGGGGCTCCCAGGGGGTGAGGTGGCGACGGTTGGTCTCGAAGTAGTCGACGAGACGCGGCGCTAGCTCTGGCGCGGGCAGCGTCAGAAGAAGGCGCGAAGTTTGGAGGGTGACCGGCGACGGCCCCATGAGCCCTTAGTAGCATGACCCCCGATGGGACAAAGCCCCTCGGCTCGACAACCCGGCGCTGATGGCGCGGACGGCCCGACGTCGCGCCTCGGGGCGTGCCTCTTCGCCGGGCATGTGCTCGCCTACCCGTTCGTCTTCGCCGTCGCCGTCGCGGCCATGCCCTGGAGCATCGTCGCCCAGGCCGACGCACTCGAGAACGTGGCCCTACAGATGCACGCGCAGGGGGCCATCGAAACGTGGCTCGTCGAACGGCTCGCGCTCTCCATCCCCGATGCGGCGCGCTTTCATCTCATCATGAGCCCCATCGTATGGCTCGTGCTCGCGGTCTTCGTGTGGGTTCACGTCGCGGCCTGGCGATGGGGAACGACGGGCGCGTGGAAACCCTTCGCCGTCCAGATGGGGATCGGCTTCGGTCTCGCCGCCGCGGCGGGGCTCGCCGGCTGGGTTTGGATCTTCGTCGGAGCCTGAGCTCACCGGCGGCAGATGAGGCGCGTGAGCAGGACCCGCGGTCGCGTCTGGGCCGTGGACGTGTAGGCGAGCAAGAGCGCGTCATCATCGGGGGAGGCGAGGAGCCGAGGTGCGCGTCCCCGCTCACCGCGAAAGGTCCCCTCGATCCGAGACAGGTCGGGGGCGACGACGACCACCACCACGCTTCCGGTTTCGCTGAAGGAGACGGCGATGCGGCCCCCTTCGATGAGGGCCACGTCGAGACCGGTGGGCTCGGCCACGTTCGGCAGGTCGAAGCTGGCCCCAAAGCTCGTCGGCCCCACGCGACCCACGGTGATGCGTCCCGCTTCGGTGAGGGCCGCGTAGACGCTCTCGTCGCCGTCCACGACCTGCTGCACGCTGTTGATGGGCTGACCGAGGGACCGCGAGATCGTCTCTTCTTCGGGAAGGGTCACCGCGTAGACCGCAGGCCGATGCGACGGCGACGAGGGCGAGCAGGGCTGCGGCACGCATGCGCCGATCACCAGTCGTCGTCGTCGTCGTCGCCGCCGAAGTCCCAGTCGCTGTCGTCGTCCCAGTCGTCGTCCTCCGCCTCCGCGAGCTCCTCGTCGGTGGGGATGGGGATGGTGGGCTTCGTGGGACTGTGAATGACGTTCGGGATCGCGTTCTTGCCGCAGTAGACGCGCGGCGTGCCGATGCCCTTGTAGAGCTTGTAGAAGCGCTCGGCGATCATGTTGCACATGCCGCCATAGCAGTGCGCGACGTAGGCCTTGGCGTTGTCGGAGTGGCCCTTGACCTTGTACTCCTTGAACTCGACCTTCTTGATCTGATTGGGGTCCTCCGGGTCGTAGTCGTACTTGTCGACCATCAGGAGGTACTCTTTGCCCTTCTCGCGGCCCCAGTTGAGGCGCCCGACGATCCAGCCGATTTTGACCCACGGCTTCTGAACGCGCTCGGCGAACTCTTCGTCGGTTTCGTCTTCGCCTTTGCCGTACTTGTCTTTGACCTTCTTGAAGTCGGACCAGCCGAGAATGGCGTGGGCGTGGGTACAGCTCGCGTCGGCCTTCTTGATCTCGGCGAGCTTGACCGGGTGGGCAGCGCCGCCCGGCTGCAGTTGGGTGGCGGCGAGGAAGTCGGCGGTGGCGGCCATGGCCGCGGTGACGGGGTCGGCGCTCACGGCTCGGCTCGGCCCCATCAAGAGGAGCGCCGTCACGAGCGCGACGAGCCCTCGAACACCGCGGGCGAACGAGCCCCCCCTCGACTTGGGAGAGCGTGCCTTGCGAGATAGAAGTGAAGCCTTGGAGGTCATGGTGCCGCCTCAGACGTGACCGGTCCTGAACGAGGCTTAGCATGGTCCGAGGCCGCTAGGGTGTCCGAAGGTGGGATGAAGATGGGGGAGGGCGTCGGATCGATGCCCAGGTCTCCGAGCCACCCCTTCAGGTCTCCGAGCGCCCGGTCCGCCATGTGGAGGTAGCGATCCCGTTTCTTCATCTTTTTGGGTCGAGGCTGCCCGGGCTCGGGCGGGGCTGGCGGGGGCAGGGGAGGTACGTGCGCCCAGGTGATGTTCGAGGGTTGGTAGCCCGCCTTCTCCACCGGGGGACGCTGCATGTGGGTGATGAGCCCCCCGAGGGCCGTGGTTTCGGGCGGGAGGGGGGCCGGTTGGTCGAGGAGCCGCCGCGCGAGCAGGATCCCGCAGAGCAGGCCTCCAGCGGCGCTCTCGACGTAGCCCTCCACGCCGGCGATTTGACCCGCGACGTAAACTCCCGGGAGGGCGTTCAGCTGCATCGTGGCGTCGAGCAGGATGGGCGCCTGCAAGAAGGTGTTGCGATGCACGGCCCCGAACCGCATGAACTCGGCCTTCTCGAGGCCAGGGATCAGGCGGAAGACCTCCTTCTGGGCCGGCCACTTCATCCGGCTCTGGAAGCCGACCAGGTTGTAGGCCGTGGCCGCCTGGTCCTCGGC
Organism: Polyangia bacterium; assembly: GCA_030426145.1. Lineage (GTDB taxonomy): Bacteria > Myxococcota_A > Polyangia > Polyangiales > Polyangiaceae > JAPYTK01. Next base: position 11,120 of record JAUHZF010000295.1, read on the forward strand.
GCGCAGCTGCACCACCGCGTGGGGGCGCTTGCCGGTCCGCGGGTTGGTGAGGCCCACCGGCTTCATGGGGCCGTAGAGCAGGGTGCGCGGCCCCCGCTCGGCCATCACCTCGAACGGGAGACAGCCCTCGAAGTACTTCGCCTTCTCGAAGGCTTTGGACTGCACCTTCTCGGCTTCGAGCACCGCGGCGAGGAAGGTGTCGTACTGCGCCCGGTCGAGGGGGCAGTTGACGTAGTCGGCGGTGCCCTTGTCGTAGCGAGACTGGCGCCACACCACGTCCCAGTCGATGGAGTCGGCGCTGACGATGGGCGCGATGGCGTCGTAGTAGGCGAGGTGCTCGGCCCCTACGTGCTGGGCGATGTCGGCGGCGAGCGCGTCGGCGGTGAGGGGACCAGTCGCGAGGATGCACGGGCGATCCTCGGGGATGGTGGTCACCTCGCCCGGCACCACGTCGATGCCGGGGTGGGCTTGGATGAGTGCCGTCATCTCCGCGCTGAACGCCTCGCGGTCGACCGCGAGCGCGCCTCCGGCGGGCACGCGACAGCGATGCGCAACACGCATCACCACCGAGCCGGCCTGGTGAAGCTCTTCCTTGAGCAGCCCCACCGCGTTCATGAGCGATGCGCCCCGCATCGAGTTGGAGCAGACCAACTCGGCCAGGTCCTGGCCCGTGTGGGCGAAGGTCTTGACCGTCGGTCGCATCTCGTGCAGCACCACTGGCACGCCTTGCTGAATGCACTGCCAGGCGGCCTCGCTGCCGGCCATGCCGCCGCCGATAATGTGGATGGGATCCAAGGTCATGCTGCTGTCTCCGAAAGACGAGGAAGCGCGGCGATGTGCGCGGGATCAGGCGGCGCACGCTAATGCGGGTGCGGGGCGAGCACAACCGGCAAGCAGGCAGGATTATCAGCAACACAGGACTTCACG
>JAUHZF010000015.1 GCA_030426145.1 Polyangia bacterium
CCTTCTGGTCCGCCGACCGGTTGTGAGATTCCAGTCGTTAGACAGGGGGCCTTTCAGGAAATTCTAAGCTTCTCGCCTTTGGGGGATGCTTGATCGAGGACTAGAGTGATGTCACCGACAGGGCCGCTGCATGAGCTGTCGCAGCACCGGGTCGATGTCCTTCTGCTGCGCCATTGAGAAGGAGCTCTCGTCGATGGTCTTCACTGCGGTCCAGAAGCGGGACCAGTCTTGGCCGCAGTGGGCGAGGAGCTCGGCGAAGATGGGGATGCCGCCGTGGTAGGCGCGGGACTGGGCGAGGGTCGCGTTGGTGATGGGGCGGGAGAAGTTCCACTTCTTGCGCACCATCTCGGTGACCTTCTTCTTGATGGCGAGCTTCTCTTCGTCGGGCAGGGTCGAGGCGTAGACCGTCTCTAGGGTTCGGTAGGCTTCGAAGAATTCCTTCGCGCGCTCTTCGCCTCGGATCTGGCCTTCTTCGTAGGCCCAGATCTGCCAACGGCTCAGCTCGAGGCGGTCGCGGAGGTAGATGCCGGTGAGGCTGTCGGCCACGAAGTCGGCCAGGCTCTCGTTGAAGAGGGTCTGGCCGCTCACGTAATGGGTCGCGTGCACCGACTCGTGGATGACCACGTTGACCAATCCACCGACCGTGCCGAGCCGGGGGCGGATCATGGTCGAGAGCACCGGGTCGTCGAAAAAGCCCAGGGTCGAATAGGCACTCGCCCCGCGCAGATCGACGTCCCAGCCTTCTTTGCGCAGCCTCTCGGCGTGGCGCTCGGCGTCGCGGCGATTGAACCAACCCAGGTAGGGCACGTTGCCCACGATGGGGAACCACCAGGTCTTCTGCTGAAAGCTCAGCGGCGCCGCCGCGCTCACCACCCACACCACGGCCGGGCTATCGAGCTCGACGTACTCCTCGTAGTTGCCGGTGGGCTTCAGGTGATTGCGCTCGCCATAGCGCTTCACGTCCTCGACCAAAGCCAAGAGCTGTTTCGTGTGCTCGGCCGTGGTCGGGTCGGCGATGACCTCGTCGACGGGGCGGCGGCGCCACGACAGCTCGTCCTGTCCGGCCGCCGCCTGCGCGATGTAGCCCCCGGCGAAGCAGCCCGTCGACAGCAGGGCCAGCAGCGTGACGAGGAGCGCGCGACCCTTCACCTCATCACCCCATCACCCATCACTTGGCTGGCTTCAGCGAGTCGCAGTCGAGGCCCCCACCCATGACGCGGACCTCGCCTGCGTAGCGATCGCCGACGGCGTAGGACTTCCACTCCTTCTCTTTGCTGAAGGTGCAGCTCAGCTCGTCCTTGTTGTCGGTGTTGACGAACTCCACGATGTAGAGCTCTCGCTTGTCGCCCTCGCGCTCGCAGCCCTCACACTTGCCGGTCTTCTTCAGCTTCACCTTGGGCCAGGTGGGCTCGTCGTCGATGTCGCCCTTCTCCTTCTCGGTGCGGGCGACGCCCCACTTCAGGACCTTGTAGGTGCACTGCTCGACGGGCTTGCTGCACTCTTCTTTCTCTTTGAAGGTGCCGTCGCCCTGGTCGATCTTGCGCGTCTTGCACACCTTCTCGGGCTTGCTGCGCTTGACGATATCGGCGCCGCTCGGCACGTCCTTGCAGGCGCTACGCTCTTCGAACTCGTCGTAGCGCTCGATCTCGATCTGGCGCTCCCAGCGGTGGCCGGTAACCTCCACGCCTGCGGCTTTCGTCCAGAAGGCGCGCACCACGAAGAAGCCGACGATCCCGAGGATGAGCACGCCGATGATGGCGAAGATCTTCCCGCCGCCACCTTTCTTCTCCTGCTGGCCCGGGGGCGGGATGCGCTGTCCGTCGGCCCCGAAGACCTGCTCTGCCTGACGCGCGACGGCTTTGCCATCGCCAAGGGGACTGCCGCAGTTGGCGCAGCACTTGGCTGCCGCCGATTGCGCGTGGCCGCAGGCGGGACAGTTGAGGTCGGCGCCCACGAACTTGTGGTCCTGGACCGCGACCTTCTGGTCTTCGGGCGGGAAGTACCGCTTCTCGGGATTCTGCGGGGCGCCGCATTCGGGGCAGTGACGATGGGTCACACCCAACAGCTTGGGGGTACTGCAGTACTCGCAGTCCCACATCATCTCGTAGGTCTTCTCGCTCATCTCGCGGCGCTCTCCTCCCCTGGCGCTTCTACCCCGGTCGCCTCGCGTCGGGGAGCCCTCGTCAGCTGCCGTCGTCGCTGTGGTAGAGCGGACCCTTCTCGCGCAGGTAGGCGCTGATCCGCTCGGAGCCATCGCCCTCGAGGGCGAGGAACTGGATGCCGATGCCTGCGGGGTCTTCTTCACCGGCCTCGACCTGGCGGATCCACCGCACCTCACCGATCCCGCGGATGACGCCGTCCTGGCCATCGTCGAGGTGGATCGACAGGTTGAAGCGGCTTCCGATGGGCTGGACGATCGGGGTCGCGACGAAGATCCCACCCTCGGAGAGGTTGTGGGCGGTGCCCGCGAAGAACCACGCATCAGAGTCGATGGTGATGTTGCACTCGACCCCGTAGCGGGTCTGAACCCGGCCGTCCGAAGGCGGCTCGCTCACGCGGGGCTCGCTGGAGTCGGATTTTGCGTCGCTCACGGCCCCCCATGATGGCACATGTTGGGTCCCGCCGGGCAATCCACGCGCGTCGCGCGTGAACCAGCGGAAGAACTCTGCTGGCTTCAGGCTGCTGAGGTCAGGACTCGGGATCGCTGCGGTCGTGGGCGTGGAAGGTGACCTCTCCCGCCACGTTCTGCGCGAAGGCCGCGCGGGCGGCGGCGATGCGGCTCTCGCCGGGTTTCACGCGACCGAGGGTGACCATGAGCTTGGTGAGCGCCGCTTCGTCGGTGATGTCGGCGCCGCCGATGGCGCCCGCGTCGAGGGCCCCCCGACCGCCCTCGTAGCGTTGAAGGTCGACGTGGGCACGGTGGCACTGCGAGATGATCACGACGGGGGTATCGAGCAGCGTCGCGTGCTCGATGACCGGCATGAGCGAGCGCGTGAGGCGGGGTACGTTGCCCGCCCCGAAGGCCTTGATCACCAGCCCCCGCACGCCGGCGTCGATGGCGCCCATGATGAGGCGGGGGTCGAGGCCGGGGAAGATCCGCACCGCGAGCACGTTTGGCTCCAGACGATCGTCGAAGGCCTGGCGGGTGCGCGGGGCGAGCACGTGAGGCTCGATGTCGATGTCGACCCCGAGGCGGGCGAGCGGGCGGCACATCGGCGAGTCGAAGGCGTCGAGCCCCCAAGCGTCGAACTTGGTGGCGCGGCAGCCGCGCAGCAGCTTGTTGTGGAAGGCCAGCCCCACCTCGGGAATGGGACGAAGCGCGAGCTGGAACGCATCGATGAGGTTTTGCCGTGCGTCACTGCGAATGCGGTCGAGCGGGCGCTGCGAGCCGGTGAGGATGACGGGCCGGTCGAGGTCGGGCAGCAGAAAGGCGAGGGCGCTGGCCGTGTAGGCCATGGTGTCGGTGCCGTGCACCAGCACCACGCCGTCGTAGTGGGGCAACAGATCGTGCACGACCTGCGCGATCCCCAACCATTGCTCCGGCTGCATGTCGCTGGAGTCGATCTGGTAGAGCACCCGGGTGTGGATCTCGGCGATCTCGTCGAGGATGGGCAGCTTCTCGATGAGGCTGTCGGCGTAGATGCTGCGGGGGGGCACCGCGAGCGGCTTCGCGCTTCCGCCGCGCATCATCAGCGTGCCGCCCGTATGCAGCAGCAGCACCTTCTTCCTCTCGCTCAAACCAGGCTCCTCGCTCGACCCACCCGCGGCCGACTCTACTCGCCCCACCGCGTGGCGCCAGGGGCGTGTTAGACCGAGGCCATGCTCCGACTCGTCGAGGGAAGCATCCGCCTCCCGGCCCTCGTCACCGCCCACTCGCACGCCTTTCAGCGCGCGATGCGGGGAAAGGCCCAGCGCGGACCGGCCTCGGAGACGACCGACGACTTCTGGTCGTGGCGCCACGCCATGTACGAGCTCGCCGAGGGCCTCGACCCCGAGCGCATCTACCAGGTGAGCCGGCTCGCCTACGAGGAGCTGCGCGGCACCGGGGTGCGCACGGTGGGGGAGTTCCACTACGTGCACCACCAGCCCGACGGCACGCCTTACGACGATCGCCTCGCCCTCGCCGAAGCCGTGATCCAGGCCGCCCGCGATGAGGGGCTGAGGATCTGCCTGTTGCGCGTGGTCTACCACCGCGCCGGTGCCGGCCGCGCTCCTGAAGGCGTGCAGCGGCGCTTCTGCGACCACGACCTCGACGATGCCCTTCGCGACACCGAAGCGCTGTGCTCGCGCCATGCCGGCGCAGACGACGTTCGGGTGGGCATCGCGCCCCATTCGGTGCGGGCCGTGCCCCCCGATTGGCTGAAGCCCATCGCCGACTTCGCGGCGCGCCGGGAGATCCCCCTCCACATGCACGTGGCCGAGCAGCCGGCGGAGATCGCGGCCTGTCTCGACGAGACCGGCCGCCGACCGGTGCAGCTCCTCGCCGATCACGGGGTGCTCGGGCCGAGCTTCTGCGCCGTGCACGCGACCCACCTCGACCCCGACGAGGTGACCCTGCTCGGTCAGACGGGTTCATTCGTGTGTCTCTGCCCCACCACCGAGCGCGACCTCGGAGATGGCCTCGCTCCAGTGGGACCGATGCACGCGGCGGGGGTGCGGTTCTGCGTGGGGGTCGACAGCCACGTGCTCTGCGCCCCCCTCGAAGAGCTGCGCGCGGTCGAGCTCGGCGAACGCCTCCGCACCGGCCAGCGGGTGGTGCTGCGCGACCCCCGACGCACGACGGCCGAGCTCTTGTGGACCATGGGTTCACAGCTCGGCGCCGAAGCCTGCGGATTCGAGGATCCAGGGGGTGAGATCGCGCTCGATCGCGCCGGCGCCTCCCTCGCCCTGGTGGGCGAAGACGGTCTGCTCGATGCGGTGGTCTTCAGCGGCGACAATCGGCTCTTCAGCCCCGATCCCACGCGCTGAGGAGACGTCGCGGCGCGGGTGGTGTAGACCTGGCTCGACCATGCGACATCGCCTGCTGATGAGCCTGGTGGCGCTTCTGGCCACGACGTCCTGTTCATCGACGCCGACCCCCGACCAACCCAAAGGCCCGGTGGCGGTGACGGTGAAGGTTCAGCGCAAGAAGAAGGGGGCCCTCGAGACCCTCGCGCTCGGGGACAAGTGGAAGGACGGCGACGAGGTCGCCCTCTCGGTCTCCGCCGAGGACAATGCCGAGGTCTACTTGCTCTTCTTCGGGGCCGACGGCTCGGAGATGGTGCTCGCCCCCAACGCGGGGCAGCGGATCAGGCTCGGCGCGCAGCAGGCCGAGCGCATCCCCGACAAGGGCTTCAAGGTGAAGAGCTGCCGCGGCGCCGACCGGGTGTTCGTGGTGCTGAGCCAGGGCGCGCTCTCGCTCGCCGACCCCAAGCTCTACAACGCGGTCGATCGCATCCAGACCTGGCCCAAGAAGGGGCGCGACTGCAATGCGCCGCTGGTGCCGATGCCGCCGCCGCTGCCCCTGCCCGCGGCCGGCGAGGGCGGAGGAGCGACCACGCCAGCGCCGGTGACGACGCCGCCGCCGAAGCCCGTCGCGCCCAAGCCCGAAGACCTCAACGTCACCACCTTCGCGAGCCGTGCGGTTTGCGCCGGCCGTGACGAATGTGTCGGCGCGCGCCAGCTCAAGGTCACTGGTGATGCCTACGTGGCCACCTTCGATCCCACCGGGGTCGCGGTGATCGAGCTGAGCTTCAACCACGACGGGAAGTAATGGTTCGGGCGCGGGCCCTTCTGCTGGCCCTGCTCCTGTTGGCGGTCGCATGCCGCCCCGCCCGTACGGCGCTGCCCCCGGTGGGGCCCGCCGAGGACTACGAGGCGGCGGTCGAGGCCGAGGCGCGGGCATCGATGGCGATGTCGCCGTACCTGGGGGTGCTCGAAGCGGCATCCCTGTCGCCTGAAGACCCCTGGTCGGTGGGGGTGACGGCCGCCTCGCTCGACGCGCTCTTGTGGCGAGAGGTCCCGCTCGCGCCGGCCTTGTCGGAGGGCGTCACCTCGCGGCTGCCGTCGGGCTACCCCACGCTCGCCGCGCGATTGCGCCGGCTTCACAGCGAGGTGGAAGCGCCCTGGCTGCGAGGCCTGTACGCCGTGGCCCTGCACGACCTCGCGCTCCGGGTCGGCGCGGTACAGGCGGCCCATCGCTACCGCCGCGCCGCTGGCTGCCCGCGTGAGGTGACGGTCGCGGGACCCATCGTGTGGCCGGCCTTGGGGTCGCTCCGCAAGAAAGGGCCACTTCGGGCCGGGGCTCCCTTGCCGCACCGACTTCCGGGCCCGGCACCCTTCGCGCGTGAGGCTCCGTTCAGCCGCATCGACACCGACGCCTGCCGCATCGACGTCGACGCGACCAGTCCCCTCGATGGTGAGCGGCTGGTGGTGGTCGATGTCGACGTGCCCGAGGCCCAACCGCTGCACGTGATGGTCACCTCGACGGCGGCCATGTCCGTCGAGCTGCAAGGCCGACCCTGGCTGTCGCGACCCTTCGCGGCCGGAGGCGGCGCCGTCACCCAGCTCGCTCGGGCTGATGTAGAAGCAGGCCTCGCCAGGATCGTGATGCGGGTAGCGCAGCGGGGCGACGCCACGGGGCTGACCCTGCACGCCTGGGGCGCGCGGGGCGAGCCGCTCGAGATGCACGCGCCCCGCACCGGTGAGCGCGCCGAAGCGAAGGTGAGCGGCCTCGCCGAGGTCACGGGGCTCGGCGCCGAAGGCACGCCAGCCCTTCGCGCAGGGGTCGAGCTGGCCTTCGGTCGTGACCGCGCTGCATGGTCTTCACTCGAAGCCAGTGACGACCGCGGCCTCACCGCAGATCTGATGCGCATGCGCGCGCTCAGCACGGCCAACATCCTTCCCGGGAGCCAGCGCCAGCTCGAGCTCGAAGCCATCGCGAAGCGCGTCCTCGAAGGCTGCCCCACCTGCTGGGAAGCCGAGATCGTGCAGGCGGTCGTGGCGCAGCGACGCGGTTCGGGGAAGGGCGCCTTCTCGGCCCTCGACCAGCTGAAGGTGACACCCGACTACACCGGTCGGGACGACGACGTGATGCGCGTGGCCTTCGTCGCCCTCGCCGCCGACGCGGCACGTCTCGACGACGTCTCGCGCCGGGCCTTCCAACAGGTTGCGGCCCGCGCGCCCACCACGGCGCTGGTCGGACGTCTCGACGAGGCGCTCTTCAGCCGCAGCGGCGCCGACGCGGTGAAGGCGGCGTGCGAGGGGAGCACCAACCGCTCGCGCCTGCGCTGCTTTCGGGCCCAGGTCGCGGCCGGAGACGCGCGAGGCGCCTTCGAGGAGATGACGCGTCTTCGCGAGCTACGGGGGAGCCTGTCGTTGCTGCGCGGCGAGGAGGTGGTGCAGCGACTCGCCTACGGTGACGTGGACGGCGCGCTGCGCGTTCACGCGGCCATGCTCCCCGCCCGCCGTTCCCTCGACATCCTCGGCCTCTACGTTGGCGGCGACGAGGCCCAGGGGCGCCGCCTGCTGCGCCAAGGGATCGCGAGCCGTGGCGCGCCACGCACCTTCGAGCCGCTGAGTCGACTTCTCGGTTTGCTCGACGATCCCACCGCGGCCCGGATGCGTGAGGGCGCAGCGCTGGTGGCGGCTGACCGTCGTGAGGCGTTCCTCCCCGGGGCCGGCACGGCGGTGCTGCGGCGAGACGAGAGCTACAGCCTCGAGCCGTCCGGCTTGCTTCGCTATTCCCTCTACGACCTGCGCCGGGTGAGCGACTCCATCGACGTGGCCTCGGGGACCTGGATGGGGCACCCCATGGTCGGGGGCCGCCAGACCTCGCGGGTGTTGATGCGTCGGATCCACAAGAAGGACGGGCGCGTGCTCGACCCAGATCCCGAGGCCCAAGGACGGCAGTTCGGCACCGAGCTCTCCCAGCTCGAAGCGGGCGACTACGTGGAGGTGCTGCTGGTGGGTTGGGCGCTGCCCGACGACGCCGGCCAGCTCGTGCTCGACAGCCCCGACCTCATGCCCCCGCGAACCAGCCTTCGCGACGCGACCGTGACGTGGCGTCGACCCGAGCGCCTGAAGCTCGCGCAATGGCAGCACCCGCGATTGGGGAAAGGCGCGACCCAGACCGCGCACGGCATGGTCGAGACCCGTTGGCGCATCGCCGAGCAGCCGCCGCGTCGCATCGAAGAGGGGGTGCCGCCGCTCGAGGCGAGGGTGGGCTTCTCGGTGGGCACCGACACCTGGGCGCGCATCGGCCGTGCGCTCGGCGAGCGCTTTCGGGCCCTCGACGAAGACCGCGGCTTCATGAAGCGCTGGGCCGATGAGGCCGTGGGGGATGCCACCGACGTCCGCGCCAAGGTCGATCGCGTGGTGGCGCGGGCAGGGCGCGAGATCGTACGCAGCGACCCTGGCGCCCTCAGCGACTTCGTGGCTGCGCTGTCGCAGGGAGCCCAGCGCGAGACGGCGCGCTGGTTCCTCGCGCGGGAGAACGGCAGCCGCACGTGGGTGGTGCATCGCGCCCTGCGCGCGCTCGGCATTCCGAGCCGCATCGCCGTGGCCGAGACCCGACCCTTCAGCGGGGCCGCGGGTTTCCCTGCGCGACCGGGGCGTTTCACCCACCCGGTGGTGGTGCTCGAGCTCGACGGGGCCACCGTGTTCATCGACGCCGACACCGTGGGGAGTCCGCTGCCGGTAGGCCGGGTGAGCCCCAACCTTCGCGGTCGCAAGGCGCTCCTGCCCGATGGCACCATGCTCACCCTGCCCGCGGGGGACGACCGCGACGCGGACGAGATCGATCTGCGCCTCACGGTTTCGCCCAATGGCGACGCCACGGGCAGCTTCACCGCTCGGCTCAGCGGCCGGGACGCGCAGCGGCTCGCGGATGTGTTCACCGAAGTGGTAGGCACCGAGCGCGAGCAGCTCCTCCGCAACGTGGTGCTCGGGTGGTTGCCCGACGCCGATGTGAGCGACATGACCTTCTCGGCCGAAGCCGGGGTGCTGGTGCGGGCCAAGGTGACCCTCGTGGGTTATCTCCAACCTTCGGACAGGACCGGCCAGGCCTTCACGCTTCCTGGGCTCGTCCCATTGCATTCCATTCTGCCGCGCCCTTCGGTGGTCACCCTCAGCCAGCGCTATGCGGCCCAGGCCGAGCGCACCTCGCCGCTCGGGATCCGGGAGGCGCAGCTCTACCGATTGCGCCGCACCATCACCTTGCCGCCGGGAGCCGAAGTGGTTCGCGCCCCCGCCGCAGTGGGGGTGCAAGGCGGCCAGTGGTTGCAGGCGAGCCGTCGGTTCGACCAAAAGGGCGACGTCATCGAGGAGCGCTTCTCCCTCGACATCCCGGTCGGCACGGTCGAGGCGGAACAGTACCCCGCCTTCGTCGAGCGCATGCGCGCGGTCGACGAGGCCTTCCTCTTCGGCATCGGCCTGAAGCTCCCCGCGAAGCCATGACCCTCGAGATCCGTGAAGATGTGCCTCTCGCCCCGCTGACCACCCTGCAGGTGGGAGGCGCGGCGCGTTACCTCGTGGAGGTTGGCGATGCAGATGGGGTGCGCGCTGCCCTCGATTGGGCGGCGGAGCGTGACCTGCCGGTCGAGATCATCGGCGGCGGTTCCAACGTCTTGGTGGCCGACCGCGGCATCGAAGGCCTGGTGCTGCGCGTGCGGGTGATGGGCCGTGAGCGCCATGGCTCGCGCGTGCGGGTGGGGGCGGGCGAGGCCTGGGACCCCTTTGCCCGTTGGACGGCCGAAGTCGGGCTCGCGGGGGTGGAGTGTCTGGCCGGGATCCCCGGCGACGTGGGCGCAGCGCCGATGCAGAACGTGGGCGCCTACGGCCAGGAGGTCTCGCAGACCATCGCCGAGGTCGAGGTCGTCGACCGGCGTGACGGGTCCGCGGTGGCGCTGACGCCGGAGCAATGTGCCTTCGGCTACCGCGACTCGGTCTTCAAGCACGAGGCGGCAGGCCGCTACGTGGTCACCGCCGTCACCTTCGCCCTCGAAGAAGGCGGTGCGCCCACCGTCGCTTATGGTGAGCTGAAGCGCCATTTCGAACAGCCGCCCGCCGATCTGAAAGCGGTTCGCGACGCGGTGGTGATGCTGCGTCGGCGCAAGTCCATGGTGCTCGATGCGAGCGATGAAAACGGCCGCAGCGCGGGCTCGTTCTTCGTCAACCCCACCATTGCGCGAACCGAGCTCGCGGCGGTGGAGGCGCGGGCCGAGACCGCCGCGCCGGGACAGACCATGCCCCGCTTCGACGCCCCGAACGACCGCGTGAAGATCCCGGCCGCCTGGCTCATCGAGCGCAGCGGGCTCAGCAAAGGAACGCACCGCGGGAGCGTGGGGCTGTCGACCAAACACTGCTTGGCCATCGTCAATCGCGGCGGGGCCACCGCGGCCGACATCGTGGCCTTTGCCGCCGAAGTGCGGGATCGGGTGCGCGACACCTTTGGGGTCACGCTCACTCCCGAGCCCCGCACGCTGGGGTTTACACGCGACGAGCTCTCCCAGCTTCGCGACTGACCTCGGTCTCGGACGAGCACGCGACGCAGTCGACCTCGCTGCCTACTCGACTTCGCGGGCGATGAACCAGACGCCGCCGGAAGCGGTGGGCTCGGGGCCGAAGGTCCAGCCTTCGAAGGTGCCTTGGATCGAGGTGCTTCGTTGGCAGAAGCCGCCTTCGACGGCGGCGAGACCGGCCTTGGCCGTCTCGTCGGCGCCCATGGCCTCGGTGGGGAAGTCGAGCACCACCTCGTCGATGGCGAAACGGCCCGCGACGTCGATGGATCCCGCGTCGATGCGCTGGGGCTCACCCAAGAGCTCACCCGTTTCGTGGTTGCGCGGCTGCACCGTGACCGAGAAGCCTTCGCCGTCGAAGCTGGGCCACGCGGCGAGGTAGACCTCGGTGCCGGGGGCGTCGGGGATGATCGCCAAGGTGAAGGTTCCCCCGTCGAAGTCCTCCGGGGTGGGAGCTGCGGTGCGACACGGCGCGGACGGCACGTCGGTGGCCAAGGCCTCGACGTCGAGGTCGGCTCGGTCGGTGGGGTTGAAGGCGCAAGCGGGGAGTAGTGCCAGCGCGAGCAAGAGGGGGGGTGTTCTCACGTCGATCTCCTTGTCGTCGCGGAACAACAGAAGGCGAGAAAAGCTCGCATTCCACTCGCGTTCTTCCAAGTTGCGGGAATTGGTGAGCTATTGCGCGCCCATGGTCGTGACCATGCGGGCGATCTGGGCCAGGAAGCGGTCGCGGGTCACGTGGGCCGGGGCCTCCGTCATCCACTTGAGAAAGACGAAGGCCATGGCGTTGACGACCACATAGCTCGCCTCGGGCGCGAGGGGCGGAAGCTGAGCGCGGGCCCGGAGCTCGGCGATGAAGTCGCGCACCATGCTCTCCACCACCGACACGAAACCGGTCTCACTCAAGAGCGGGGTGCCGGCGAGGATCTCACGAAGCAGCGGGCGGCGGGGTTCGAGGTGCTCGATGAGCACCGTCATCAGGTCGCTAAAGGTCTCCTCGAAAGAGACTCGCTCGGTCGCGGAGATCGACTGCCGACACAGGTCTTCGATCTCCCGGACGCCCCGCTCGACGACACCGAGCAGGAGGGCGTCCTTGTTGGGGAAGTACTGATAAAGCGAGCCGACGCTGACCCCGGCTACCTCTGCGACCCGGTTGGTGGTGAAGGCCTCGAGGCCCTCCCGCTCGAGCACCCGCTTTGCAGCGTCGATGATGCTGTGCACCATCGCGATGGACCGTTGTTGCCGCGGCACCTTGGCGAGCGCCGTGCGCGGCAAATGGACCTGCGAAGCATCCGTGACCACGCGGGAGGCCTAGCACGTTCTGCTGGGCTCACTGCGGAGAGAAGACCACCGGGTAGCGAACGGTCACCGTGCTGCCGGACGCGGGAAAGGAGAGGTCGGCGACCGGCCGCTTCATGCACGCGAGGAAGGTCTCATCCGAGAGACCCTCGGATTCGAGCGCGTGGCTGGCCACCGCGCCCTCGCCGTCGACCTCGAGCACGAGGATCACCTTGCCCTCCGCCTTGGGGTCGGTCTTCACCAGGGCTTCGTAGCAAGTGCGCGCCTGGCCGAAGTAGTCGCCGCGGATCACGGTTTGGATCTCGCGGGGGTAGAGCTTGCGCTCCAAGGTCACGTCGACGGGTTCGGTGGGAAGCTCGGTCTCCGAGGCAAGGGCCTTCTCGACCTGTTCGAGCATGATCGTACGCGGGGCCGCGATCAGAATCACCGGGGGCTGGGCGTCGCGCTCGCGGGCCATCGCGAAGCCGTTACCCGCCTTCAAGCGGGCCTCGATGTCGGCCACTGGCATGGGCAGCAGGTGATCGTACCGGGCCGGGATCCGATTGCGCTCGAGGTCGAAGTAGAAGACGACCACGGCCTCCTCCATCTGCTCGTGCGACTCGGGGATCGCGGTCCAGTCACCACTGCGGGAGGTACTGCTGTGCATGTGGATGTCGATGCGACACAACGGGCAGGCCTTCTCGCGGGCGGCGCGGTAGCCGGCCGCGATGTCGAAGGTCCCGAAGGCTTCGCTGCTCTCGCGGTTGCCGCCGAAGAGCTGGACGGCGACCGAGACTTCGTCGTCCGCCGTGGCGGGGAAGTAGCGCGAGAGGTACTCGGCGAAGGGCGAGGCGTCGATGTCGGGGACGAGGTTGCGCGGGGCTTCTGCTTCGCCATTGAGCAGCTCGCGCAGGCGATTGCGAAGCGGCTCACGGTGGCCTCCGCGAATGCCGGGGGCTTGCGGCGCCGACAGCTCCTTTTCCACCAGGCTGATGGCGCGCTCGCCGTCGCCTTGAGCCTCGGCCACCCGCGACAGGGCGACGACGGCGAGGCTGCGCTCGTCGAGGGTGAGCTCGGTGCTCGCGAGGGCCTGCTCGAGCATGCGCTTCGCCTCGGCGAGGTCCTGGCCGCGGTCGATCATACGGGTGGCCTGCTCGACGGCGAGGGCGGCCGCGGTGACGTCGGCCGGGGCCTCGGCGGCGCCTTCGGTCGCCGGCTCGACTGGCGCGTCGCAAGCGGTGAGGGAGATGATGAGGGAGAGGGCGGAGATGAGCTTGTTTTGCATGTGATTCCTCGTTTCGGGATGAAATGAGGATGCGTGAGGCATGTCAGAGGTCTTCCTCCGCCATTTCACCGTTGTGTCACGGCGACCGATTTCTTCACTCGCCATGGCCGCTCCGGTCGAAGCGGTAACCCGCGCCACGCACGGTGAGGATGTGGCGCGGTTGTTTGGGGTCGTGCTCGAGCTTGGCCCGGAGCCGACCCATGAAGTTGTCGACCGTGCGCTCGGTGCCGTAGTAGTCCGCGCCCCACACCGCATCGAGGATCTGCTGTCGGGTGAGCAGCAGCCCGTCACGATCGACCAGGTAGCGCAGCAGCTTCATCTCGTGGGCCGTCACTTCGAGGGCGGCCCCATCGCGGCGAAGGGTGTGGGAGGCGAAGTCGACCTCCACGTCCCCGATGGTGATCTGCTCGACCTTCTTGTCCTGAAGGCGCGTGCGGCGCAGGGCGGCGTCGACCCGGGCGAGCAGCTCGGCCACCCCGAAGGGTTTCACCACGTAGTCGTCGGCCCCGAGGCCGAGCCCTCGGACCTTGTCCTCCTCTTCACCTTTGGCGGTGACCATGAGGATGGGGAGCTCGACGTTGCGGTCGCGCACGCGGGCCAAGATCTCGAACCCATTGAGGCCGGGCAGCATCACATCCAGCAGGATGAGGTCGTGGCCCCCGGCGAGCGCCTCGTCGAGGCCTTCGGTGCCGGTGGCTGCGACCGAGACCTTGTAGCCGGCCGAGCGCAGCGTCGCCCGCAGGCTCATGCGAAGGGTGGGGTCGTCTTCGACGACGAGCACGTGTTCCTGGCGGTGGGGATGAGACATGTCGTGGCTATCCGGGGGGCAGGACGAGGGTGAAGGTGGCTCCGCGGCCGGGGGCGCTTTCCAGGGCTACGTGGCCTCCGTGGCTTCGCGCGACGTGTTGAACGAGCGACAATCCGATGCCGCTGCCCTCGGTGGCTTCGCTGAGTCGATCGGCCGCCCGCTCGAAGGCGCGAAAGATCCGCTGCTGATCCCGGCGGGCGATCCCTGGTCCGTGGTCTTGCACGGAGATGCGTAGCGTGCCGTCTTGGATGGCGGCGCCGAGTCGGTAGGGGGCGCCCTCGGGGGCGTACTTGCGCGCGTTGCCGAGCAGGTTGTCGAGCGCCATGCCCACCGCCTCGGCGTCGATGGCGAAGGTGAGCGCCTCGGGCCAATCCTCCTCCACCTCGTGGTCGGGGTGGCGGGTGCGGAAGCGCGCTGCGACCTCGGAGAGGAGGGCTGCGACGTCGGTCTCCCGGCGGGCGGCGCCATCGCTATGGCCGGCTTCCATGCGGCTGAAGCGCAGCAGACGGTTCACCGTATCCCCGAGGCGTTTCGCCTCCTGCGCGAGGCCCGCGGTGACCTCGGCCCGGTCTTCCTCCTCCACGCGGTCCTCGGCGAGGAGCTCCGAGAGCATGCGCATCGAGGCGATGGGCGTGCGTAGCTCGTGGGACACGGCGGCGACGAAGTCGGTACGCAACGCGCTCAGTCGCCGCTCCCGACGCATGCGCGCGAAGAGCCACGCGGCCAAGGCCAGCGCCAGAGCTACGGCTCCCGTCGACGCGGCCACGAGGAGCCGCTGTGCGCGCGCGGTTCGCGACGCCACCGCGTCTGGTGCCGACCAGCCGAGCCGGACGAGCGCCCCCCCCTCGAGCAGGGGAACGTCGGTGGGGCCTGGAGGCGAGGTGGGTACCAACAGCTGGGCTTCGACGCCTTCCGGGAGCGATGGCCAGCCCGCGGCGAGGGCGCGTGCGATCGATGGGGGATGCACGATGGCCCCCTCGTAACGGCCGTCGGCCCGGCGGCGGAGCACGCCCTTCGACCGCGCATCGCTCCACCGGATCTCACGTCGTTCGGCCCGCATGGCCCCCCGGTGCGGCGCGAGCAGCGGTTCGAGGGAGCCATGGCCCGCGCTCGCGTCGAGTGCCTTCACCAGAGTAGGACGGGCGTCGCCGAGCCAGCTGGCCGCCTCGAGGTCGAGCCGCGTGGCGGCCCGTTCGGCCGGGGGCAGCTCGTCGGCCACGTCTTCGATCCAAGCTTTGATGAGGGCTTCCGGGGTGTTCGCGCCCGGGGCGAGGGCCACGAGGGGCCAGGCGAAGCGGCCGGCCGGCGTGAGCAGCCGAAAGCAGCGCTGCGTGATGTCGGTCCGGGTCGTCGCGTCGAGCTTCGCCACCCGCGTATGCAACAACTTTGTTTC
Source organism: Polyangia bacterium (assembly GCA_030426145.1). GTDB lineage: Bacteria > Myxococcota_A > Polyangia > Polyangiales > Polyangiaceae > JAPYTK01. Next base: position 15,258 of record JAUHZF010000015.1, read on the forward strand.
ATATTCGGCGCAAGGAGCGGGCTGCGGCGGGTGGTCCTCGGGCTCGGCCCCCGTGACGACGCCTTCGGCGTAGGGCAAGGCGCCAACGAGCTCGGCGGCGTCGGCCTCGGCCCGGAGGCGCTGGGCCTCCCCCTCGATGAGCCCCTGCATCTCGCGCCCGACGGCGGCTTCTTCCCCTCGAAGCGCAGAGTTGGCGAGCCACCCCATCGCCAGGGCGGGCAGCAGCGCGATCACGGCGAAGAACAGCCAGTCGCGTGGGCTCGAGTTACGACGCAACACCTCGAAACGAAGCCTTGCACGGCCATGTCACGGCCGTGTCATCGGTGGCAGAAAGTCGCGGTGGGTCGACAGTCGCGGCCGGTGGTGGTTGGATCAGAACCTCCCCGCGCCTCGAGCCGGGGCACATCCATGGCCTTCGAAGCATCCAGCTTGCGGAAGTGGGTCGTACCGATGTCGGCGATCGCGTCGATCTCGGTGCTCGCTTTCACCATCCTCTACGCCGTCGACGTTCTCGGCGAGGCGAGCGTCCCGGTCTTCGCGCGGTACCTGGACTTCGATCCCGAGTCGATCACCGACGCGGTGCCCTCCCTCGGCGGCATGATCGCGGCCGTCCTCGGCATCGTCATCACCGTCGTCAGCATCGTCGTGCAGCTGTCGGCCAACCGGTATCCCGGCGTGGCCACGATGTTCTTGCGCGACCGCACCAACGTCACGGTGATGGGTTTCTACGTCGTGGCCTGCGTGTGCGGGGTTCTCGTGAGCCTCTCGCTGCGCCGAGACTTCGTCCCCCACACGACGGTCATCGCGATGATGGGGACCACGACCGTGGGCTTGGTGCTCATGGCGCCCTACTTCGCCTACGTGTTCTGGTTCCTGGAGCCGTCGAACATCATCGCGCGCATCCGAACCAACGCCGTCACGGCTGTGCGCAGCGGCTCCCGCTCGCCGAACGTGGCCCGCTGCGAAGGGGCCCAGGCGCAGGCGATCAACGCGATGGAGGAGCTGACCGACATCACCAGCAACTCCATCTCCGGCAAGGACAAGATCATCGCGAGCCGCGCCGTCGACGCCCTCAAGGACTTCGCCGTCACCTACATCACCGACATCAAAGAAGACGCGGCCGAGGCGTGGTTCGGACTCGGGAGCAGCATCCGCGAGAACCCCGACTTCGTGGCCATGGAGGTCGAGTCGCGACACGACCTCGAAGAGCGTCGCACCTGGGTCGAGTGGAAGGTGATGCGGCAGTACCTCGGCATCTACAACGAGGCCCTCTCGACGATGCCGGACATCAACTACCTCATCGCCATCGACACCCGCTACATCGGTGAGGCGGCGGCCAAGGTCGGCGACGACCAGCTCATGGTCTTGGTGCTCAGGTACATGAACTCGTACCTCCGTGCGACCCTCAACGCGAAGAGCGTGCGTACGGCCTACAACGTGCTCAACCAGTACCGGCAGCTGGTCGAGGCCATGATGAAACACGGCCAGGGGACCCACGCCGCGGCCGCGGTCGAGCACATGAAGTACTACGGCCACGTCAGCTACGACATGAAGCTGTCGTTCGTGACCGAGACCGTCGCCTACGACATCGGCACCCTGTGCGAGGTGGCCCACGAGTTGTCGATCAAAGAGCAGGACGACGTGCTCTCGACCTTCCTCGAGCTCGACCGCGACACCGCCCGCAAGAGCCAGGAGCGCGCCCTCAAGGGGGTGCGTAAGGCCCAGACCAAGCTCGCGGCCTACTTCCTCAGCGTCGGCGAGCGCGACAAGGCGCGGCTCATCTACCACGACATGGAGCTCGATCCGCCGGAGCGCCTGACCGCGATCCGCCAGGAGCTCGACCGCGTCGAGACCAAGGACTTCTGGGAGATCATCGACCGCGGGCGCAACTTCGAGTTCATGCCCAAGCGCCAGAAGGAGGCGATGCATCGCTTCTTCGATTGGTTCGAGGGCACCGACTCCACCGAGGCCCCGCGCACGAGCGTGGTGTCGAAGGAGCGCACGCCCGAGCAAGAGGTGACGCCGACCCCCGCCTCGGCGGAGGTGAAGCCGGACGGTCGCCGCGACGCTCCGCCCCCGGAGTCGGAATCGCGTCCTCCGTCGTCTCGGCAGGGTCACGAGATGCCGCCTCCGAGCTCGATGGAGGCTGCGTCCGACGCCTCCACCGAGAAGACCGGTACGTGATGCTCACGCGTCGGGCTTGGCTTGGTGGGCTCCTCGGACTCGCCGGCTGTGGGGATTGTGCTGGTGCGCCTCCTCCGCCTGCGCCACTACCGCCCTCGACCCCGGCGCCGACCGAGCGATGGACCGAGGTGGCCTTTCCCGCCAGCGACCACTTCCAGGCCGAGCACGCCGTCATCTCCAAGCAGGGGCAGGGCCAGGTGCTCGTGGCGCTGCATGGTCGCGGCGAGGTCGACAAGGGTCTGCAGGGCGGGGCACGCGGCTGGAGAGACGACTACGCCCTCGACCGGGCCATCGTGCGCGCGGCGGCCCCTCCGCTCACCCCAGACGATTTTCTCGGCTTCGTGAACGACAGCCGCCTCGGGGCCCTCAATGCCTCCCTCGCGGCCCATCCTTTCGTGGGACTCGCGGTTGCCTGCCCGTGGGCACCCGCCCTGAAAGATCGTAGCCCCGCAGGCAGCGAGCCCTTCGCCCGCTTCATCATCGACGACCTCATCCCTCGTGCCCGGAAGGAAGCGTCTGCGCAGAGCTCCACGCTCAACGGCATCGACGGCGTGAGCATGGGGGGCAGGCTCGCCCTCCTCATCGGGCTCCGCCACCCCGAGGTCTTCCGCACTGTCGGGGCGCTGCAGCCGGCCATCGGCGAGCGCGACATCCCCGAGCTCGTCGCGCTCGCCAAAGCCGCGGCGGGCAAGGTCGAGGACTTCAACTTCCGCCTCGTCACCAGCACCGACGACTACTTCCGACCGGCCGTCTTCGCCTTCTCGAAGGCGCTGAACGAGGCCGAGGTGAAGCACGTCCTCATCGAGACCCCGGGGCCCCACGACTACGCCTACAACCGCGGGCCGGGGGCCTACGAGATGCTCCTGTGGCACGAACGGCGACTCCGGGGGCTTCCCGCCCCCTGACGCCGGTGGCGCCTTCGCCCCGCCGGCGGTATTGACCCATCGAGTCATGGCAACCCAGGACGTCTTTCGCCGCCTCGACCAGCTCTCGTGGCGGCGCGACAGCGAGCGTCGGATCGGCCACAAGGGCCGGGTCCTGCGGGACCTCTCGCGCGCGGGCATGCCGGTGCCCACCACCTGGGTGCTCTCGTCCGAGCACTTCGAGGCCGCCTGCGAGCGCATCCTCCCGCGAAAGCACGACCTGCGGAGCCTCATCAAGCTGTCGGGGACCCGCGCCGGCGACGAGCGCTGCGCACGGGCCTACGAGGAGCTGATGGTGGCCGCTCTCGACGACGACCTCCTCGAGGGGCTGAGCATCGCCTGGAAAGAGGACTTCGCGGCGCTGCCCCACGGCGTCGCCGTGCGTCCCGCCATCGCGGCCTCGGGTCGAGCCGCGCACGCCGCCGGTCGACAGCTCCACTCCCGGGTCGGCCTCACCACCGAAGAAGAGGTCAGCCAGGCCATCCGCGACGTTTGGGCCAGCGCGGTGCTCGCCTGGACCGTGGCCGCCTACGCCGAGGCCGACCTGCGCGATGTGAGCCTCGCATTGCTCGTGCAGCCCACGGTTCCGACGGCGACGTCGGGCCTGCTCACCCGAACCACCAGCGCCTACGGCAAAGTCGGCGGGGCGGATTGGCATCTCGGGGTTCTGCTCGCCGACGATGGCCCCGCCGACTGGCGGCGCCGGGGCCAGCTGCTCTTGCCACTGTCCCTCGGACGTGGCGGTGCCCTTCCGCCGGAGCCGCTCGCACGCCTGCGTCGGGCCCTCGAGCCCGACGGCTTCGAGCAGCTGATCGAGCTGGGCGAAGTCGGAGAGCGTGAGCTCGGTGAAGGCGCAGTGCTCTACTTCTCGGTCGAGCCCGGTGACGATCGTTGTGTGCTCCACGTGCTCAACGCCGAAGAGAGTGCCCGTTGGCTACCGCTCGAGGGCGGCACCGCGTCGACCACCTGGGTCGAGATCCCCCTCGGCGGCCAAACGCCGGAGCCTCCGACCCGACTCACACAATCGGTGGTCGAGCGCTGCATCGACGGCGCCCTGCGCGCGACGATGGCCGAGTTGCGCTGCAAGGTCGACGACGACGAGACGCTCATCACCCATTGGTCGGGTCGGAGCTACCTCAATGTGGACGCGTTGGTGGAGACCCTGCGCAACGTACCCTTCCTCGACCCCGAGGACCTCCTCATCGCCTTCGGTGGCGTCGACGCGGAGCAGCGTCGGCGGATCGCGCGGACGGAGGAGGCGAGGAGCGTCAATCTGTTCCGGTGGCCGCAGATCGGCGTCGCCGCGGTGTCCCGGCAACTCACCTTCGAATCCGACCTCGAGCGCATCGAGCGCGATCTGGAGCGGGACATCCGCGCCCAGTCGGTGATGGACGTGAGCCTGCTCCCCAGCGACGCCATGGACACGACGCTCGGGGCCGCCGAAGACCTCGTCGAACGCGCGGCTGGGCTCTGGATGCGGTGCTCGGGTGCGTCCCTCAGCGTGCATGTGGCGCTTCGAGCCCTCATTCGCCGTCGGGTGGCCGACGTCGATCCGCAGGTCGGCTACGTGCTCGCCGCAGGTGAGGTCGACGTCTACGCGAGCAGCATGGCAGAGCAGATGGCGCGGGTGGTGGTGGCCCTACGTGAAGACGCCCCGGCCCTCGAACGGCTCCGGTCGGGCGCGGTGGTGCGGCCGGAGGAGCTTCCCGACGGCCGCGCCCGCGGCGCCATGGGTCACTTTCTCGCTCGCTACGGCGAGCTCTGCTTCAACCCCTTCGAACTTAGCCGGCCGCGTTGGAACGAAGATGCGCGATCGCTCGCGCAGATGCTCTCCATCCTCGTCGCCCAACCCGAGCTCATCAGTGGGGAGGCGTCGGCCCGTCGCGCGCGTGCGTCCGCCGACCTCGAGCTCGCCCGGTACGAGCCAGAGCTGACCGGCATCGAGCGTAGGGTGATGCGCGGCCTCGTCGATCGCATGCGCGAGCAGTCGCGCCATCGTGCGCATGCCGACCAGCTCCTGCTGCGCGCGGTGGCCTTGTTCCGAAAGGTCGCCCTCGACGTCGAGCGACGATTGCGCCGCATCGACCCAGAGCTGCGCCCGGCCGGGCCGTTTCATTGTTCGGCCACGCGCCTGCGCCGTGCCCTCAAGAGTGGCCGGCCCGAGCTGTCGCGCGTGATTCGCATGCGCACCGTCGAACGCCACGAGCAAGCCGCCGTACCGGCGCCGCCCGTCAGCTTCGTGGGCTCACCGCCTCGGGGAGGCATCCCCATCGTTCCCGCCGTCGAGCTCGAAGGGATCGGCGTGAGCCCGGGCGTGGTCGAGGGCCGAATCCGCCAGCTCGGCAATCGGCTCCCCGCAGGTCTCGGCCCGGACGACATCCTCGTCATGCCCGCCTTCGAGATCGCCCACGTACCCCTGGGCTTGGCCGTCGCCGCCGTCATCACCGAAACCGGGGGTGCCCTCGCCCCCGGGGCCGAGGCCGTCCGCAACCTCGGACGCCCGGCCGTCTTCAGCGTGGCCAATGCGAGCCTCCATCTCTACGAAGGTGAGCGCGTGCGGCTCGACGGCGAGCGCGGGACCATCATGCGCCTCGACGTCGACCGGGATGCGCCCCCGCTCTCGGTTCGTCCGGAAGCGGTGCGTCGGCCTTGAGGCCCGTGATGCAATGGGCGGTGCAGCCGGGTGACGGCCGTACCGTGGGTGAGGTCCTCGCACGCATGCTCGAAGAAGGAGCCCCGACGGATGGCCGCGTCTTCCTCAACGGTCGGCCCGCCGAGCCCAACGAGCCGGTCGACGTAGGCGACCACCTCACCATCTATCCGCGGCGAGAGGTGGCCTTGGCCGCTCCCGAAGTGCTCGCTCAGCGTGACGGTGTGGTGCTCGTCTTCAAGCCCGCCGGACTGCCCGCAGAGACGACCAAGCTCGGACAAGATTCCCTGGTGAGTGCCATGCTCACGCGCTTCAAGGGAGGCAAGGTGCACGTGGCGACGCGACTCGACACGATGGTGAGCGGCGTGACCGTTTGCACCCTCGGCCGCGATGCGAGCCGGCGTGTTGCCCAGTGGCGCGAGGCGGGCCTCATTCAGCGTACCTACCTCGCCGTTACCGTGGCCCCCGCCGATGGTTCATTCACGGAAGGGGTCTGGGACTGGCCCCTCGGGAAGCAACGCGACCGCGGCGGTCGTCACGTTTCCAGCCCCAAGGCGCCGGGGGCCAAACCGGCGCGCACCCACTGTCGGGTGCGCGCTCGCGCCGAACATGGCTGGTTGCTCGAGCTGCAGCCCGAGACCGGTCGCATGCATCAGATCCGCGCCCACGCGGCATTGGCAGGGCTTCCTCTTTACGGTGACGGTCGTTATGGCGGACCCTCGAGCCTCACCGACGACCGAGGCGCGGTTCAGGCCGTACGCCGTCCCGCTCTCCACGCCCTCCGTGTCGAGCTACCGCACCTCGCGGCCGAGGTGGCACCGCCCGACGACCTGGTGGGCTGGTGGACGGCCCTCGGCGGTGACGCCAGGGCAACGACCACCACCTTCGACGACGTGTAGAAGCCACGCCATGACGAGCCCTGCCGCGGGCGTGACGGTCTACTCCTTGTAGAGGTCGCGGCAGATGTTGATGGCTGCCTTGCCGGTCTGGCGCACGTTCTTGTCCTTGGCGACCTTCCTCGCCACCTTGCCCATGGTGCCCCAGAACTCGCGGCGCGCATCCTTACAGCCGGACTGCTGCATCTCGTCGCGGCAGCCGCTCTTGCACGAGCGCTTCTCTCGTCGCGCCTCGCGCTTGCACTTTCGCTTGGCTTTGCCGCGCAGGCCCTTGCATTCATCCTTGGCCTTGCGCTTCTCGATGCGGCACTCTTGTTTGCACGCGCGGAACGGGGCACAGGCATTGCGCATGCCCGAGTACTTGCCGCCGAGGCTGTTCGCGTCGTCTTTGGCGTCGCCTTTGAGAACGGCGTTTGCAGCATTGGCGAACTTGCGCACCGCGGCTCCACAGCTAGTGTCCTGCTCGACCGGGTCCGGGTCATCGGCGAGCGCGGGGGCGCCGATGAATACGGAGGCGGCGATGGTGGCTACGGCAATGGCGCCGATACGGTGGACTGAACTGTAGTTGCTCTGCTTCATCAGGTTGCTCCTAGTTTTTCATGGGGCCGAAACGGCCCTGCGCTACAATGACGTTATGGCGAAGTCGTGTGATGCAACGGGCGCTCGTACGGCGTACGGTTCGCTGCGGGGGATGACATGAGTGGTCGGGAAGACGCCCGAGAGCGAATCGTCGAGGCTGCGCGAGCGGTCGTGGCCGCGACCGGGCCGGCGATCATTTCGATGCGACAAGTGGCGCAGCGGGCAGGGGTCTCCGTGGGGACGGTGAGCTACCACTTCTCCGACAAGGAAGACCTGCTCGAGGAGTGCCTCGATCCCTTCTACGAAGAGCTCGATGCGCTGTGGCAGAGCACGGTGAAGCGCCTCGCGAGCGACGATCCTCGTCATGAGGTGGCGACGGATTTTCTCGAACATCTATTCGACATGCTCCGTTGTCATCGCAATCTGTTGCGGGTGCGGCTCACACTGGCGATGGGACGTGGCTACGTGCCTCACCGGCGGCTGGAACAGCACCTCTTTCGGTACGTGAAGGAGGCCCAGCCGTTGCTCGGGTTAGAAGGTCGCGCGCTCGGTATCAGGTTCAATGCCCTCTACGTGATGCTGGTTCGGCATTGCACGATGTCGAAGGAGGAATGGTTTTCGCTCACTGGGACCCAAGACGTCGAGCAGGCGGCGGTGATACTGCGTGGGGCCCTCGTCGATGCGGGGCTCGGCATTCTCGACATGCGCCCGCCCGCCTGAGCGCGAGCGCTGTGTGAATGAGAGCATTGGCGGTCATGGCGATGCTCTCGCGTTCACGGCGTGGACGCGGTCGACGAGGTTTTGGTCGGAGACCGCCACGCGTCGCCAGAGCTCGACGACGCAGAGCGCAGCGAGAATGGGCACGAGGTTGATGAGCATTCGGGCCGCTTCGGGAAAGAGGCAGGCCGCCACGAACGAGCCGAAGGTGCCCATGGCGACGAGGAGAAACCCGCGGTGAATGGCGGCCATGGTGAGCGCGACGGCGGTGAGAAGCATGAGGTCGACCTGGACCATGGCCAGGCTCGAGTGGTTCGCACTCCAGGCGACGAGGCGGTGAAGGAACACCGCGGTCGGGGCAGCCACGAGGCCGATCGTCGCGAGCCTGCACATGAAGTTGCGCGTGAGCTGACGCCATCGAAGTGCGACCCCAGCCAACATGAGCAACCACACGAGGCCCGAGAGAAGAACGAGCAGCCACGGCGCGCCCAATGGTTGTCGACCTCGGGCGACGTAGGTCCAGGCTCCGAGGCTCGTGAGGCCCGCCACCAGGCCCAGGGCGAGTCCTACCTGAGCGCGCCGGCCCATGGAGAGCGACCGGTCCTGCATCAGGTTCTCGAGTTGGTCGCGGGCGGTCTGGGCCAGGGCGTGTTCTTCTTCGAGGCGGAGGAGCCGCTGGTGGGCCTCGGGGGGAATGGTGCGCATGCGCTGAGCCAGCTCCCTCGCGGACAAGAGGTTGCCCCGCGCGAGGTGGACCTCGAGGCGTAGCTCATCGATCCTACGAAGACCTCGGCGCGCGCGCGGGTTCTCCGTCCAGAGCTCGAGAGCTTGTGAAAGCCGCGTGGCACAGAGGTCGAGGTCGCATTGAAGCTGCACCGCGGTGCTCGCATCGGCCTCGGCGTCGAGTGACGCGGCGCGTTCTTCGAAGGCCCCGAGCTGGAGCATTGCCGCACGAGCCAGCTGCTCGGCGCCACGGTGCTCGAGGTAGCCACGTAGGGCGTCTCGGAACCCGACGGCGCTGGCGTAGCGGTCGTCGGGGTCGAGCGCCATGGCACGCGCGCAGATGCCGCGAAGCTCGTCGGGCACGAGCGGGTCGCAGGGTGGGGTGGTGCCGTCGAGCGATGCCACCATCGCGTCGATCGCCGTGGGAGCGTGATGCGGGGGGTGGCCGTAGAGGACGTGGAAGAGCGTGGCCCCGAGAAGGTAGACGTCGGAGGCGACCGAGATCACGCCGCGCGTCATCTCGGGGGCCATATAGGCCGGCGTGCCGATGGGGTGGTCGGCTGCGCGCGGCTGCCTGAGGTCGACCGCGAGTCCCCAGTCGACGAGGTAGACCTCCCCGAGCTGGCCGATCATGACGTTGCGCGGCTTGATGTCACCGTGCGCAAGACCCACCTCATGGGCGTGTGCGACGGCATTGCACACTTGGATGAGCACTCGGATCGGGCTCGGGAGGGATGCCGGGTCGAGCCGGTCGCGGCGGCCGAGCTGGTTGCGCCACTCGTGTCCGCGGATGCGCTTCATGATGACGACCGGTCCCAGGGCGGCGTCGATGCCAACGGCGTGCACGGGCACGACGTTGGGATGTTCCAGGCGGCCGTTCACCCGCGCTTCGTGGAGCAATGCGGCCACGCGACGTGGCCCGGCGTCGGGGTGAAGGTGCTTCAAGGCGACCTCGCGGTCGAGGGCGGTGGCGCGCGCTGCGTAGACGCAACCCATTCCCCCTTTGCCGAGGAGCTCGCTCACACGGTAGTCGGCCGTCGGTCGCGACCCATCGAGGTCCACGACGATGGGCTCCAGACCCGAGCGGGCATCCCCAGCGGCGGACGCGGCCGTCGCGGACGAGAAGGTGACCGAAGCCAGCGTCACCGACGCTCCAGCGCTCGGCGCGTGGCCGATCGCCGCGAGTGTTTGCTCCACGCGCGCCCGACGCTGACTCACCCGTGTCAGCTCGACGAGCGTGTCGCTGCCATACGTAACCGTGCCCACCTCGACCCCCATCGTGGCGGGTTGGACGGCGCGCACCCTCGTCGATTCTCGTACGCCGTACGAGCGACGGGTCCCCTCGAGCCATTGCGCGCGTCGCGAGGAGGCGGGCGAGGGTCCCGCAATCGTGGCGGGGGTGATACCCTTCCGGCCGTGGCGGACCGAGGTGACAGCCCTCGAAAGGGGGATCGCGGCTCATGGCATCCGCCACCGGTGAGGATGCAGGCCCCGCCCATCTCGGACGGCGTGACGAGCGCCCTCCGCGACGAGGAGATCGCGCGGTCGCGCATGTTCTTCCGGATCCTCATGGTGGTGTCCTTGCTCACCGCCGGCTTCATCCCCGCGCTCTCCGGGGCCCGTTGGCTGCGCATGGCCGCAGTGATCTTGTGCAGCACCGGGGCGATGGTCTGCGCCTTCGTGCTCACGGTGCTGCGTCAGCCCCATCGCTACACCGCGCGGTTCGCGACCGTGATCGGGGTGGGCATCGCGACGATCGGGGTGGCCGTCATCTATTACATCGGCCCCTTCTCGGCCGGTGCGATGATCCTCACCCTCGGCCTCTACTTCTTCGGCTACAGCCGCATCGAGCCGGTGGCCTGGGGAACCTACATCACGGTCGCGGTGCTCTACTTCGTGGTCTCGGCTGGCATCGCGAGTGGCCTGCTGCCCGACCTCTCGCTCTTCAATACCGAGACGGCGCAGCCCTTCACGCGTTGGTTCCAAGTGCTGATGAGCCAGGTGATCTTCGGCTCCACCTTCTTCCTCGCCCGCAGCGGTCGGGACCAAGCGGAGAAGGCCTTGCAGAAGGTCTACAAGGCGCAGCTCAAGCTTCGGCAACGCGAGGCGCTGCTCCACGAAGCGCGTGGCGAGCTCGCTCGGGCCAACCGGCCGGGTGAGGGGCGGCACAGCGGCAGAGAAGTGCACGCGTTCATCGTCGGCGACCTCATCGGACGTGGCGCCATGGGCGAGGTCTACCGGGGACGCGACCGTGCGGGGCTCCCCGTGGCCATCAAGTTCCTTCACCCCGACCTCATCGAGAACGAGAAGAAGGTGAAGCGATTCATCCGGGAAGCCGAGATCGCGGCCAAGGTCGAGAGCGATCACGTGCCCCGGATCTTCGCCACCGGATGGCTCGACGACGGCAAGACGCCCTACCTCGCGATGGAGCTTCTCGAGGGCCACGACCTCAGCTGGCACTTGCGGCGTACGGGTCGCCTCGAGGTCGACGGTGTGGTCGAGCTGGTCGAGCACGTGGCCAAAGCCCTGGCCGATGTGCGCGACGCGGGGGTCGTGCATCGCGACCTCAAGCCGGCCAACGTCTTTCTCACCGATACGCTGCCTCGAACCTGGAAGGTGCTCGACTTCGGTCTCTCCAAGCTCAGCTGGTCGAGCGGCTCCCTGACGAAGAGCAACGCGGTCGGCACGCCCTCCTACATGTCGCCCGAGCAGGTGAAAGGGCCCGTCGTCGACCACCAGGCCGATCTCTACGCGCTCAGCGCCATCGCCTACCGCGCCATCTGCGGGGTCCCTCCTTTCAGCGGCAACGAGATCGCCCACGTGCTCTACCGGGTCGTGCACGATCAGCCCACCGCGCCCGCAGAGCTGGCGACGGTGCCCATCGACATCGAGCTCGTGCTCGCCATCGGCATGGCCAAGCGTCGCGAAGACCGGTTCGACCGCGTCGAGTCCTTCGCCAAGGCCATGCGCGACGCCTACGAAGGGCGGCTCTCCGACGAGCTGCGCTCCCGGGGCTGGGCGCTGCTCAAGGCTCACCCTTGGGGTAGCCGCAGCAAGGTGCGTCGTGACGAGTCCGATGCAGCCTGAGCCGAGGTTCGACACCATCGTGGTCTTGGGGTGTGGCGTCGAGCGGGACGGGCGCCCTTCGCCGGCCTTGCGTCGACGCCTCGCGCTCGCGGTTCGCGCCCATGACGCGCGATCCGACGTGCCCATCATCGTCAGTGGTGGCAAGCGCTACCCCGGAGGTTTCGTCGAGGCAGAGGTCATGCGCGACGTGCTCTTGGCTCGAGGACTCCCCGAGGCGCTGCTGCGCTCGGAGGCGCGTAGCCTGTCGACGCGGGAGAATGCGACCTACACGGCCCGGCTGCTCGATGGTTCCGAGGTCGCCCTCCTCGCCACCTGCAGCTGGCACCTTCCTCGGGCCCTGGCGTGTTTTCGGCGCCTCGGGGTGGACGCAGTGCCGCCACCGCGATCATGGTGGAACACCCCACCGCCGACGCCTTCTGCGCGGGCGCGTGAGGCCTTGAGTCGATGCCTCGATTGGTCCATCACCCGCTTCGGCCGATGAGCTCACGATCGATCTACATCGCCCTGCTGCTCGGAGCGCTCGGGTGTGGCCAATCCGGAGCCACCCGTGGTGCCCCTACCGCCACGGCCACGGCCTCTGCCACCGCTGCCGCGACGGATGACCGCACGGCGGCCCTGCTGCGCGCCGAGGCGACCCGCGACCCATCGGCGATCACCAACGAGGATCTCCAGCGTCGCGACCCAGCGGTGCGGCGCGCGGCCATGCGGGCGCTGGCCCGCATGCGTGAGCCCGAGCTGCGACCCAAGCTCCAGCGTGGTCTGCGCGACGAGGACGCGGAGGTGCGCGCCTGGGCGGCCTATGGGCTCGGCGATGTCTGCGACGGGGCGCGGGAGGCCACCGTGCGAGCCATCGTGGCCGCGGCCGTGGCCCAGAAGACCTCGGAACCCGAAGAAGGCGAGCTGTCCCCGACCCAGGCGATGGCCCGCGCCCTCGGGCGCTGCGGCACGGCTTCGGCGGAAGCGACCCTCGTCGCGTGGCTGGATGGCAGGCATGCCGCTGCCGCCATCGATGCCCTCGGCGACATCGCCCGAAACAAGAAGCGACTGCGCGAAGAGACCTACGTCGCGCTCCTCCAGCACGCCGAAGGTGACGCCGAGCACCCTCCTCAGGGTCACGCGCTCTACCCCCTCGGCAAGGTGCAGTTCCTCACGCCGAGCGTCATCGAGCGGGCCCAGAAGGTGGCGAGCGCACGCCTCGACGACGAGAAGGTCGATGGTCCCACCGCGAGCTATGCGCTGCTCACCCTCGCCCGATGTGGTGACGAAGCGCTGCCCGCGCTGGTTGCGGCCATGAACAAGAGCACGTTGCCCGTGGTCGCCCGTCTCGAGGCGATCGACGCGATGACGCGCTTCGCCGATGCCGGTCAGCGCGCGCTCGGCAAGACCCTCGTGGCCATGGTCCCGGGCACCAAGACCATGGTCGCGGCCGCGAGTCCCCCCGAGGCTTTGCATCTCCCGCTCGCGGTCATGTCGCGCTTGCGGCGGATCAGGGAGGCCAAGCCGGCGCTCGAAGAGCTCGCGGCCCTGCCCGCGCCCGAGGGGGCCACGGAGGCTCAGAAGCGTCGCGTCTCGCTCTTGCGCTGTCGTGCCGCGCACCTGCTGGTCGAGCGCAACTACGACGACCCCAAGCTGAAGGGCTGTGACCTGCTCGGGGAGAAAGACGCCAAGGACCCCGTGAGCACGCTCATCGGGGGACAGGCCAGGCTCGAGGCCATCGGGATCGATGCGGTGAAGCTCACGGGCCCGCGACTCGAGGCATGGAAGACCTACGCCAACGGCGGCGTGCCCGCGCTGCGCGCCCTCGCCATCCAACAGCTTCTGGTGCACGACGAGGTCGCCGACAGCGCGAAGGTCCTGCACGCTGCCCTCACCTCGGATGCACCTGGCGTGGTCGCGGCGGCGGCGGAGGTCATCGCCCAGCGTCCCGCGCGGGTGGGCGGGGTCGAAAAGCTCGACCCCGCGGTGAAAGAAGCCCTCTTGAAAGGACTCGAAGGCCAGGGGGCCGCGGCCGATCAGGAGGCGCTCGGTGCCCTCGTCGACACGGTGAGCAAGCTCGGCATCACCGAAGCCAAACCGACCTTCGTCAAGCTCTGCGGCTCTCCGTGGCCGGCGCTTCGGGAGCATGCCCAAGCCGCCCTGAAGCGCCTCGCGGGCAAGGACGGCGTCGTACCGACCTGCCGCGCCACGGCGCCGCGGGAGGCGCCCCCCGAGCTCGACGCCCCTCCGGTCACGGGGCCGGTGATCCTCGTCTTCAGCACCAGTGTCGGCGAGCTGTCGATGAAGCTGGACCCGCGGTTCGCGCCCCTCACCGTGCGGCGCGTCGTCTCGCTCGTGGAGAACGACTACTACGACGGCATGGTCGTGCATCGTGTGGTGCCGGGCTTCGTGGCGCAGTTCGGCTCCCCCACCGGTGACGGCTACGGCGGGGTGAAGGGGCTGCCCGCTTTGCCTTGCGAGACCTCGCCGTTGCGCTTCGATGCCATGCGGGTCGGGGTCGCCCTCGCCGGCCGCGACACGGGGTCGAGCCAGCTCTTCGTCACCCTGGCCCCCAAGCCGCACCTCGACGGCGCCTACGCCTGGCTCGGGTCGGCCGACGGAGCGTGGGGCAGCCTGATGCCCGGCGACACCATCGACGACGTGAAGATCAGCCCCTGAACGGCGCGCGAAGCGCTTCGCCGCGAAGGTCGCTCAAGAAGCCTCCCCGCGACGGATCCGGCAGGCCCGAAGCGTCGCCTCCGGCCGCCGCAAGCCCCTCGCGTACGCCGCGTCGGTGGCGAGCGATGCGCGCGCGCGCGTAGTCGGACGCGCTGCCGTCTTCGAGGGCGAAGGCCCAATCGCTGGCTTGCAGCAGGAGCCCGTGGCGCAAGGCGTGGTCGACGCCGCGGGACGCGGGGCTGTCCTCGTCTTCCGCGGCGATCCCTGCCACTGCGCGGTGGAGCTGACGGGCCGTGCCGTGGATGTCACGCCAGAGGTGGGCGGTATGGGGGCCGACCCAAACCCCGTTGTCACCACCCCGTCCCCAGCTCGACGCCTCGGGGCATACCTCGCCCTCGGGCTCGAGCGCGGACACGGTGACGGGCGACAATCTGGGGTGACCGCTCAAGCCGGCGAGGACCTCCCGCAAGAACACCGGCCCTTCGAACCACCAATGGCCGAAGAGCTCGGCGTCGTAGGCGGTGACCAAGGACCTACGCCCACGCCGCGCCTCCGCGTCGAGCCATTGCACGAAGTCGGCCGCGTCGCGCTTCGCCTGCACTTCGGCCTCACGCGACCGATAGGGTGAGCCGTCGATGGCGTGCAGCTTGAGCCCGGTCATGGTCCCGCGGCCGAAAGGACCCGCCTCGCGGTCGTGGCCGAGGTCGCGGTGAAACTCTCTGTAGAGCGGGTGGCGAGGGTAGCCATGCTCGCGCGACCACACCCGGTGCGAGGCTTCGAGATGCCGCGGCCACAGCACGAGGCCGTCCGCCGTCGTACCGCCGGCTTCGACGGCATGTGCATCGACCACCGTCAGTTTCGCGTCTTTGGCCACCCGTCGCGCCACCCGCGCGTCGATCCCACACTCCGGAAGCCAGAACCCAGCCGGGGCGCGGCCGAGGGCATCGGTGAAGACCCGCTGACCCAGTCGTACCTGGGCCTCGACGGTGCCCTCGAGCACGGCCAAGCCAGGCAGAAATCCATGGGTCACGCCCGTCGTCCACAGCTCGACGTCACCTTTGTCCCACGCCCGCCCGAGGCGGCCGACCACGTCGCCGCGATGGTGGAGCCACCTCGTGCGCGCGCCCGCGATGCGGCGCGCGTAGAACGTCCCTGCGTCGCCGGTGTGGTCGCGATGGGCTTCGTTGAGCTCGTCGAGCGCATCGAGGTGTGCCTCGAACCGACTGCGCAGGACACCATCGCGCAGCATCTCGATGAGGGGCGGCGAGAGCGAGATCGTCAGCGGCCCCTCTTCGATCACCTCGAGCAGGGGCAGATAGCAGGTCCAGAGCGCATCGTGGAACCAGCGCTCCTCCACCGTCCATGGCGCCTCGGCACGGACGTAAGGGAGATGCGCGTGGAGAACGATCGCGACCTGCACGACTACCGCAGCTCGGCCCCGAGATCGCGACCGGCTCGCTCGGCGTCATCGGCATCGAAGTTGGTGCGACGCTCGCCGAAGCGGGGGTTGCTACCGTCGGGGTCGGCGACCATCGCGCGCAGGTAGAGCCCGCCGTCCGCGGTCTTCTCGGCGTAGGCGGCCACCGGCAGCTGGCAACTTCCGCCGACCGCGTCCATGAAGGCGCGCTCGCCCACCACCCGAACACGGGTCTCGGCATCATCGGTGCGCAGCAGCCGCTCTTCCACGTGGGCGTCGACCGTGCGGCACTCGATGCCGAGCGCCCCCTGACCCACGGCGGGGAGCATGACCTCGGGCGCGAGCACCTCGGTCGCGCGCTCGCCCATGTCGAGTCGCCGCAGACCCGCATAGGCCAAGACGATGGCGTCGACCTGGCCCTCCTCCAGCTTGCGCAGCCGCGTATCGACGTTGCCGCGGAGCGGTCCGATATCGAGGTCGGGCCGCGCCTTCAGCAGGTAGCACTTCCGCCGCAGGCTCGAGGTGCCCACCTTGGCCCCCTGGGGCAAGTCGGCCAGCTTGGCGCCGTCACGGGTCACGATGACATCGCGCGGATCTTCACGCGGGGGAATGGCGGCCAGTTTGAGCTTGGGCGCGAGCTGCGCTGGCACGTCTTTGATCGAATGCACGGCGAAGTCGGCTTGTCCCGCAAGGAGCGCCTCTTCGATCTCCTTGATGAAGAGCCCCTTGCCGCCCACCTCTTGAAGCGACCGGTCCTGGATCTTGTCGCCGGAGGTCACGACGTGCAGCTCTTCGACGGTCATCTCGTCGGGCTGAGCGTCGCAGAGCGAGCGGGCGTAGGCCCGAGCCTGGGCGAGGGCGAGCTTACTGCGGCGGGTGGCGAGGGTGAGCGTGGTCATCGGGCGGTGGCTCTTCGTCGGCGTCCTGCGAATCATCGGGACGCGGGTTGGAGGACACGACTTCGGCGTCGAGCTCGAAGAGGTGGGCCACCAGCGAGGCCACCTCACCCGAGCGGGTGTCGGTGGCCAGCTCCTTCAATCGCCTGGTCGGTGCGTGGAGGAGCTTGTTCACGGCAGCGTCGATCATCTTGGACAGGGCCTTGCGGTCGTCGTCCGAGAGGTGCTTGAGCCGCCCCTTGTAGCTGCGGTCGAGCTCTGAGGCCAAGGTCTCCCGAGTCCGCGTCCGCAGGGCGACGATGACCGGCTTCATCGCTTGTTGAGATCGCCGCTCCTCGAAGAGATTCACCTCGCGCTGCACGATGCGCTCGGCGAGCTCGGCTTCGGTCTTTCGACCGGCGAGGGTCTGGGTGACGACCTGCGACAGATCGTCGATGTCGTAGAGGTAGACGTTCTCGAGGTCGTTGACCCGCGGGTCGACGTCGCGCGGCACCGCGATGTCGATGAGGAAGAGGCTTCGACCACGACGCTGGCGACGGATCGACTTGAGCTGCTTCTTCGTGATCACGTGGGACGGGCTCGCAGTGGAGCTGACCACGATGTCGGCACGGACGAGGCAATCGGTGAGGGTGTCCCACGCCGCCGGCTCACCCCCGACGTCCTCGGCCAGACGCTCGGCTCGACTCGCGCTGCGGTTGACCACGAGCACCCGGGCGCCCGCCCGGGCGAGGAGCTTGGCCGCGCTCTCGGCCATCTCGCCCGCACCGACCATGAGGGCGGTCGCCCCCTCGAAGGCGTCGAAGATCTGCCGCGCGAGGTCGACGGCCACGCTGGGCACCGAGACCTGGCCGGCACCGACGTTGGTCTCGGTGCGAACCTTCTTTGCCGCGCTCAAGGCGCTACGCATGACTTGGTTCAAGGTCGGGCCGACTGCCTTGCAGTTCTCGGCGCGCCGAATGGCATCCTTGAGCTGCCCCAGGATCTGCGGCTCGCCGAGCACCATCGAGTCGAGCGATGCAGCCACCCGAAAGAGGTGCTGCACCGCCGCCTCGTTGTGGTGAGCCCAGAGGTAGGGCACCACCTCGCGCCCGCCGATCTCGGAGATGAAGCGCGTAACGGCGCGCTCGGCGTCGACCGTATCGCCGCTGGGGGCGATGTAGAGCTCGACGCGATTGCACGTCGAGAGCAGCACCGCCTCACTGATCTCGGGAAACTGTCGCAGTCGAACGAGCGCGCCTTCCACCTCCTTGGGTGGAATCGCCACGCGCTCTCTCACCTCGATGGGCGCGGTTCGATGCGACAGTCCAACGACGAGCATAGACGTTAGAAAGATCAGCCCGCCGCGACGACCGGGCGGAGAAGGTAGAAGCTGAGCATGACGACTTCGCAGATGAAGCCCGCCACCGCTCCGTAAGCGGCACGGCGCCCGCGCCAGCCGGCAGCACCGCGCAGGATGAGGATCGAGGCGATGAGCAGCCAGGTGCCGTAGCCGACGATGGTGCGGATGACCATGTCGGGCGACCCGAGCTCGAGCTCACGTGCCCACACGGTGCCCGAGCCGACCCCAATGGTGAGCAGGGGGAAACCGAGAATGAGAAAGCGATGGATCGCCTTGTCGAGCGAGTCGAGGGCGGGAAGGTTGCCCTTCTTGGCGAGGAGCAGCTTCTTCTTCTTCAGCCGTCGTTCCTGAATCAGGTACATGATGGCCGCCCCACACGCGAGCAGGAACAGGGCGACGCCGACCAGGTTCGCGAAGACGTGAAACCCGGTGAACGCGATGGGCAGCGCCGAGGTGTCGGCGCTCGTGCCGAGGAAGAAGGTGCCGAGGGTGACCATCAACCCGACCGGCGCCACGATGATCCCGAGGGCGTTCACCTTGAACCTGCGCCGCGCGAACAGGTAGGTGATGGTGGCGATGAGGGACGCGATGGACAGCAGGAAGTGCAAGCTGTGCACCGGGCAGACCTTCGCCACGAAGCTCGCGATGAGCACGTAGGTGAAATGACCGAGCCCCGCGACCCCGAGGAAGACCGGGGCCCACCGAGTGCGCGCCGCGACCTCCTCTCCGGCTGCCACGTCCAGATAGAACAAGGTACTGGCGGCGGCGTAGAGGAGCACGGCGACGCCGAAGGAGGCGAGGCTGAGGGCGCTCATGGCGATGGGGCTAGCTTAGCCGATAGCGCGGACAAAGCCCCGTGACCTGTCACCCGAGCGCGTCACGCAGCTCTTCGAGCTCCGACAGCTGGGTGAGGGCGGCGGCTTCGTCGGTCTCTTCGGGAGGCTCGCCGGCTGGCGACGCCAGCAGACCGGGCACCACGTCGTAGGCCGAGTCTTCGATGATCATGGAATTGCCCAAGATCTCGGCCGCGTGGCTTTCGACCAGCTTCTCGGTGGGCGAGACCCGACCGATGAGGCCCCGCGGGTCTTCGCCCGTGGTGACCTCTTCGAGGATACGAACCGCCTCCTGGACCGAGTAGCGGAAGCCCTCCTGGGTGAGCACGAGCTCCTCGCCCTCGACGTCGACCCTTTCGAGCGCGACCAGGATGTCCAGCACGTCTTGCGGGAAGAAGACCTTGTTCATTCGTCCGTGGCGTCGCCCACTGCGGCGGCGTCCTTGCCGCGCAGCCGACCCGGAATGTGCCACAGCCATTCCAGGATGCCCACCAAGACGTAGAAGGAGACCAACCACGCGACGACGAAGATGGGCGAGAGCCGCGCCATCACCAGGGCGCTCGAGCCCGCGATGAAAGCGATGAAAGCCAGCGTACCGGCGTTGAGGGTCACGTTCTTGAAGCTACGGAACTTGACGCTGGAGACCATGAGGCCAGCCAGCACGAGCACCATCGCCATCAGCGGCTGAGCCGCGCTCCGAATCCCGAACACGCCATCGGATGCGGTGCAGGCGGCCACCAGCGAGACCAGTACCGCCGCCGCGGCCGGGATGGGCAGGCCGACGATGTACTTGCTGGGTTTGGTCGGCGCGCCGCTCGAGCCCATCGACAGCACGTTGAAGCGCGCGAGACGAACGGCACCCCCCGCGACGAAGGCGAAGCAGGCGAAGACGCCCACCGTGCCCAGGGCGGCCAGGGACCAGTGGTAGAGCAGCAGCGCGGGCGCGGCCCCGAACGAGACCACGTCGGCCAGCGAGTCGAGCTGAAGGCCGAAGGCGCTCTGGGTCTTGGTCATCCGGGCGACACGGCCGTCGAGGGTGTCGAAGACGGCGGCGAACAGGATGAGGATGGCCGCACGGTAGAAATCGTGGGTCGACGTCGCCTCACTCGAGACCACCATCGAGTAGAAGCCACAGAAGACGCTCGACAGGGTGATGAGGTTGGGGAGCAAGAAGAGGGTCTTCTTCAGATTGACCCTGCGCCTCTTGCGACCGCCTGATGAGCGTCGTCGTACGGCCATGAACGCGTCAGCGTAACGCCACGGGATCCAAATGGCGAACGGCTTGCGCGTGGTGGCGACAGCTCGCTATGTACGCCTGGAATTACGGGCGCTTAGGAGGCCGTGGTGCCCGACACGATGCGCTCGTGGCCGCCGTAGTCGCGCTCGGTGGCGACGTCGTTGAACCCAGCCTCCCCAAAGAGCCCCACCACCCGCTCCGCTTGGCCGGCCTGGATCTCGATCGCCAACACCCCACCGGGGGCCAGCATGGTCGGCGTCTGCCGTAGCAGGCGGCGGATGAAGTCGAGCCCGTCCTCACCGCCGTCGAGCGCGAGGTGAGGCTCGAAGTCGGCGACGTCACGGGGGAGCTCGGCCATGCCCGGCGCGTCGATGTAGGGGGGATTGGCCGTGATGAGGTCGAACGAGCCGGCGAATCGCTCGAGTCGTGCGTAGAGATCGGATCGGTAGAGTCCCACCACGGCGCTGTGGCGGAGGCAGTTCTTCTGCGCCACCCAGAGGGCGTCGGTGGACACGTCGCTCGCGAGCACGCAGGTGGTCGGCCGCTCTTTCTTCAGGGTGATCGCGACGCAACCCGAACCCGTGCACAAGTCGAGACTGCGACAGCTCAAGCTCAGGTGACGGGTGCGTCGCAGCGCGACTTCGACGAGGTGCTCGGTCTCCGGACGTGGCACGAGCACGCGGGCATCCACGAAGTAGGTCCGGCCGTAGAAGTCTCGCTCCCCGCGCAGGTAGGCCACCGGCTCACCCTTGCGCCGCCGCTTGTGCAGGGCGCGGTAGTTGGCGAGCTCTTCGGGCGAAAGCGGTCGCTCGCTGTCGACGATGAGGCGAATGCGATCGCACTCGAGCACCATCGCGAGCAGCAGCTCTGCATCGAGCCGAGCCGAGTCCGACCCGTGGCTCGAGAGATCTCCCGCGGCCCACTTCAGGACCCGCGCGATCGTCCAGGGCTCTTCGGCGCTCATCAGCTGGCTTCGAGGCGTCCGCGGGCCTCAGCCACCACGCCCTCGACCTCGGCGCGGATGGCATCGCGCTGGGTCTCGGTCTTCGCTTCGAACCGAAGCACGAGCACGGGACCCGTGTTCGAAGCCCGACACAGCCCCCAGGCGCCGTCGTCGAAGCGGATCCGTGCTCCATCGATGGCCATGACGTCGTGGGTCTTCGTGTAGTGATCGCGCACCGCGTCCACCACCGCGAACTTGATGGCGTCGGGGCAGGCCATGCGGATCTCCGGGGTCACCGCCATGCGCGGCACGTCGGAAAGCAGCGACGACAGCGGTGCACCGGCCTGAGCCACGATCTCGATGAGCCGCGCCGCGGCGTAGATCGCGTCGTCGAAGCCGAAGTAGCGGTCGGCGAAGAAGATGTGCCCGCTCATCTCACCGGCGAGCAGGGCCTTCTCTTCTTTCATGCGCTTCTTGATGAGCGAGTGCCCGGTAGGCGAGATGATGGGTCGCCCGCCCTTGGCCGCGATGTCGTCGTAGAGGGTTTGCGAGCACTTCACCTCGCCGAGCACGGCCGCTCCGGGGTGGGTGGCGAGCACGTGGCGCGCGAACAGGAGCGTGAGCTTGTCGCCCCAGATGATCTCGCCGCGGTCGTCGATGACACCGATGCGGTCGCCGTCGCCATCGAAGGCGATGCCCATGGCGGCGCCGGTCTCCTTCACCCGCTCGCGCAGCTGCTCGAGGTTCTTCTCCACCGTCGGGTCGGGGTGGTGATTCGGGAAGTGGCCATCCATCTCGCAGTGCAAAGGATCGACGAGCACGCCCAGCTTCTGCAGCGTCTGCAGCGCGAGGGGACCGCCCGCGCCATTGCCGGCATCGAGCACGACCCGGCCGTTGAAGCTCGGGATCGACACGCTTTTTGCCACGGCCTCCATGTAGGCCTCATGCACGTCCTGGTGGCGCAGCGAGCCGCCCTGGGTCGGGCCGGCGTCCTGCTCCACGAGCCGCTTCAGGGTCTGCACGTCGTCCCCGAAGAGGGTCGACTTGCCGCGCATCATCTTGAAGCCGTTGTCCTCAGGGGGATTGTGGCTCCCCGTGATCATGATGGAGCCGTCGGTCCCGAGGTGGTGGGCGGTGAAGTAGAGCAGGGGCGAGGGGCCGACCCCGATGTCGACGATGTGGGCCCCCGCGGCCTCGAGGCCGGTGGTGAGCGCCTCGAACAACCGGTCACTCGAGAGGCGGCAGTCGCGCCCCACGGCGATGGTGGGGCCCGCCTCCGAGCCTTCACCGATGAAGGTGGCAAAGGCGCGTCCGATGGCGGTGACGAGCCCGTCGGTCAGGTCCCGGTCGGCTCGCCCGCGAATGTCGTACTGGCGGAAGATGTGCGACGGCGTCTTCATCTCGGGGTGTTCATTACCCCGATGTCGCGCCCTTGTCGCCCTTGGGAAAGGCGTGGCACTTCACCCTCGCGCCCACCTTGGCGGCGTCGATGTCGACGAGGCAGCGCGAGCGACAGGCGTCGGCCTTGTCCTTGGCGCCCTCACAGCTCTTGGCGCAGGCGCTCTCCAGGGCACGCTTGCGGACCTTCTCGCGCGCTTCGTCGCCTTCGGCCTGCGCCGTCGCCTGAAAGCTTCCGCGGTCGGTGACGACCTCGGCCGAGCAGCTCGGCGCCGGGGCCGGGGCGGGTTTCGGTTCGCTCTTACAGGCCGCGAGGCCTAGGAGCAGCATCACTTGGACGGCGCGGATTTCCACGTTCCCTCGTAGTAGAGCAGTTCCCCGTTGCGCAGTCGCACGAGGGTGGGCCGAGCGTAGGCGGCTCCGGGCTCCGGGACCACCCATTGCCCTGGCGTCCAGCCGTAGCCGGCCCCGTTCCACGACCAGTAGCCATCGACCCAGACCGCCGTGTCGCTCGGTGGCGCGGGGGGAACCTCCACCTTCGCCGGGGGCGGCGGGTAGGGCACGGCTCGGTAGGCGTCACCTGCGTGGGAGGCCTCGGGCGGAACGGAGAGCCGTGGCGCACACGCGGCCAAGACGACGAGGGACCATCTCAGATCGAGAGCAGCCATCCGAAGATCCGTTCGCGTCCGATGAGCAGCGTTTCGAGGATGGCGAGGATGAGGAAGGGGCCGAAGGCGATGCGCGCCCGCCCTACGCCGTCACCCGCCTCCTCGAGCAGAGGGTCACCCTCGAGCTCGGCGAGGATCTCCTCGCGCTCCTCGTCCGAGAGCTTCTCCAGCTCTGCCTTCAGCTCTTCACGTTCGCGCTGCACGGCCTCGGGATCGTCGAGGCCTCGTCCCGTGACGAGGGAGATCACGGCCGCGATGGTGCCCTGAATGGCGCCCGCCCCCAAGACGAAGAGCGCCCCCGACCACCCGAACCAGGCGCCGGCGAGCATGAGCAGCTTGGCATCGCCGAGGCCCATCCCCGGGAAGCCCCGGAGCAAGCGGTAGAGCCGGTCGAACAGGAGCCAGACCCCGAGGAAGCCTCCCGCAGCGCCGATGAGGGCGTCGGTGAGCTCGAGGTCGCGGAACGCGAAGGTCGCGAGCCCCAGCACCGTGCCCCCGATGGTGATGGAGTCGGGGATGATCATGAACTCGAGGTCGATGAAGGCCGCGGCCATGAGCGCGAGGCAGAGCGACGCGTTCGCGAGGAAGACCATGCTGGCGTGCAACAGGTCGACGTGGATCCCGAGCGGAGCCACCGTCGCTTCCCACGCGGCCAGACAGAGCACGCCGCCGGCCAGCTCCACGAGGGCGTAGCGGGGCGAGATCCGAACCCCGCAACACGCGGCGCGACCCCGGAGGAGGAGCCACGAGAGCACGGGGATGTTGCGGTAGAACGGAATCGGCGTCTTGCACCCGGGGCAGTGCGAGCCCGGCTTCACCACGCTCATGCCGCGCGGCACGCGGTAGATCACCACATTGAGGAAGCTCCCCCAGAGGAGGCCCCAAACGAAGGTCATCACCCTGGGGAACCAGAGCGGAAAATCAGACAGCAGCAGCACGGGCAGGGGAGGCTACCTCCACTAAAGCCTCAACCCACGGCTGCGGCCACTTCTTCATCATCACGCCGCGGTCTCACCACGACCGGCGACAGTGTGCTACGCGCTCAGACCATGTCGTCTCGCTGCTGGCCCCTCGTCGCGCTCGCCCTCCTCGCGGCTTGCTCGGAGGACGACACGTCTGGGAGCGCACCCTCGGCCAGCGCGACCGAGGCGGCCCCGAGCTCGTCGGTCCTGGTCGCGGACGAGAACGACGCGTCGGCCGCTCCCCAGAAGAAAGGCGAAGCGACCCAGGCCGACCAAACCGTCGAGATCGCAGCGGGCACGGTGGTGGCGGGCAGCACGCCCGGGGACGACGGGCGCCATCCGAGCTTCGAGCCGCCCAACCTGGAGTTCTCGCTGGGCGCCTACCGCATCGACCTGTTGCCCTATCCCAACGATCCGGCGAAGAAGCCGCGCACCAACGTCGACCGCGCCGAGGCCGAGAAGCTCTGCGCTGCGCGCAAAGGGCGCTTGTGCACCGACCTCGAGTGGGAACGCGCGTGCAAGGGAGCCGACGGAGATCGTTATGCGGGCGGGAAGCGGTGGGATCCCGAATGCGCCAAGACGCCCGAGCGCTGTGCCTCCGGCTTCGGCGTGCTCGGCATGGGCGGCGCGCTCCGCGAATGGACCAGCAGCGCCGTGCCGCGCATCAAGGGCGTGGTGAAGAAAGACGCCCCGGTCATCAAGGGGGCTGGTCCCGACGCCGCCGACGTCGACCATCGATGCGCCCGACGTGACGTGGTCGGGGCCGAGACCAAGTCGGCCGACCTCGGCTTTCGCTGCTGCTACGGCGACCGCCCCGAGGCCAGCATTCCCGCTCCCGAGTGGGGACCGACCATGAAACGGGTCGACTTTCCCCCGGAGAAGCTCGCCGAGCTCGTGCGGGCCGATCCCAAGCTCGCGCGGCTCGCCAAAGAAGAGATCAAGTACTTCAACGAGGCGCCGGCCAAGGCCACCATCCTTCGACGCGCCAAGGCACGCGGGGGAACGAGCGAGCTCCCCGAGAACGCCGAGGCCACCACCGCCCCCGTCGTTTGGAATCCCGCCCCCGGCGAGGAGATCCTCCTCGTGACCGGTCTCTCGGGAAAGGATAGCTTCGTGCTGGCCTACCATCGGCTTCCCGATGGCCGCCATCGCCTCGGGGCATCGATGGTGATGGAGAACGAGCTCGGTCCGGTGGTGTTGGTCTACGACAAGTACCGTCGCCGCAAGCTGCAGTGGACGACCTGCCTCGACTGCTACGGCGACACGGGCAACGTGACCTACCGCGAAGAGAATCGCGTGGTCATCACCCAGCAGTAGCCGGTTGGCTACATCGACGTGAAGGTGAGCACGAGCCGGTTTCGGCCGTCCCGCTCGGTGAG
This sequence comes from Polyangia bacterium, assembly GCA_030426145.1. Classification (GTDB taxonomy): domain Bacteria; phylum Myxococcota_A; class Polyangia; order Polyangiales; family Polyangiaceae; genus JAPYTK01. The sequence continues at coordinate 40,744 of JAUHZF010000015.1, forward strand.
CGTCAGCTTGCCGCCCTGACTCTGCGCCGCGAGACGCGCGGTGAGGAGGCCGAGGCCGCGGCTGTAGCGCATGCCTGGCTGACGACTGCTCATGGTGTGCATCTCGGGCGTGCTCGCGGTCTCGCGAATGTCTTCGCCGACCGGCTTGCCATCGTCTTCGGCGCTGACCAACACGTTCTTGCCGTCGATGGTCACGGCCACGTCGATCTTCGTGCCGGGCGGCGCGTGCTGCAGGCTATTCGCGACCACATTTTCCACGGCGAGCTGGAGGCGCGTGCGATCGATTCGAATGGGGGTGCGCTCGTCGAGGCCCGCGGTTTCGATCGTCAACTCGGCCTGGCTGGCTTGATCGATGCACTTGTTCACCACGTCGCGCACCAGGTCCTGCACGACCACCTCGTGCAGCGAGGCCTTCTCCGCCTCGGTCGACGAGATGAGGTCGAAGTTGGCGACGATGCGCCGAAGCACCTCGCACGCGATGACGGAGTCGGTGACCGCCTCGGCCAAGTCTTCGTCGACGTCGTCGAGCATGCGCTTGGCGAACTCGAGATTCGTCACGATGGCCGCGAGGGGATTGCGCAGATCGTGGCTGAAGAGATGACACATGCGACGAAGCGTCGCGTCATCGACCGAGATGTCGTCATCCATCGTCGCGAGCGTACACACGCTCTCGCACGAAAGACAGGATGCGCTCGCGAACTTCGTCGCGTCGCTCGACCGGGACCACGTGGGTGGCACCAGGGAAGATGACCAGCTCGCAGTCGGGGATGGCCGCGGCCATCTCCTCGGCGAGGTGCACGGGGGTGAAGCTATCCATCTCCCCCGCAATGACGAGGACCGGAACCTCGATGCTGCCCAGCATGTCTTCGGCGGTTTGCTCTCCCACCGCCTGCAGCATTCGCATGTACATGAGCAGGTCGATGTTGGCCGCGTGCTCGGAGTAACGCCGTATGTCTTCGGGGCTGACCCCCGGGTCGACCTCTCCCAAGGCGAGGGCGACGCGGGCCGTCATGTCGGGCGGCACGTTGCTCCACAGCGCGCGCGCCACCCGCGGGCTGCGGCGAATGGCCTCGATGACGCTCGGCAAGGCCTTGGCGAGAGCATCGCTGCCTTTGAAGGAGTGCGTCACGCGGCCCGGGGCGCCGCAGATGAGGACCATGCCCGCGACGCGTTCCGGCGCCGACCGGTAGCCTTCCAGGGCCACCTGACACCCCATGGAGTGCCCGATGAGCAGCTCGGGGCGGCTCTCGGGGTTCAGCGCTTCGCGTACGGCATCGAGATCATGGGTCAGGGCCTCCATATCGATCCGGTCCGGATCGGAGGGGGCGGCGCTGCGGCCGTGCCCGCGGTAGTTCCAGTGCAGGACGTCGCCGACTTCGAGCAGCTCGTCCTGCAGGTACCGCCATATGAACCCGTCGCACGCGATGCCGTCGCAGAGAATGGATGCGAGCTCGCCTCGCCCCGGGCGCCGACGGGTGTAGAGGCGCGTCCCGTCGGGGCCGGTGACGAAGGCTTCTTTCCAAGATGATGGCGACATCTTCACAAAACGAAAGCGGCGGTCTCTGACCGAACCCCGGTCCACCGCCGCTTATCTTTGATGGCTCAGCGCTTCGTGCGCCACGCCGCTGTCTCAGCTGTCGCTGCTGGTATCGTCCCCGATGTCGTTGACACTCGGAATCTTCCGAATGTCAGAGCGAGCTAGTTTCCAAGCCCGCTGTACGACCCAGGACAGCGATCGGTCCAGTCGTGCAGCCTCATCCTTGATTTCCGCCAGCATCGTCTCCGGGAAGTAGAGACTCTGCTTGCGCTTGTCGCTACGCGGCGTGTTGTTGTCGGCCATAAACCCCTTTGAACCCCCGACTTCCTACCTCGGACCGGAGTGTGAGCCAAGTTAAACGAGTGTGCGCTTCGGTTCTACACAAAAGATGGTCGGAACCAGGATCGTCACGCTGGCCGATGGCCCCGGGTTCTCGGGGGCTTGGCCACGCTCGTAGCCCTCACGGCGGGGGAGCTGCACCCTCGCCCGACCCGCCCTTTGCACTGGACGTTGCCGTGGGGGGCGGTGTCGTCCCGTCTGAGGTCGCATCGCCGTCGAGCGCACCCTTGCTCAGAACGAAGGTTGCCGTGCGCACCCGTGCGCCCTTTCCACCTGCGACCTGAAGCTTGGCCTCGAGGGTCTTGCCGGCCTGTTTCTCTCTGGCGGTGAACACGCCGGTCATCGCGGCGTCGGTCTCTGGCTCGGCTGGGCTCACTCCGCTGCGCACCATTTTCTGGTCTGCACGACCTCGAAGCACGAAGGCACCGAGCGCGCCCTGGCCTTGGCCGGTGACCTCACCGTCGGGGGCGATGGTGAGCTCGATCGTGCCTTGGCCGCTCGCGTCGTCACCCTTCTCCTTCTCCCACACTGGATAGGCCACCCCCTCGGGTACGCCGACCGCCCCCTTTTTTGCTTCGAATCGCCCCGACCAGACACCTGCCCATGGGTGCGCGGTCGCGGGGGCCGATGCCGAAGACGTCGTGCTGGCCACGGGAGCGGCGCCCGTGTTCGTAGGCGCCGCCGTTGGCGACGGCTTCGGGCTCGGTTCGTCGCCCTGGCCACACCCGAGGAGTAGGCCGATGACGAGGGGACCGAAGAGCGCGGGGCGTCTCACCATGGGCGGACTATGCGCCAGTCGGTGTCGGCGCCGCTACCCGAAGCGGCCTGGGGCCGTGTAACCTCGCGGTATGGCCATGACTTCTCATCCTTCCAGTTGGCTCGCTTTGCCCGGGCTCGTATCCACGCTCGCCTTCGTGGCGGCGCTCGCGGCTCCGGGCTGCGGCGGCGACGACGAGACGAACCCGACCGGCAGCGGAGGGGGCGGCGCCACCAGCACCTCCACCGGGACCGGCGGTGAAGGCCAAGGCGGAACGGGCGCCACCGGGGGCGGCGGCGGTGGGGGCATCGTGACCGATGCCGACTGCACGGCTCCGGCTGGTGCCGAGGGCAATCTGACCCTCACCGAGTTCGCCTCGGGGCTGGGCGTCTCCATCTTCGCCACCCACGCCGGCGATGACCGGCTCTTCGTGGCGTCCCAGACGGGGGAGATCCACGTCGTCCAGCCTGACGGCAGCAGCAGCGTGTTCCTCGACGTCGACGACGGCGATCGCGTCATCACCAACGGTGAGCGCGGGCTACTCGGGCTCGCTTTCCACCCCGACTACGCCAACAACGGCCGCTTCTTCGTTCACTACAGCGCCAACCCTGACGGGCGAACCGTCATCGAGGAGTACCGCGTCAGCGCCAACGACCCCGACGTGGCCGACCCCACCCCGGTTCAGCTCATCCTCGAGGAGCCGCAGCCCGACACCAACCACAATGGCGGCTCCATCGAGTTCTCGCCCTTCGACGGCTTCTTGTACATCGGCCTCGGCGATGGCGGGGGCGGCGGTGACCAGTATGACAATGGTCAGGACAAGAACACTCGTCTGGCCACCATCCTCCGCATCGACGTCGACGGAGGTGCCCCCTACGCCATCCCGGACGGGAACATCACCGATGGGGCGGCCGAGATCTTCCATTGGGGGCTACGCAACCCCTACCGGTTCTCCTTCGACCCATGTAGCGGCGACATCTACATCGGCGACGTAGGGCAGAACGCCTTCGAGGAGATCGACATCGCGCCCGCAGGGACCGGTCCCCTCAACTGGGGGTGGCCCATCATGGAGGGCTTCAGCTGCTACAACGCCAACAACTGCGACATGAACGGTCTCGCGCTGCCCGCCCTCGACTACCCGCATCCGATGGGCAATGAAGGGCGGTCGGTCACCGGCGGCGTGGTCTACCGCGGTTCCGGCATTCCCTGGCTCCGCGGCGCCTACCTGTTCGCCGACTTCGTGAGCAGTGAGATCTGGATGACCCGCTGGAATGGCACCGACGCCACCCCGGCCGTCCTCATCTCCGACGACCTCTACGATAACGGAGCCCTCTCCAACGTCGTGGCCTTCGGTCAGAACCGCGTGGGCGAAGTCTTCGTCGTCACCGCTGGCGGAACGCTCTACCGCATCGACGCCCAGTAAGGCCGGCCCAGTAAGGCTGGCCCAGCAAGGCCAGCCCAGTAGCTGGCCCTCTGAGGCGGAGCCCAGTAGGTTGGCCCCGCGTCGTGGGGGGCAGTAGGCCCATGTCCTCCTCCGTCCCCGCCTTGGCCCCGGGCACCGCGGTGCGGTAGAACCCCATCACGGGGCAACATGTTCAAGCTCGCCAACTCGTTCCGCGGGGGGGTCAAGGCCGCGACGATCGCGGTCATGGCCACCCTGGTCGCACCCGCCGGTTGCGCCAAGCCCAAGCCGCCTCCTCCTCCCGAGGTGGAGCCTGAGCCCGAGCCGCCGCCTCCACCACCGCCTCCGCCGCCCAAGTGCGAAGCGCTCGATGAGGGGTGTGAGGCCGATGCGGACACGCTCCTCCCGGTCCCGGGCACCAACCTCGTCTTCACGCCGCCTTCGGGGTGGACCTACGCGAAGCTCGAGGAGGTCACCCTGGTGCAGAAGTCGGAGGCGGGGGCGCTCATCGTCGTGGGCTCCCATCCGTGGGAGAAGGTCCCCTTCAAGCGCTTCAAGGGCCGCTCCGAATACGGGCGCACGCTGCTCGAGCAGGGCGGTCTCAAAACGCCCCGCACATTGCAGCTCAATGCGCCGCAGCAGCGAGACCAAGCGGGCGAGGTCAAGCTCGGTCAGTGGATCACGCACGACACCAAGCGGAAAGACGCCAAGGGAGAGCTTCTCTCCTTCGCCGGCCAGGCGGGGGAGCAGGAGGTCGTTGGGGTCGCCTTCGCCCCCGAGGACGACGACGAGGCCATCGGCGCCATCCTCGATGCCATCAAGACCTTGCACACTCGCGCCGACGTGGGTGACGACGAAGGTGAAGAGGGCGACGAGGGCGAAGACGACGAGGCCAAGTGACCGCCCCCCACCTCGCGCCCGGCCATGCGGTGGCGGGCAAGTACCAGGTTCAGCAGCGGCTCGGCTTCACCGGTGAGGTGGCGTCGTATCGGGCTACCGATCCTCAAGGGCGCGACATGGTGGTCAAGCTCTACGACCCGGCGATCGGGCAGCGCGCCGACGTCATGGGGCGGCTGGAGCATGTGCACGCCACGGTGTCTCAGCTCCCCGCGGGAGCGGTTCGGGTGCTCGACGCTGGCTATGACGCCGGAAGTGGCGCGCCCTTCTCGGTGAGTGAGTTCGTCGCTTGGCCGACGATGGCTCAGTGGCTGGCACGGGCTCCGCTGCAGCCGCCCACGGTCGCGCGGATTCTGCAGAGCTTGGCCCAGGTGATGGACGCCGCGCACCAAGCTCAGCTGTGTCACGGCGCCCTCAAGCCGACCAACGTCTTCGTGAGCCCGGGAGGCGAAGGCCAGGTTCGTGTGACCGACTTCGGAGCATCGGTGGTTCGCAGTACCAGCCCCACCCACGAGGCCTACGCGCAGTCGGCGCCGTGGTGGGCACCAGAGCAGCTCAATGCGTCGGCCGTGCTCGGCCCGGCGACCGACGTCTTCGCCTCGGGGCTCTTGGCTTTCTACGCGCTCACGGGCCGACCATTCTGGGTCTCTTGTCAGGCGGCGACCCCCGATCTCAAAGCGTGGCAGCAGGAGGTGATGGGTCCTCGGCCGGTGGCGAGCGCTCGGGCGCGCGAGTTCGGGGCCGTTCTCAATCCAGCCCTCGACGTCGCTTTCGAGCGGGCCCTGGCCGTTGGGCAAAGGGAGCGTCCGCATTCAGTGGGTGAGCTGGCAAATCAATTCGGGTCGCTCGCGGGTTATGCCGACGACCCCAACAACCCCACGCTCGCGCTCGATGGGGCTGCCGACGCGGCGTTGACCCCTGGTCTGCCCCCCATCCCTCTGGAGCGGAAGCGGAACCAAAGCTCTCCCATCATCCCAATCGTCATTGGGGTTGGAGCCGCCGTCGTGCTCGGAGGACTGGGCGTGGCCTACCTCTTCACACGGACGGACAGCCCTCCCGATGCGGTGGCCGATGCATCCACGGCGACCGCGACCCCGACGACAGCGGCTCCCGAGCCCTCCGATGATAGCGACGAGCCCGCCGACAAAAAGACGGACGAGCCGGCGGCCGATACCTCGAAGGGGGAGGGCGGCTCGGCGGAGGATGCTGCCTCGGAAGAAGGAGCTGGCGGGAGCGAGACGACGGCGAAGACGGTCGAGGTGAAGATCGTCTGCGAGCCGGCTTGCCTGTCCCTTATCGTCGACGGCGAAGTGAACAAAAAGCCGGGGGAACCGCTCCAGCTCACGCCGGGCGATCACACCATCAAGCTGATGAAGCCCGGCTATGTGGTGCGCACCGAGCGGGTGAAGGTCGAGGCCGATAAGCCCATCGAGAAGACCTTCGCGCTCACCAAGCAGGCCTATCGGCCGCAAAAGAAGCGCTGCAGCAAGTTTCTCAAAAACTGCCGCTGACACGGCCGGTGCTATGGGCAAACCCCGTGTTTATGCTACACGGGAAGGGCTCGCGAATGGGCCGTCGACAGACGCACGTTCCTTTGCGTCGCTAACCTTCCCCCCAAAGCGGTTCCGGTTCGCCGCGCGAGCAAGAGAGAATGACCCATGCCGAAGTTGGATCCCTTTTCCGCTCAGATCGTTCAGCTCGTTCGCGAGATGCCCGACGAGGCCATCCTCGAGTTGGTCCGCAACAAGCTCGGCGCTGAGGACGAGGTCGTAGCGACGGCCGCCCCGGCGAGCCGCGCCAAGACCACCCGCCGCAAGAAGGCTTCCTCCAAGCGCAAGGCCTCCTCGAAGAAGAAGGCCGCTCCCAAGAAGAAGGCGACCGCGAAGAAGCGTCGCCCGAAGAAGGCGGCAGCCAAGAAGGCTGCCCCCAAGAAGAAGGCCGCTCCCAAGAAGACCGCTACGAAGAAGAAGGCGGGCAAGAAGAAGCGTGCGACCGCGAAGCGTGGCGGGGGGGACCGCCAGCGTGAGCTCGAGGTGGTGGAGCGTGCCATTCGTCAAAGCAAGGGGCTGAGCGCGAGCGAGATCGTCAAGCGCACCAAGCTCCCGCGTGCCCGCGTGTCGGCGGCTGTGCGTCAGCTCAAGGACGCCAAGCGAATCGCCCAGGGCGGCGACCGTCGCTTCGCCCGCTACGCTGCCGACGCCAAGACCGCGCTCGCGGCCAGCGAGAACGCGCGCAAGACGGCCAGCGGACCCCGGCGCAAGTAACGCACAGGGCGCAGGTGTCCCCGCGAGGGGGCACCTGCTACGTCACGGCGGCCCGAAATGCATGCCGCCGTCGTCGGACACAAGGGTGTAGAAGCCGCGGCGATTGCTACCCGTGACCTCGGCTGAGATCACGAGAACGATGCGGTCGCCCATGCTGAACAGAGCGCCGATCTCGAAGCGACCGCGGCCTCCCTGGCCCTCGCCGATCGCACGCGGCAGATTAAAGGTCTTCATGCCATCATTGGAGACCGCGAGGTAGACGCCCCACCGGTCTCCGGTCGTGGCGGCCATGATCGCAACGGCGCCCATGGGGGTGGGCGTCGTTGCGATGCTTCGTTCGTGTTCGTCTTCCCAGATCTCGAATGGGGGCGATTCTGGGATGGTGCACTTGCCGTCGAGGGTGCAGCGGGCGATCTGCGGCTTCTTCGTCTTGACGTCCATCACCTCCACCGAGACGGCGTCCAACGTACAGCCGAGTCCCTCCGCCGTGTTGGGCGGCAGCGGGAAGACCCGGTGCTCGGTATCGGAGATACCGACGAGGGTCGCGGTGCTTCCTCGCGCCAGTCGGTGGAACGACCACTTTCCTTGGTCGCAATGCGCGCCGCTCGAGAGGCCCTCGGCCGCGACGGCACCACCTCCCACGCCGGGCACCATTCGAGGCGTGGTCGATAGCTCCTGGTCGGGTTGCGGCCAGGGGTAGACGGCGAGCTGATTGCCCTTCACGGCGACGAGCTGGGGCGGATGAGCATAGGGCGCCGTCACCCAGCTTCCAGCGGGGAGGTCCTTGGTGGCGGGGCGCTCGGCCCCTGCAGGCACGGCATAGGTGAGCTTGGCGGTGCGCCCCTGGCTCACGACCATGCTCGCGAGCTCTTGTCGCAGCACGGCCGGCCATCCCACGCCCGTCGGAAGGGAGAGGTCCTTCGCGGTTTCGACCTCGGGCCCGAAGAAGGGTCCGGGCTCGGTCATGTCGCCTACGGTGGTGAGGAATTGGATGGTGGACGACTCGACCGGCCGAGGTTTGCCCTCGGCAAAATTCCCCTTCGCGGTCGTGCCGGCGACGAGGGCCATGTGGCCGTCGGTATCGGTGCCCCAGGCGGCGAACTGGGGGGCGTCGGCCTCGAGCTTCTTCCACGACTGACCGCGGTCGTCGGTCATGATCGCGTAGGTCTTGTCGAGGGCCCGACCGGTGAGAATGGCGCGCTGTCCGTCGAGCACGAAGACGTGTTCCCACTTCGTACTGCTCGGGGGGCGTCCGGGCCGCATGCCGAGACCATTGCCGATCCCGGTCGCGACGATGTCTTCCGTGGCCTGGCCCTGCGCTTCGGGCACCACGGGCTTCTCCTTGGGCTTGTCCTCCTTCTTGCAGCTGTCGCAACCGGCGAGGCTGGACAGGAGGAGACCGAGCCCGACGATGACGGATTCAGTCGATCGCTTCGGGGTCGCGGCAGCAGCGGAAGCCAGTGGAGTAGTCGCGGTAGTCGGTGCCGTGGGCCGTAGTGGCATAGGTGCATCCCTCGCCATTGATGCGGGTGTCCATGTAAAAGCCCCCGCGGAAGGTTCCTTCGGGGTCGTCGATCCACTCGTGCAGGTTCCCCACCATGTCGAAAGCTCCGTAGGGGTTGGTGCAGCGCGAGTGATGGCCGGACCGTTCGACGGTATCCGGCATCTGGTTGATCTTGGGGAACTGCATGTTCTCGTGCCACAAGCGGTCGGGGTCGAGCCCGTAGCGGCGCGTGGCCTCCTGGACCGGGTGTCCCTTGCGACCGTCCCCGTTGCACACGCCCTCTTCCCGGTCGGCGCCATAGGGATAGGTCGTGTCGGCGGGACCGCGGCAGGTGGTCAGCCACTCGTCCGAGGTGCAGAGCCGTTTGCCGGCGGCCTGGCAAGCCGCGGCGGCGAGGTCGCCATCGATGTAGGCCTGCGGCACCGCATCCTTGGCGGCCACCGCCCGCACGATGGTGCCGCGAGGCGGGTGCTCGTAGGGCGTCCAAGCCACGGCGCTGCCGTCCTGGTCGACCCGCACGAGGCTGGCCTCCCATCGGTCGACACAGACGCGCCCCCGCACGAGGGTCATCTCGGGGGGACATGGTGACGCAGCAGCCATGGGCGTGACCACGGCGATGGCGGGACCCGCGGGCTCTGGAGGCGGCGGGGCTTCGGTTCGCGCGACCGGCGACGGCGCGACCGGAGGCGGCGGTCGTGGTGGCGTGGGCGTACAGCCCAGCCCGCAGACCGTCGCGAGGGAGAGAATGACCCGCATGCTGCGCCACGGTGCCACAGCCGAAGGCCGATGCCCATTCGCGTGCACGGTCCTCCCTGCCGACTTAGGCTGCGTCGGGTGACTGCCGCCGCCCTCGCCACCCCGCCCGGTCCTCCTGCACGCCGAGGGCCCTGGGACGATGCGGTCTACTTCACGCGCTTCTTCCTCGACCCGCTGGGCTTCGTGGGCGAAAGGTTCGAGCAGTACGGCGACATCTACTACGCGCCTTCGGGAGGTGTTGGCCTCTACGTGCTCCGGGACCCGGAGCACATCTGGGAGGTGCTGGTTCGCGACGCCGCCAAGTACGGCAAGACGCACTCCGCCCTTCGACAGCTCGAGGGGGTTCTCGGGGAGGGGCTGCTCACCACCGACGGCGACCTGTGGCGCCGGCAGCGACGGCTCGTTCAGCCGGCCTTCGGGCCCAAGCGGTTGGCGGAGTACGCCGCCGCCTTCGTCGACGAGTGCGAGCGCACCGCGCGAGGGTGGTATCCGGGTCAGGTGCGCGACCTGTCCCGCGAGATGATGGACCTCACGCTTCGGGTCGTTTGTCGCACGCTCTTCGGGCACGACGTCTCGGGTCAGACCGACGTCGTTTGGGGGGCCATCAAGACGCTGACCACGGGTTTCGCTGCCGCGCGCCTCGTGCCGGGTTGGGTCCCGGGAGGCCCTCAGGCGCGCTCGGAGCAGGCACGGGCCGACCTCGACGAGGTCGTCATGGGCATGATCGCCGACCGGCGCGCTTCGGGGCAGTCGCACCCGGACCTCTTGCAACGGCTCCTCGACGCCCGGGATGAGGATGGCTCGGCGCTGACCGACGTCGAGATCCGGGACCAGCTCCTCACCCTCTTCATCGCCGGCCACGAGACCACCTCGCATGCGCTGACGTGGACACTCTATCTCTTGTCGCAGCATCCCGAGGTGGAGGCCGAGCTGCGCCGCGAGCTTCGCGAAACCCTCGGGGGGCGTCCCCCTCGCTACGACGACCTGCCAAACCTCACGTACACGCGCATGGTGTTCGATGAGGCCATGCGCCTGTTTCCGCCAGCTTACACGGTCGCGAGGCGCGCCGAGGCCGACACCGTCATCGGCAACTGGGAGGTTCCCAAGGGCGCCGAGGTCATCGTGTGGATCTACCGGGCCCACCGCCTCGAACGGGTATGGCCGGAGCCCGAGCGGTTCGATCCTGAGCGCTTTCGACCCGAGGCCTCGGCGGTGCGACCCAAGTGTGCCTATCTGCCCTTCGGGGCAGGGCCGCGCGCTTGCATCGGCAAGGTCTTCGCGCAGGTCGAGGGACAGCTGTTGCTCGCGTCGCTCCTCCAGCACTTCCACTTCGAGCTCGAGGCCGGGCACCCGGTCGAGCCTCTCCCGCGCATCACATTGTCGCCGAAGCACGGCATGCGCATGGTCCTCACCGAGGTGTAGCCGGATATCGCCCGACTGCTGACTGCTTGTTCAGCAGAATCCCCGACACGGGGTGACCTAGAGCGACAAAGCCTGGCTGCGACCCGAAATGATCTTGCGCATGAAAATGGCCGCTGCTAGTTAGCGGTTCCTTTCGCGGCCGTGCCGTCCTTCGTGGTCGGTCCGTTCGCACCCCGTAACGGCGTCTTCGGGCGTCGTGCGCTCCGTCGCTCCGGTGCGCCGGGTCCCTTCCGGGATTCGAGCCATCGCCTCGACGGGGGTTCGGAGTCCAAACAGACTCCCGCACGGTGTTTGAGGCGTACGACGGGGCACAACCTCATCTGTCACGGGCAACCCAAACGACTCGGGTTGTACCGGGCTCGAACGACGACAGCGGAGCTGTCCAAAGAAGACAGCACCGACGAGGTCTCTCCGATGATCAGCAAGGCAAGTGCAAGGTTCTCGCGAATCGCCCCCCGTAAGGCGCGCGTCATCGCCAATCTGGTGCGCGGTCGCGACGTGGTCGAGGCGATCCAGCTCCTGCAGTTCACCAACAAGAGCGGCGCGGCTGTGGTCCGTACCCTCCTCGACAGCGCCGTCGCCAACGCGCAGCAGCAAGACGCGGACGTAGACGCGCTGTTCATCAGCAAGGTCACGGTGGACAAGGCCCCCAACCGGTTCTTCCGGCGATGGCGGCCCCGCGCCATGGGGCGCGCCACCCGCATCCAGAAGGGTGTCTCGCACATCCACATCGAGCTCGCCGAGCGCGAGGACTGAAGGCACCAGGAAGTAAGCTCATGGGACAAAAGACCCACCCCTACGGTTTCCGCGTCGGCGTCATCAAGACGTGGTCCAGCAAGTGGTACGAGCACGGTGACAAGTACCGGCGCTGGCTCCACGAGGACATCCGCATCAAGCGGGCGATCAAGAAGTACCTCTACAACGCGTCGATCGCGGGCATCGAGATCGAGCGTGCGGCCAACCGCGCCAAGGTCATCGTCTACACCGCCCGTCCGGGTATGGTGATCGGCAAGGGCGGCAAGGGCATCGAGACCCTCAAGGTCGGCAACCTCGACTCGGCCGGCAAGGACGAGACGAAGTTCCCCGGGGTGTCGTCGTTCACCGAGAACGAGGTCTTCATCGACGTGCAGGAGGTCCGCAAGGCCGAGACCAACGCCCAGCTCGTCGCCGAGAACATCGGCGCCCAGCTCGAGCGTCGTATCGCCTTCCGCCGCGCCATGAAGAAGGCCGTCGCCATCGCGATGAAGTTCGGTGCCAAGGGCATCCGCGTTCGCTGTGCCGGTCGGCTCGGCGGCTCCGAGATGAGCCGCGTCGAAACCTACCGCGAGGGTCGGGTTCCGCTGCACACCCTCCGCGCCGACATCGAGTTCGGCCTCGCCGAGGCACGCACCAAGGCCGGCATCATCGGCATCAAGGTCTGGATCTTCAAGGGCGAGGTGCTTCCGCGTAAGCCCCGCACCATCGGAGCCTGATCCCCCCTCTTTTCGGAGACCAACGTCATGCTTTCTCCCCGCAAGACCAAGTTCCGCAAGCAGATGAAGGGCCGCACCCGCGGTCTCGCCTGGCGCGGTAGCAACGTGTCCTTCGGCGACTTCGCGCTGCAGGTTCTCGAGCCTGGCCGCATCACCGCCCGCCAGATCGAGGCCGGTCGTATGGCCATCCAGCGCCACGTCAAGCGCCAAGGCAAGCTCTGGATTCGCATCTTCCCCGACAAGCCCGTGACCAAGAAGCCCCTCGAGGTCCGGATGGGTGGAGGTAAGGGTAACCCCGAAGAATGGGTCGCCCCGGTCAAGCCGGGCCGCGTGCTCTACGAAATGGCCGGCGTGCCGGAGCCGATCGCTCGTGAGGCCTTCCGTCTCGCGGCGCACAAGCTGCCTCTGCAGTGCCGCTTCATCACGCGCGACGCGCTCTGATTCTGGAGGAAGACGATGGAAACCCAGGAGCTTCGCGACTGCACCCCCGAGCGTCTCGCCGACCTCGAGAAGAACCTTCGCCGTCAGATCTTCGACGCGAAGATGAAGAACTACACAAACCAGCTCGACGACACGGCTTCGCTGCGCCGCATGCGCCGCGACCTGGCCCGCATCAAGACGATCATGAGCGAGAAGCTCATCGCCGATGCGGCCGTCGAGGAGGCCAAGGCCGCGGCGGCAGCCGATGCGGCCGAGCCCGTGACCAGTGACGACGGCGCCGCCGAGGCCGCCGAGGAGAAGAGCGATGACTGAAGCAGCTCAGGCCACCCAGGCCGAGGCCAAGGGCAAGCCGCGCAAGAAGCTGATCGGCGTCGTGCGCAGCGACAAGCAGGACAAGACCGTCGTGGTCGAGATCGTCCGCTTCTTCCGCCACAAGAAGTACCTCAAGTACGTCAAGACGCGGACCCGCTACCAGGCGCACGATCCCGAGAACTACTACATGGACGGGGACCGCGTGGAGATCACCGAGACCCGCCCGCTCTCGAAGCACAAGCGCTTCGTCGTCACCAAGCTCGTCGCCGGCTCTGCCGAGCGTCGCCTGCGCGCCCTCGAAGAGCGTCAGTCA
>JAUHZF010000296.1 GCA_030426145.1 Polyangia bacterium
CCAGTTGCGGTTGCCTTGCAACGTGTTGATCTCGCCGTTGTGCGCCATCAGCCGCATCGGCTGGGCGAGATCCCACGTGGGAAAGGTGTTGGTCGAGAAGCGCGAATGCACCAAAGCGATGGCGCTCACGAAGTCCTTCGCCGTCAGGTCGGCGAAGAAGTGGGGCAGCTGCTCCGGTAGGAGCAGCCCCTTGTAGACGATGGTCTCGGCGGACAGGCTCGCGACGTGGAAGCGGTGCTCCGGGTCGAGTCCGAGCTCGCGCACGCGATTCTCGACGCGCTTGCGAATGACGTAGAGCTTGGACTCGAAGGCACTCGGCGGGAGTCGTCGACGCGCGATGTAGACCTGGCGAAAGAGCGGCAAGACCTCGCGCGCCACCGGGCCGAGGTGCGTCTCGTCGATGGGAACGTCGCGCCAGCCGAGCAGTCGTTGGCCTTCTTCGGCCACGATCTGAGCGACGGTGGAGGCGATGGCCCGCTGCGCGAGAGGGTCGGGAGGCAGGAAGACCTGACCCACCGCGTAGCTGCGACGTCGCGGCATGTCGAAGCCGAGGCGCGTCCCCTCGCGCCAGAAGAAGCGGTGCGGGAGCTGAACCATGATCCCCGCGCCGTCGCCGGTGAGGGGGTCGGCTCCCGTGGCGGCGCGATGGGCGAGCCGACGCAGGACCTCGAGGCCTTGCTCGACGATCCCCCGGCTCTTCGCGCCCTTGATGTGGGCCACGAAACCGACCCCACAGGCGTCGTGCTCGGTCGACGGCTCGTACAGTCCCCAGCGCCCAGGCGGTTTCAACCGCGAAGCATCGCTCACCCCCCAAGTGTAGTAACGCAACGCGTCAAGCTCTAGTCAAACGTGTCAACCGCCTGAGATCACAACGTCGAGACGACTCCGCGGATGCGCTCGCGCTACCGCGGGGACAGCACCAGCCGGTGGCGCACACGTTGCGCGATGGCCTCCGGGCTCCACACGAGCGGGATACCGCGCTCTCGCCAAGGCCCGAGCTGATCGCGGTAGTGCGGCGACAAGGGGTTGCCCGACTGGCCTCCCGAAACGGCCATGCGGCAGTTGTCCCAAGCGCCCACGTCGAAGACCGCACGCAGCATGGGGAGCCATTCTTGGTGCGTGAGGTCGCGGGCGTAGTCGACCCCACCCTGCGACACCGTCGTGTTGTCGCCCTCCCCAGGAAGGGGACCGAGGTCGAAGATGCGGTCGAGGGGTGGCTGCTGCGAGAAGGGATGGCGAAGCACGAGGGGCCTCACCTCGCCCCAGGTCCAACGGCGGGTGTCGTGGCCGCGGCGCCGGCGAAGCTCGGCCACCGCCTCACCGAGCGCGCCCTCCATGGTGATCCCCCAGCCGGCCGCGAACCAACCGGCGGGCTGCTCGCCAAGGAGGCGCACGAGCTTGCCCATGTGACGGGTCCCGAGCGTGCTCGTAGGGAGAAGCGCGGTGAAGGGTTTACCCAGCGCCCATGCTGCCGTCCGCGGCGCCTTCGCTTCGACGAGGCGGCGGACCATGCGGTGACAGAAGAGGCCGAACACCGACGCTCCCACGCTCTCGCTGGCCATGCTGCCCGTCCAGCCCGCAAGCTGCCGCAACCCGAGCAACACGTCGGGGTCACTCGACGACAAACCCATGATCACGTCGCGAACCTCGAGCCAGGGCTGAGACATGACGTCGCGCTGGAGCTCGAAGCAGCCGTCCACGTCCCAATCGTCGCGGGCGTGGAGACACGCGGCGATGCGGCGCTGACGGTACCCATCCAGCCAGTCGGCGCCGAGGAAGGGACCGTCGTCCTCACGACGGGGCTGGTTGTTCGCCGTGCATACGAAACCTTCGGGCGGCTCGACCGTATGCGGCATCTGCGAAAACGGGATCACGTCCCCGAACCCGCCCTCCCACCCCGCCTGGGGCAAGAGACCGTGACCACGCCGCTCGGGGACCTCGGCGGCCAAGAACCACCCGACCGCGTCTTCTTCGTCTGCGTAGACGGCGCTGACGGTGGAGGTGGAGCCCTGCGCGAAGAGGTCGCGCATCTGCGCAAACGACCGCGCCTCGTGCGCACGGTAGAGGCCGGTGTAGGGCCGGTCCGCGAGCCACGTCGCCCCCAACGCGAGCGCGTAGCCCTGCCCCACCGCGTCGCCGCCGACGACGTCGTCGCGGGCCTCCACCACGAGGGGACCGCGCGGGCCCACACGCACCCGCTCCACCACGTCCGCGCCGCCCTTCACCACGATGCGCTCCTCGTGGATCTCGAGCGGGGCCCAGCCATCGCCGTCGCGCACCCGGCGACCTGTGTCGTCGAGGGCTTCGACGAACCAGTCGGTGTTGTCGGCGTGGGCAGCCGTGACCCCCCACGCGGCGAACCCATTGTGACCCGGCGCGCAGGCAGGCACACCGACCCAGGAGGCGCCCGCCATCTCGACGCCGGGCGCCCGAACCTGAAGCAGGTAGAGCAGCGCCGGGAGCTGCGCTACGAGGTGTGGATCGCAGGCGAGGATGGGTCGACCGGTGCTGCTCTTGTGCGCCTTCACCGCCCACGCGTTGGAGCCGCCGCCCGTGCCCATCACGCGGTGGAAGGCCGCGAGGTCTTTCGCGAGCCTCTCGACGAGGCGCCCCCCCGACGCCACCGTCGGGTGCTGGCTCAGGGGCAGGTCCTCTGGGTAGGGCAGGTCGAGCGCAAGCAGCGCTTCGGGGCCATCGTGCACGAGCACCGACAGACGCATCAGCTCGACGTCCCAGTTCGACGCGAGGGCAAAGCAGAGCAGCGCCGAGTAGCCCTGAACGTCAGAGGCCTCCCATGGCGTCGGTGCCTTGCGCCCGAGGAGCTCGAGCTCGTGCGGCACCGGGGTCTGGGCGAACGCCGCGTTGACCCCACGCGCATAAGCCTCGAGCTGTGCCGCAACCCGGACCTCGGCGCGGGCCAGCTGCCGCTCACCCGCACGCTTGAACCCGATGCGGCGGGATAGACGATCGATCGCCACCCCATCGGTGCCGATGAGCTCGGCCAACGTACCGCGCACCCCCCGCAAGGTGATCTCGAGCTGGGTCGCTCGGTCCTGACCGTGGCAGAACCCGATGGCGGCATAAGCATCGGCCTCGGTCTGCGCCTCGATGTAAGGCACGCCGTGGTCGTCGCGCTGGATCACGACCTCCGCGTCGAACAGGTCTACCTCCAGGCGTCCGTCGACGACTGGCATGCGCTTTCCGAGCCCGAGCCGCAGCAGCTGATCCAGCATGACAGCCCCTGCCGCTACCACAGGCTGGCGACGAAATCCTGCGCGGCTCACGACGGAGGGCAGACAAACGCGTCCTCGACGTACTACCTCAGGTCCATGGTTCGACGACTGCTCGCTTGTTCGCTGCTCCTCAGCGCCTGCGGAGGTGCGCCCTCCGTCGACCCCGTCGTGCCCGCCTACGAGCCCGAGGGCCAGACCAAGTGTCAGGTTCACGCGAGTCAGGACCGGCCTCTCGTCATCGAATGGCCGTCCAACGATCGCGTCGCCCTCGAGTCGCGACTGCAGCGTGGTGTGGTCGCCGTTCGCTACGAGGGCTGCGAGATGCAGGTGCTGCGGTGCGGGGCCGAGATCCCCTACCGCTACCAGGGGGTCACCTTTGCCTCCGAGCAGGTCACGATCGAAGACGTCGACACGCTCTACGCCAACCTCCCCCTCGGAGCGATCGAGCTCGAGGGCAAGCTGGAGGAGGCCGGCCGGCTGGACGTGGAGATGACGGTCGCTGGTCGCTACGAGGCCACCGAAGACGAGGTCGAGCGCAGCCAGCTCGAAGGGGACCAGTGCGACATGGCGACCCACGTCGTGGCCGCGGTCAACGTGGGTGCCTTCTCCCTCAGCGCCGGGGGGCGGGCGACGCAAGAAGGGCGAATCGGCGTGATGGGAAGCGGGGGCGGAAGCCGGCGCCACGCCCTGCGCAAGCAGCTGAAGCAGGGCGGTGACGTGGCCCAATGTGCCGTCGCCGGCCTCGAAGACACCGCGCCTCCAGAGGGTTGCGGCGCCTTGCTCCGCCTCGAGGTGGTTCCGGTCGGCGAGCAGCGCCTCGCGAGCCCCACGTGCCCCGACGGCTGGCGTTGGGCGGGAAGCCAGTGCGTGCGCAATCAACCGGTAGCCCGCGTCACCCCATCACCCAGCCCCGAGCCGGCGCCCAGTCCTTCGCCCATCAGCCTGCCCGATGACGATGATGGGCTTGGGGCAGGAACGACCACCCTCATCGTGCTCGGTGCCCTCGCCGCCAATGCCCTCTGGATCGTGCCGGTCGTGGTCAGCGCCCAGAACAACGCCGAACCCAACGTGCTCTCCGCCTCCCCCACGCGAGACGGAAACATCGACGAGGCCCCTCTCGGTGGCCTGAAGGTGGAGTTCTGATGCGCCGGCTGGCGGGCTGGCTCCTTCCCCTCTCCGTCGCCATCTTCGGATGCGGAGAAGATGCACCCCTCCCCGGTCTCACGGTCGCGATCGTCACCGACGCATCGGCCGCGTTCGACACCGTGGTCGTCGAAGCGAGCCGCGGCAGCGACGACTACACGAAGACCTTCGAGGCGGGTCAGCTCCCGGGGAGCATCTTTCTCGGATGCGACGAGGGCTTGGGCCCACGATACTGCGGCGATCACACGGTCGCGGTGCGCGTGGTCGGACGCCAGGGCGCAACCCAAGAGCGCATCGTACGCACAGCCAACGTCACCTACGACGAGGCGGGTACCAATCGCCTCCTCCACATGCCCCTGTGCAGCTCTTGCCTCGACGTCGATTGTCCCGAAGAGCAGACCTGCGTACGCGGCGCCTGCATCGACGCCACGCTCGACGTGCAGAGCCTCGCCATCGACGACGCCTCCTTGCCCCTCGACGATGGCGAGTGCGCCAAACAAAAGTGTGTCGGCACCTGCGAGACTGGCTGCGGTACCTGCCCCGAGAACCCCACCGTGGCCATCGGCACTGGCTCCACGGGCTTCAGCATCGACGCCCACGAGGTGACCCGCGACGCGTACGCGGCCTTTCTCGCCGCCGACGTCACCCTCGAAGGGCAAAGCGAAGCCTGCGCCTGGAACCGGGACTACGCCCCCGAAACCGACCTCGACCCGAACCGCACCGGCTGCATGGAGAGCGAGCGCGTCTGCCAAGGTGAAGGGTGCGGGAGCCACCCTCAGGTCTGCGTGGATTGGTGCGATGCCGTGGCCTATTGTCAGTGGCGCGGCATGCGGCTCTGTGGCGCGCGCGAAGGTGGCAGCGTCGATCGCGAGATGGAAGACGACCCCGCGGTCTCGCAGTGGTTCGCCGCCTGCTCGGCCGAGGCCACGGCCACGTATCCCTACGGTGGGGCCTACGTCGACCAGCAATGCAACGACGGCGCCGCCGATCTCGACATCACGGTCGCCGTGGGCACCTCCCCCGAGTGCGTCACGCCAACGGGCATCTTCGACATGAGCGGCAACGTGGCCGAATGGACCGACAACTGCTCGAGTGGCAGCAGCAACCCGCGCTATCAGGAGTGCGCCATCCGCGGAGGCTCCTTCGCGAGCGCGGCAGACCAGCTGAACTGCGCGCGCGGCGACGATGGCAATACCATCACCACGCGCGATCGGGACGACGCGAGCGCGCACGTGGGCTTCCGCTGTTGCGCGCCTTGAGCGCCCCCGCGTAGACGCCCGCGCTGGCCACCGCTATCCCTTCGGCCTCGGTCCGGCCTAACCGTGGAACCAAGACCTCCTCATCCGCTCGATCGCCTTCGAGGCGGCGGCCTTCGCGGCGGCCTTCTGCGGATCGGCCTCGCGATCGTGGTCCTGGGGGTGGTGTTCTACTTCGGCGGTGCCGACGCCTGGACGCGGGTCGCCCGGCCCGAGGTGGTGCCCTGGCTCATCGCCGGCGCCCTCGTGCACGTACTTCAGCGCACGGTGCGCATCGCCAAGTGGGCCGACATGCTCGCCGAGACGCCGTTGCGTCGGAAAGACTTCCCGTACCTCCTCCAGACGCAGCTCATCGGGATGCTGGCCAACCTGGTCATCCCGGCCTCGGAGGCGGTGAAGGTCTGGGCCATCTCGCGCGACAAGAAGGACGCCATCGTGGGCTCGAGCTCCATCGTGGGCGACACCGCGATGCACGCCGCGGGCATGGGTGCGGTGGGCTGTATCGGCGCGGCCCTCATCGGCACGCGAGAGCCCCTCATCTGGGCAGGCGGGGGCGTGCTCTTCGGCGGGTCGTTGGTGGTGGTGCTCGTGTGCCGCGTGTGGCCCAAAGCCGTGCGGGGCAAGGTGCGCTACGGCCGCCCCAAGACCTGGTTCTGGCTCTTGTTCGAAGTCGGGCTTCAGGCCCTGACGTACGGCCTCGCGTTCCGCGCCATCGAGCTCGATCTTTCTACACCGACGGTGATGGCGATCGCGCCGCTCTTGTACCTCGCCGACATCGTCATGGTCACGCCATCGGGCCTCGGCGTCCGCGAGGGACTCTTCGCCGCCGTGCTCGAGCTCATCGACAACGCCCCGCCCGACGCCGCCATCGCGGTGGGGCTCATGGTGTCGGCCATGATGTTCGCCGCCAGCCTGCTCGGCGGCGTCATCGGCCTCATCCTCTCCGGTCGATTCAAGGATTGAGCCGGCGCCTCGCTCCAGGGACGTGCACGAAGACCCATGGGGCACCCATCTCGGGGCGCGCGCGATATCGAACACTTGGCGCCGGCACGGCTCTTGTTGTGAGGGCTGGCCATGATGCGACACATACTTATTGGATCGTTCACCGCACTCTTGCTCGCCGCCGGATGTGCATCCCCTCCCGCACCGGAGGAGGAAGGGCAAGTCACCCAGGCCATGTCCGGCCACCCACCGATCATCGACTGGCTCGTCTTCGACGACACGAGCGATGCTCACCTCACGCACTGGGATGAGCCGACCGGTGTGCTGCCCGTGCAGACGTTGCCACTCGACCCGGGTTGGCGCGTCGCCGGCGTAGCCGGAACATTCCTTCTCCAGCACGACGGAAGCGCCTCCAAGCTCTATGAACTGGATGGGCAGGGCAACGTGGTGGGAGGTTTCCCTTGGCCCCCCGCGGGTCAGGTTGCGCCCGCGGGGTCTTTCCGAACGCTGAGTCTCGACCAGGCGGGGACCTGTCCGATCGACCTGAATCAGGCGACCTATACCCTCGTGCGTCGAGAGACGACGCTCACCTCGCAGGTCCCGGTCATCAACGTCTATCGACTCGACGCGCAAGGGAACACCCTGCTGCATGAACCCCTTCCCATTCCTTCGCTCGATCAGCCCTCGGAGCTGCGTGACTTCCGTCGTCACTCGAGGGGCATCTACATGGGGCTCTTCACCTGGACCCAGGACTACGGCGGCTTCGTGGTCTACTACCTTCAGAACGCCCAAGGTGGGTTCGAGGCCCTGCGCCTCGATACCCTCACTGGCGCAGACGGGCTCGTGGACTGCAAGGAGCTCGACCCACGCGTGGTCTGCGTGGGCGACGACAACGACGAACACCCGGGGGCGCAGTTCCGCCCCACGTCGTTCCTCCGCACCTATCGCGAGGGCCTGACTTCACCCGCGCAGTTCGTCCTCTGGTCACGCGACGATGGCGAAGCGGCTCTCCATCCTATCGACATCTACACCGGCAAGCTGGACCAAGCCGCCGCAGTGATGCAGCACCCATCCGGGATTCAGGGCGAGGCCGCCGCCATCAGCGGAGGCACCCCCGAGGTGTGCCCGATCATGGGCGAGCCCGAGGACCCGCCGCCGGAATACGAGGGCGAGTTCGACCCGGGTGATCCTTGCCCGATCTGCCAGTGAACGCCGGCTAGACTAGATACGTTCCCATGGCTGTCAGAAGGCCCCTCCCCGCGCTGTGCGGGAGGGGCCTCCCCACACGGCGTCACTTCGCGACGACTTGTAGGGCATGAACGCTCACCGATTGGGCACCCACGCGAACAAAAAAAAACAGGGGCGCCCGAGCTTCACTGCTCGGACGCCCCACGGAGGTAGCGAGCTTATTGTCCCTTCGGGCTCAGCCGCCCGGCGTGAAGACGATGGGGTAGCTGACGGTGACGATGCCGTGCTCCGGGGGCGGGAAGGTCAGGCCCCGGAAGTTGCTGGCGACGCAGGAGATGACGCCGGCGTCGGGCAGGTCACCGCCGCCGCCCACGCTGTTGACCGCGCCGTCTCGGCCGATGACGAAGTTGACCACGACGCGTCCGCTCAGGTTGGGGTTGTTGCGCAGCGCGCTCTCGTAGCAGGAGCGGAAGCGACCGTAGTTGTTGCGCACGATGCGCTGGATGACCTCGGGCGGCAGCTGGCCGGTCAGGGTCTCCTTCTCGCTGTGCATGTGCGGCGGGCGCGCCTTGTGGCCCTTGCTGAGGATGCCACCGGACCGGCCGAAGCCGTCGCCACCACAGTTGGCCGACAGACAATTGCCGTTGCCGATGGTACCGATGCGACCGAGGCCGTAGGTCTTGCCGTGGGCACCACCGCCCTCGCCGATCCCGGTGAGGCCGAGGGCGCCGGCTCCGAAGGCGTCACCGGGCTCGCTCCCCCACATGTTGCCGGTGGCATCGACGGCGTCGAGGCCGGAGGCGAACTGCTCGCCCATGTCCGACTGAGGACCGGGGGTGCCGCTGAGCACGTTGATGAGACCGAAGGTGCTGGCCTCCTGCATCAGCTCCGAGCGGGTCTGGCCCACGGCCTTCTGCGGCCCGCGGTTCTGAATGGCCATACGAGCATCACGCTGCGGCGCCATGTCGGAGCCGGCCTGGCCCTCTTCACCGGCGTGGCGCTCCCCCTGCTCACCGCCCTGCTCGGCCCCTTCGTTCTGGGCCGTGATCTCCTGCTCTTCCTGCTCGAGCTCGGCCTGGGTCTCGATGGCCTGCTGGATGAGGTAGCGCTGGTCGTCGGTGAGGCTGTCGTCGGTGGCGGCGCCCATCGTGGGCATCATCATCGCCATCGCGCCGAGCAGCCCGGCGTGGGCGAGGAAGGAGGCGCCGATGGAAGCCGCGGCGCCACTCGCGAGGGCTGCGAGGGTGAAGGCCCGAAGCCGGCGGCTCTTCTTCTCGCCGCGAACCTCGATGACGAGCTCGCCGAGAGAGAGGGTGGCGACCATGCCCGCCGCGACGGGCAACATGACGGCGCCGGGGGCTTGCGGGCAGGGACGGGTCCCGCCGCTCGCGATGACCTCGTCGAGGCTCATCTCGGTGTCGTCGGCGAGCCGCACCGTGCCCGTGGCGAGCTCGGGCAGCACGACGCAACCGTCGAGCACGAGGGGGAGACGGTCATGGCCGAGGATGCTGGCTGGAACCTGGAGGTCGTCGCCGTCGCCTTCTCCAGCGAAGAAGTCGCGCCCCTCGTCGAGGTCGTGCACCGCGAGGGTGTTGTCGCCCCAACGCACCTGCAGACTCACACCATCGGCGTCGGTGTCGCAGTCGGTGGGAGAAACCGCGCCCGGGGAAGGCACCATGCGGTAGCCCTTGGGGGCATCGACGCGGCGCGACGAAGGCGGCGCGAAGAAGGCCGCGGTGGTGGTGGCGGGCACGGCCTGGGCAATGCGCTCGCGGGTGGTCTTGGAAGACGGATCGGTGGTGTATCGCTTGTCCTGCATGGCTTGCTCCTGGGGGGTGCCGTGGCCAGATCGCGGCCCAGCGTGGTGGGGTAGAGGTAGGAGTCGAGGCGTGCGGTGGGAGCGATGGCCCCTCACTGGGCCTTGCGCTGTCTTCCCAATCGCGCGTCTCGAAGTACAGGACACGGGCGTCCCAGAAGAGTTCCCCAGGGCCCGAAAAAAAATTGGACAATGCGCGACCCATGTCCACCTACAACCTCGTCCTTCTGCCCGGCGATGGCATCGGTGAGGAGGTCGCAAGCCACGCGGCGCGACTCCTCGACACCATCGCCGAGGTCACCTCCTTGAGCTTCACCAAGGAGACCGTTCCCTGCGGCGGTCGCTACTTCCTCGAGCACGGCCGAGACTGGCCGGAGGGCTCCGAAGAGAAGTGCCGCGACGCGGATGCCATCCTCCTCGGCGCGGTGGGCTGGCCCTCCCCCGACGGCAAGGGGCCCGTCACCATGGGCGGCGGCAAGATGGCTGGGTGGTCGCCGGTCATCGGCAACCGGATCAAGCTCGACCTCTTCGCCAACGTGCGACCGGTGAAGCTGTACGAAGGCGTGCGTCACCGGATCAGCGGGAGCTTCAGCCAGGTGTGGGAGCCGAAGAACGTCGACATGGTGTTCATCCGGGAGAACACCGAAGACCTCTACGCAGGCGTCAGTGGCACCCTCGCCCCGGGGGGCCGCGCGACGGTCGCCGCCGACACCCGCCTCATCACGCGCCACGCCAGCGAGCGGGTCATCCGCCTCGCCTTCGAGATGGCCATGAAGCGCAACGGTGCCCCACGCGACGGCAAGAAGCGCGTGACCGCCATCGTGAAGCACAACGTGCTCGACGGTTGCCGCTTGTTCAAAGCCGTCTTCGACGAGGTCGCTGCCGAGTACCCCGAGGTGGAGAAGGACGTCGCCATCGTCGACGCTCTCACCCAATGGCTGATCACCGAGCCCGAGCGCTACGATGTGCTCGTCACCACCAACATGTTCGGCGACATCTGCACCGATCTCGCCAGCGTCCTCCAAGGGGGCATGGGCATGGCCGTCGGCTGCAACGTGGGCGACGACCACGGCATGTTCGAGCCCATCCACGGCTCGGCTCCCCCCTTCGCCGGCAAGGACCAGCTCAATCCCATGGCCATGCTGCTCGCGACCGGGGAAGCGCTGCGCTGGCTGTCTCCCCGCAAGAACGACCCCGAGCTCGGGCGCGCGGGCGACGCCATCGAAGACGCGGTCCGCGCCGTCCTGAAGGCGGGACACCCCCTCACCATGGACCTCGTCGACGCGTCCGAGGCGGCCAAGATGAGCGAGGTCGCGAATGCGGTCATCGCCGACGTGAAACGCCGCCTCGGCTGAAGCGGGGTCAGGCCGGGAAGCGTGATGCGAGCGCTGGCGTCGCGTGCTCGGCTGCCCAGGCGAGCACGCGGTGGAGGTCGGGCTCGTCGAGCTCGCCGCGCTCGGCCTCGAGGGTGGCCAACGCGACGTCGACCCCCGGTTGGTCACCGCGTGATGCGGCGGTAGCTGCAGTGATGGCCGCCACCATGCTGCGTTCGAGGGTGCTGCCCTTCGCAGCTCCGTGCTCGAAGGCCCGCTGGCAGTGTCGCTCGGCTCCCTCGACGTCGTCGTCCCAGAGGCGCCAGCACGCGAGTTGGATCTGAACCATCGCGGAGAGCTGTCGCAGGCGCCGGTGGCGCGCTTGGGCGGCGACGCTCTTCATCTCGCGCTCAGCGTCTTCGCGGCGCCCGAGCTGGAAGAGTGCGTCGGCAAAGACCTGCCGTGCGGAGAGCTCGACCGAGACCGCTCCTGCGGCCTGCGCCGTCTCGATGGCGCGAACGAAGAGGTCGAGGCTCTCGGTGGGCGCGAGATTGGCCAGGTAGAAGCACGCTTTGGCCTCGGTCACGGCGTCGCCGAGCGCCACCGCGGCTTCGATGACCTCTTCGAACAGCCGTTTGGCCCGCTCGAGATCGTTGCGCCGATAGGCATCGACCGCGCTGAGCCCAAGGGCCTGCACCCGCACCTCGGGCACGTCGTGTTCGGTCGCGAGCTGCGCTGCGCGTTCGTTGGCGCGGCGCCCCTCGTCGGCGCGACCGAGCGCGATGAGGATCTGGGCCTCGCGGAAGGTGATCCACGCCGAGCTCTGATCGTCGGAGCCCACCGCGCGCGCCTCTTCGAGCTTGGCCGCCGCTTCGTCGGGTCGGCGCTCAGTCCTCGACGCAGGACGGCCCGCAGACGACCGGGCAGGAGGTCCAGGCCCTCGATGCGCTCCTCGGCCTTGCGGAGGGAGCGGTCACGCCACTCCAGCAGGCTGACCTGGACGACCTCGTCCATCTTGAACTTCACCCAGAAGTGGGGCGCGAAGGCCGACGCCAGGTAGATCCCCGCCCCGATGACCAGGATGAACAGAATCTTGAACAGGTCGATCTTGCCGGCCCGCGCTCGTCTTGAGGCTC
>JAUHZF010000297.1 GCA_030426145.1 Polyangia bacterium
GTGGAAATGGCATTACAAGTACCAGGACTCAAACGTCGACTTCTACTCGAGCCTTGCCCGGTCCAGCCTGGAGGCGCGCCGCAAGCAATCTGAAATCGACCCGTTCTCGGTGCCGAGAAGCCCGCAACGCAGGCCGAGGCAGAGCACCAAGCATGATCCACATATGCGCAATCCCGCGCGGTTGGACCTGGTGGCGAGAACGACGAGCGGCCATAGAAGGTAGAACTGTTCTTCGATGGCGAGCGACCAGTAGTGTTCGAACGCACGTAGCGACTCGCCGTAGAGGCCGCCTAGCCAGTTCTGAGCGTAGAGCCAATACCACAGGCGCAGGCGGCTCGCACCGGGACCCGAGAGGGCCTCTGGGCCCCAAAGCTCGGCCAGGTAGTGCAGCAGCAGCGTGAAGTAGTAGAGCGGAAAGATTCGAAGCGTGCGCCGAGCGTAGAAGTTCCGAAAGTAGTGAGGGTGACGCCGAGCTCGGAGCAATATGTTGGTGATCAGGAACCCCGAAAGTACGAAGAACAGGTCCACGCCGGACCACAGGGGCGAGAGAAGGTGAAGTGGGTAGCGCAGCCATGCGATCCCTGCGAGGTCAGGGATGGGGCCTCGGACGTGAAAGGCGAGCACGGCGAGCACGGCGATTCCGCGGACACCATCGAGCACGGGATTGTGCTGTTGAGACGTGTCGAAGGCGGGGGCCGTCGCGGGACTCATACCGTCTCCTCCTGCTCCTGAACACGACGTGCGTTCCACAGCCAAACGAGGAGCAGGGCCGTCACGGTGAGGTACGCAAGTGTGGAGGTGACGACGGCACCCCAGATCCTCAGTCGTGGGAGCAGCACGATGAGGCCCACCACCGTGACCACCAATCCTGCGAGCTCAGCTCCTAGCAGTACGCCGGTGCGGCCACGTCCCTGAACCAGTGCCTCCAAGAGTTGGGAAATGGCCAGAACAACGCCGGAGACCATCAGTCCGATGGCGTATTGGATAGCCGGCGCGAACTCGTCGCCGAACAACCGAGGGAGCGCGAAGGGGGCTACGATGGCAAGCGCGCCTGCCGCCAGGACGATGAGTGCGGTGCCACTGGCGAGTGCCTTCTTCTCGAGCAACCGTCGACGGTTCGAGTCGCGTTCACGACTCAGTCGTGGGAAGAGCACTGCGCCGACTGCCGACGGGATCATGGCCAGCATCATCGACCACGTCGCGGCAACTGAGTAGATGCCAACATCTTCGGCTGCCAGCAGGGCGGCCATGACCACGACGTCGAGGCGAACATTGAGTGCGCGCGAGCCCGTTCGAGCGAAGAGGGGCAAGCCATAGGTCAGAAGCCGTCGGAGGCGGGGCCAACGTGGAGGCCACCCCGCGGCCCACAGTCGACGGTGGGTGACCACCACGGTCACACTGGCGACGCACAGAAGGGCCACATAGCCCGAGGCCAATAGCTCCGCGCGCCGCTCGACGACCCACACGGCGAGAAGCATGACGACGAGCCACAAGCTCTGCGCCAATACGCGCAGGACGTTCCACCGAATCATCTGCCCGGATGCGCGGAGCAAGCTCTGAACGGCACCCAGAAGGAGAAAGGCGGGAAATATGAAGAGATATACCCGCGCGCCCCAGACCACGCCCGGACGTTGCTCTGGCAGGAGCAAGGGCATCAGTAGCCATGCCAATGGAATGAAGACGAGGCTGGTCAGCAGGAGGCCCGCCGTCGTCACAACGCTCTCGTGAGGAGCGGTCTCTGGCTGGCGGGACGCGTAGTAGATGACCGACTCGTACAGACCGAAGGTACCGAGGGTCACGACGATGGTCGCGACCGCCTGGATGGCTGCGAGCTCACCCTTGCCCGTCGTGCCGAGGAGGCGTGCCGCCAGGACGCCGGTGAACAGGCCCATCACGCCTTGGAAGGCGTTGGTGGCGAAGGTCACCAGCGTGTGGAATCGACTCCCCTTCATCCAAGGGGAAGCGCGCAGCCGTGTCACCAGGGTGCTCATCGGCCGCTCGTGGCTCAGTTGGGTTTCACGCCAAACCGGCTCAGGATGGTCTCCAGGCGGTGGCGGTAGGTGTGGTGCGCAAGGGCTCGTGCGCGGCCTGCCTCTCGGATGACCTTCACCTCCGCGGGGCTTCGGCGGGCGCGCTGGATGTGGTCGAGCAGCTCATCGTACTCGTCGAACACGAGGACCTCGCGCCCGGGGTCGAAGCAGGTCTCGATGATGGGTCGGTTCTCGATGAGCTGGAGGCCGGCGGCGCCGGCGATCTCGAACGCTCGGCAGTTGAGCGAGTCTCGCTCCACGAGGTTCATCGAGTTCAGCGCCGCGAGGCCTTCATGGAAGACGCGGCTCTTCTCGAGACCCGGCACGTAGCGTCCCGAGTGTACCCGGAGGATTTCCGGCTTCGACCACGTCGGGGGCTCCGTGCCGTAGAAGTCAATTCCAACGCCATCGCGGATCAGCCGGGAGACGAGCATCTGGCGGTAGAAGTAGGCATTGCCGACCACCGCGACGTTTTCGTTGAACTGGTCGCCAGTTGGTGTGTGCCACTCGGGATTGTGTGCCTCGTGGAGAAGCTCGGCCTCCAGGCCGCACCGCCGGAACGATGCCACCGCGGCGGGGTCCTTGAGGTAGATGACGTCCCACGCGTCGCTGAACAGGCCGCGGCGCTTCATGTTGCCAGGAGCGTCAGCCCACCAGGCCACGACATGCCTCACGCCCAGCTTCCTGAAATCGTCGATGACCTCGTCGCTCAGCGGGTTGGTCAGCCCCAGCACCATCTCCGGCCGAAAGCTGCGAGCGAGCTTGAGATACATTGGGGCATCGCTCTGTCCACTCCCCCCAAGTACACGCGTCAGCGCGTCGCGCTTCAGGAGTCGGGCGCGGTGAATCCAGCGATTGAGCTTGCTCCACGACCTCTTTGGGCCAGTGGCGACCTCGTGCCCCATGGATCGCAGCGTGAACGCGACGTTGCTCGTGAAGTTGTCGATATGGCTGGCGCTGGGAATGAGGATCTTCATCGCGCTGTCAGGTGCAGAAGGCGCTCTGGTTGGCGGCGAGATGGTCGTGGACCTCGCTCGAGACGCACAAGATGTGCGCTCCCTGCTGCTGGTGCCCGATGAGGGCACGAGCCGCGGGCCGTGTCATGTCGTTCAGGCGGTACTCCATCTCCAACAGTCCAGCCAACACCTTGCCGGCCACGGCGGTCGGGGTAGCGAGACCCACGCCGTAGTGCAACGCGGCCAGGAGGCGGGGTGCGACCTCGAGCAGACCCGGCCTCAGCCAGACGCGGGCGACGTCCAGCCCGGCTGACGCCAAAAGCCGGGTCAACGTGGCCAAGGTGTAGGCGCGGAGGTGCGTCACCTCGACGTCGTGGTGGAACGGAACACTGATGAACAACGCCCCTCCCTCGCGCAACGCACTCCGTGCGTGCTTCAACACAGCAAAGTCGTTGGGGATGTGCTCCAACACGTCACACATGACGATGAGGTCGAAGTCGCCACCCGTGAGGCGCCACACGTCTTCGCTCGCGGCGTCGCCCACGTAGCTTTCTCCGTCGGCCCAAACATGCCTTTCGAGGTCCAGAATCGCCGGCTGGTGACCGTGGCTGCGAAGCCAGTGGTAGTCCCGACCCCCGTACGCTCCCACGATGAGGATGCGCCCGCTTGCCCCGATGCCCCGCTCGCGGCAGATGTCGATGATCGTGCGCCCGCTCGCGTAGCTGAAGGGAAACGCCGTCACCACCCCGTCGAACTCGGATGGCACGAGATCGGGTTGGGGAACGACCTCGCGGACCACGGCTCGCTTCACCTGCTGCAAACGTACGCGCCAATCCCACATGATGCTGTCCATACCAGTTGCCGCCGCGGCGGGTTTCAATCATGAAAACTCGCCCTGATACATCCTCTCCCCCCGTTGGACGTGAGCCTAGCGTGGTCCACCTGTGAAGATGTTCAGTACTTCCGAACCCACTCGTCCCGTGTCGGACAACTTCCGCAGCCATCTCTACGCGCGCTACGTGTCGACCTTCAAGGATTCGGCGCGTCCCGTCGCGGATGACCAGGAGCTGAAGGACTACTGGGCCTGGTCTCAGCGCAAGCTCCTGCCCCTCATCGCCGATCTCGACCGGGGTGCTCCCGTGCTCGAGCTGGGCTGTGGTCTAGGTCGCCTGCTGTGGATCCTCGAGCGCGAGGGCTTCGAGGATGTGCGCGGCATCGATGTGTCCGACGAGATGGTTGCCCTGGCCCAGAAGGCCTCGCTCCCCGTGGAGAAGGCAGACGTGTTCGAGTTCCTCGCCAACGATGACCGCAACTACGGCCTCGTGGTGGCGCTCGACTTTCTCGAGCACTTCACCAAGGAGGAGCTGATGAAGCTCCTGCCGGCGATCCGTGAGCGCTTGGCCCCTGGTGGAACGCTCTTGGTCCAGGCTCCGAACGCCGCGGGGCTCCTCCCAAACCACGTCGTGTACGGTGACCTCACACACTCGGTGGTCCTGAACCCGTCTTCCCTTCAACAGTTGCTGCGCGTGGCCGGGTTCGTCGACATCTCGTTCTTCGAGACGGGGCCGGTCGCCAAGAACCTGAAGGGGGCCATGCGCGTCGTCCTCTGGTCGGCCATCAAGCTGGCCGCGAACGCGGTGCGGATCGTAGAAGTGGGCAGGACGCAGGAAGTCTGGACGGAAAATATGATCTGCCGTTGTCGCAAGGAATTCCCATGAAGGTTGCCGTCATCGGAACGGGCCGCGTCGGGCTGCCTCTGGCGCTGTCGTTCCTCGAGAGCGGCGTCGAGACCGTCGGCGTCGACATCAACCCATCGCTCCGCGAGGACGTCGCCGTCCGCAAGCGCATGCCGTTCAAGGAGCCTGGATTCGAGCATCTCCTGGAGGACCCAGGCCTGCCCATGACGGACGACGTCCGCAAGGTCGGTGGTGCCGACTACTACATCGTCACCGTGGGCACACCTCTTCTCCAGCACTTGGAGACCGACCTCACGGCCGTCACCCGTGCGATTCGTCGACTCTGTGAGGTTCTCAAGCCGGGGGAGACGATCATCATGCGTTCGACGACCGCCCCGCGAACCACAGCCTATGTGAAGAACCTCATCGAGCGGGAGTCGGGTCTCGTGGTAGGCGAGGACGTGCAGCTGGCGTGTTGTCCAGAACGCATCCTCGAGGGGCGAGCGCGTGAGGAGCTTTTTAAGCTTCCACAGATCATTGGAACCGAGGACGCGGCCTCGAAGGAGGCGGCCGACGCGCTCTTCGCGAACCTCGGCGTGGAGCGCCTTCACTGCGACTTCATCACGGCGGAGCTCGTCAAGCTCTTCAACAACACGTCGCGCTACGCCTACTTCGCCGTGGCCAACGCTTTGGCGATGATCGCGATGGAGCACGATGCGGAGCCGCACGAGATCTTGCGGCTGACCAACCACGACTACCCCCGCCCGGTCACGGCCAAGCCTGGACTCACCGCGGGCACGTGTCTTCGCAAGGACTTCGGCATGATTTCCGAAGCCTATTGGAGTGCGGACATGCTGGTGCAGAGCTGGCGCATCAACGAGAGCCTCCCGAAGTACCTGGTCGACTACGTCGAGCGCAACGCTCGACCCCTCAAGGGGTTGCGCGTCACCGTGCTCGGCTACACGTTCAAGCGCGACGCCGACGACACGCGCGACAGCCTTGCAGCGAAGCTGATCCGCTACGTCCTGAGAGCGAGTCCCAAGGAAGTGCGCGTCCACGACCCCTTCATCACGGAGGCGCAGGTCGACGAACGCGGTGACGTGAAATTCTCCACCGACCTCGCTGCGAGCGTGGATGGCGCGGACGTCATCTTCGTGGCGACCAACCACAGCCCTTACGACGACGCCAAGGACCTCGTCGCTAGATCCATGGCTCCCGGCGGCTGTTTGGTGGATGTTTGGAACGCACTCGGAACCGGCCTGGTGCTGGTCACGAAGGAGAAGCTCGGTGGCTAAGGTCCTCGTTTCCGGGGCGGCTGGCTTCCTCGGCTATGCGCTTGCCGAGAACCTGAGCCGCGACACCGACACCGAAGTCGTCGTGGTCGACAACTTCATCCGTGGCGAGGACGACGCGGCATACCGCAAGCTCTGTGCGCGACCCAACGTCTCGGCATACACGCTCGACCTCAGTGACGCGTCGTGCATGAAGGCTCTGCCGGACGGCGTCGAGCTCGTCTACCACCTTGCTGCCCTCAACGGCACGCAGAACTTCTACGAGCGCCCGCTCGAGGTGGTCAAGTGCTGCACGCTGCCCACGCTCCACCTCCTTCAGAAGTACTGCGCCGACCCGGCACTGAAACGGTTCGTCTACGCGGGGACGTCCGAGGCCTACGCCGGAACGGTGCGCCGGTTCGACTGGCCGGTGCCGACCGCGGAGGATGTGCCCCTGTGCATCGAAGACGTTAGCAATCCCCGCTGGTCGTACGCGGTTTCGAAGCTCCATGGTGAGGTGGCCGTGGCCAATGCGTGCCGGGCCTCCGACAAGGAGTTCGTCATCATTCGATACCACAACGCATACGGGCCTCGCATGGGCGACAAACATGTCGTGCCGGACTTCATCGAGCGCATGCTGGTGGGGCGCTACGAGCTCTACGGTCATGCCGATACGCGAGCCTTCATCTACGTCGATGACGCCATCGAGGCGACTGTACGACTCGCCGAGGCTGCGGGCGCCTCAGGTGAGGTGGTCAACCTCGGGAGTGAAGTCGAGACACAGATCCGAGACCTGGGTCGCCTGTTGATGGAGATTCATGGTGCGGAAGGAGAGATCGAGCTGCACCCATCGCCGAAAGGCAGCGTGTCCCGTCGCGTCCCCGACATCTCGAAGCTGCGCGGACTGACGGGCTTCAGGGAGTCTACGACCCTCGAAGACGGTTTGCGTCGTACCCTGGCCTACTATGCTGCGCGGGCGCAGCAGACCGAAGGCGTGTGACGAACCGTCCGCGCGAGGCTCTCATGGATTTCGAAACGCACAAACGCGAGTTCAAGGAACAGGGGTTCACTATCGTGCGAAACGCGCTCTCCCAGCGCGAACTCGCCGATCTAGAAGACGCCGCCCTGAATGTGGTGAAGGACCACCCCTCCGCCTCGGGCGAGGACTATCTTCGCGAGGGGAACATCATGGAGCGGGATCCGGGCTTCTGGTTCCTCATGGACCACCCGAAGACCTACCCGCTCATCACTCAGCTGCTGAGCCCTCACTCGCGCATCATGTCGGCGGAACTCATCCGCCGCACGGGCCAGGGCCAGGATGACCCGGTCGACTGGCACGACGACGGGCCTGCCTGTCCCAGCTACCGAGAGTTGGCGACGCCGGCACCCTTGATGCAACTGAAGGTTGGCTACTTCCTCGAGGACTGCCTCGACGACCAATCCGGCAATCTGGTGGTGGTACCTGGATCGCACCTGTTCCCAGAGGGGCCGCCCGATGACCTCCCGCACGGGCTTCAACACCCGGAAGCTGTCGCCGTGAAGCTCCATAAGGGCGATGCGATCCTATTTCACAATGCGCTCTGGCACTGTGTCTTGCAGGCCACCAAACCAAAGCTGCGCATGAACATCTACGTTGGATACTGTTACGCGTGGATGGCACCGTTCGACCGGTCGGCGTCCTCACTCTACCTGCGCAATGCACTCTCGGGAGAGCGACGGCGCTTGCTGGGGGACTTCGACGAGCCCGACACCAATTGGGAACTCGTTCGCAAAGTGTTCCGTGGTTCACCTGAGCTCGTAGCCCTCGGCTTGTCGGGGCGGTTGGCCACGCTAGCAAAACGGCGGCTGAAGAAGGCCAAGCGAAAGATACTAGGGGAGAACCTGTACTGATGTGGGAGAGCATCAAAGGCCGCTATCTCGAGGAGATGGCTGATTCAGGCTATAGCGGCGACAGCATCGGGGCCTTTCACAAGTTTACCGTGCCTTACCTGCTGCGGCAGGCCAACACGAAGACGGCCGATGTCGTCCTCGACGTCGGCGCGGCTCACGGTCATGCGGGCATCTCGGCCTACTCCGCTGGCTACCGAAACGTTCAGATCGTCGACTATGACGATTCGCGATTCTCGAAGTTTCGTGAAGAGTACGGGTTCGAGTGCCATCAAGTCGACCTCTTGAAGCAGCCGCTGCCTTTCGAGGATGATTCAGTCGGCGCCATCCTGTTCTTCGAGACCATCGAGCACTTGCTCGACCCGACCAATGCCGTGATGGAGATCCATCGCGTCCTCAAGCCTGGTGGAACCGCGTTCATCACCACCCCCGACTTCGCCCAAGTCGGCTCCCTCTTCTACGAGGACCCGACCCATGTGCGCCCCTTCATCAAGCAGGGAATGGAGCGTCTCCTACGGATCGTCGGCTTCGAGCGAATCGAGGTCAAGCGGTGGGGAACGCGCTACGGCATGGCCCGCATGGCACTGAATGAGCGCTTCCCGGCCCTCAACTTCATCGGAACCCACCTCATCGGAATCGCAACCAAGAGCTAACACGGGCTCCACGCGCCACACTTGCTACACTTCAGGGGGACCTCATGTTGCTTCATCGTCGCTCGGCTGCCGTCACGCTCGGACTCATCTCATCGCTATCAGGCTGCTCATGCGGCGATGGCACACAGCTGCCCCCCGAGCCGACGGAGGCTGCACTTTGCGTGGGCCCCATCGACAGCACGGAGTGCGAGGCCGACGGCACATCGTTCGACTGGGGAGAAGTCTCCATCAACGGCATCACCACCACCTCCTTGAGGCTCGCCAACGTCGGAACAGCCCCGCTTCGAATCGACAGCGTGACCGTCACCAGCGATGTCGCGGGCGGTGAGTACGCCGTGCGTCTGTGCGATGGCAGCTGCGACGACACGGTGCTCAGCCCGCCCCTGTCGGTCCCTGCTGGGAAGGAGCTCGTCGTCGAGCTCACGCTCGACAGCACCGACATCGATGGAGCCGTGCCGGCCGAGGCGCTCGAGATCGTGTCGAACTCGCCTGGCGACACCGAAGACCCCATCGGAGTGTACCGGAGGCCTTTCGAGGGCATCATCACGAGCTGTCGCGATGGGTATGTCGACGCCAACATGGACCTCCAGGACGGGTGCGAGTGCGAGGTCACGGTCGACCAGACCGAGTACTGCGACGGAGTCGACAATGACTGTGATGGCGTTGTCGACGAGGACGTAGCTGGGACTGGCATCGCGTGCGAAACGGCACTGCCCGGGGAGTGCACGGCGGGAACGACGCAGTGCAACGACGGCGTGTTCGAATGCGTAAGCAACATCCTCGCCGAGGCGGAGGTCTGCGACGGGCTCGACAACGATTGTGACGGCCTCGTCGACGAGGAGAACACCTGGGCGCCGTACGACGACGGACTCAGTGGCGCCAACGTGACCCGTGTCGTTCACGACCCTCGGACGGCCGGTGTCGCCTACATGCTCGCAGGTGACAAGCTGTACCGCAGTATCGACTCGGGACTCACGTTCATTCAGCTTCCTGTCGCGAATACATCGCTCAACGAATTGGCCTTCCCGCCGACGAATCCGAATGAGCTCTTGGCCGCCACGGGCAACGGCCTCCAACGTTCGATCGACGACGGTCTGACCTGGATGCCTGTTTCGCTCAACGGCTTCTACCTGTTCAACGTTATGGTT
This sequence comes from Polyangia bacterium, assembly GCA_030426145.1. GTDB lineage: Bacteria > Myxococcota_A > Polyangia > Polyangiales > Polyangiaceae > JAPYTK01. The sequence continues at coordinate 9,622 of JAUHZF010000297.1, forward strand.
CATCCCGCCGACGCCAATCAGGTTTACGTCGGCACTCAGGGCGGGGGCATCCTGCGGTCGACCGATGGCGGGGTGAGCTTCACCGCGGTGAACAACGGCGTGCCATTTAGCCGGACGACGAGCATCATCGGAGACCTCAACGATCCTGACCGTGTCGTGGCGTCTCTGATCACCCTCAACCAACAGGGTTCCTTCTCAGAGGGCGTGATCGTCACAACGGACAACGGCGGGAGCGGGTGGACGACGACGTTGAGCGGAATTCTGCCGCTCTACGACGCGGCGGCATGCGCAACGAACACGGATGTGATGTACGCAGCCAGCTTCGGCAATGGACTCCATCAGTCGCTCGATGGTGGTGAGACCTGGAGCCAGGTCAACGTCGGGGGCACACTCATCAATGAGGTCGCGGTTGCTCCGTCCAACTGCAATGCGGTCTACGCTAGCGTTTACCCGCTGGGAATCTATCGGTCGAGTGATGGCGCCCAGGCGTTCACAGGCCCACTAGCGACTGGGATCGACTCGGAGCAGCCACGGTTGATGAAGCTGTCGGTCGACCCGAGCGACTCTTCCCGGGTCCTTGGCGGGAACCACTCCGGGGTCTTCCTGACGAATGACAGCGCTCTGAACTGGACCCGCGTGAGCGGTATCCAGGCTGTGCTCACGCGGTCGCTGTCGGTTGCGGCCGATGGCACGAAGGTCTTCATGAGCACGTGGGGGCAAGGCTTGTGGGAGAAGCCCAACGTTGGGTCACCGTGGGCGATGAGTTCGAGCCTCGGTCGCGACTACGGGTTCATGGTCCAGGCGGACCCCTACGAGCAGAACCGGATCTTCGTTGGTGGATGGCCGGAGTTCGCCGTCAGCAATAACGGTGGTACCAGCTTTACCGAGCCACTGAGTGGGCCTTCGAATACGTTCGCGGTCGCATTCCACCCGACGGATGCCCAAGTCGTCTACGCCGGCAGTCAGCTCGGTGGGATCTGGAAGAGTGGGGACGGTGGCACCAACTGGGTCGCCTCCGACAACGGTCTCCCTAGCGCCTGGGATACGGGTACCTGCATTTGCCAGGATACCCGAGCCGTTCTGGTTGATCAGAACACGCCCAGTACAGTCTACGCCGGCACCAACCTGATGGGCTTCTTCCGGAGCACCGATGATGGTGCCACCTGGCAGGCGGCAGGTCCCGAGCTGGATGGCGAGACCGTCCACTGTCTGGTGCAGAGCGGCTCCGACATCTATGCCTGTGTCGCCGGGAAGGGGGTCTGGCGAAGCACCGACAGCGGCACGAGCTTCTCACACGTAAGCCAAGGTATGCAGGAGCTGACGGATATTGCGAACCTCTTCGTCGCCCCCGACGGTGAGATCTTCGCGGCCAGCGATGAGGGTGTGTTCCGGTCCAAAGACGGAACGAACTGGTCTGGAATCGACAACCAGTGTTTGCCGCCCTTTGGCGCTATCGACGTCGTGACGGTCGACGACAACGGAGCCAGGCGTGCGGTTGTCGGGACTTATGGCGCCGGGATGTATTCGCTGCCGCTGTAGATGGCTAGAGGAAGCGCAGGGGCGGTTGGCTCCGTGCCGGCGCGAGGCTTGGGTCCGATTCTCCCGCGATGAGGGCGACCGATTCGTAGAGGGCCGCGTACCGAGCCCCGATGGCATCGGGACGGTAGTGCTCCACGTTCGAGAACCCCGCAGCGACGACCTGTTTCCAACGGCTAGACGACGACAGCAGAGCGGCGACTCCAGCGCGGATCGAATCGACGGACTCCGGATCGACGAGGATTGCGCCTTCACCGTAACCCCTCCACCAATGGCGGGTGGTTGCCCGTCTGAGTCGGTGGCACGCGTGGGGGATGGCGAGCCGAGGGTCGTGGTCGTGGTCGACGAGGTGGACGGTGGAGGAGGCGCGCGAGGCGCTGCGGGTCCAGGCAGCGTCGGGCCAGAGCGTAGCGGCGTTCGCGCGGGCTGAGGGGCTGCCGCCGTCGAGGCTGTATTGGTGGCGCAGCCGGTGCTAGCGGGACCCCCGGACCACCCTGGGGTGAGAAACTCCGCTGCTGACTCCCACGGCAGGCAAGTCTTGAAGTCAGGGCTTCGTGCGAAGCACGTGTGCGGGGATGCCGACCGCGATCACATCGTCCGGGAGGTCGCGATGCACGACGGCACCGGCACCTACTGTGGTGTTCCGTCCCACCTGCACGAGAGGGAGCGCGGAGGCTCCGACCCCGAAGTGCGAAAGGTCGCCGACCCGCACAGCTCCACCCAAGGCGGCATTGGGTGAGAGGTGGGCGTAGTTGCCGATGACGTTGTCGTGCTCGACAATCGCCGCGGTGTTGATGATGGCACCCCGGCCGACGTGAGCATCGGGGTTGACCACCGCCTGCGCCATGACGAC
>JAUHZF010000298.1 GCA_030426145.1 Polyangia bacterium
CCGCCGACGAGAGGAGACCCTGCGCGAGCGGAGCTTCCGCTACGACGCGAGCGGCTCGATCGCCTCCATCGACGACGACCATTCCGGCGGCCGCACCTACGACAACGACGAGCTCGGGCGGCCGGTGCGCGTCGATGGTCTCGGGGCGAGCGAGCAGTTCACCTACGGTCCCTACGGCTATCCGCTCACGCCTGGGGCTCGACTCTCGCCCTCGGGGCGCCCGACGTCGGCCGGCCACCAGACCCTGCAGTGGGATCGCGAGGGCCGCCTCGAGGCGATGACGAGCTCGGCGGAGGCCTGGTCGTTTCAGTACGACGCGCGGCATCGACTGGTGAAGGCGCGACGCCAAGATGGTCACACCGTCGAGTACATCTACGACGCGATCGGCCGCCGCCTGGCCGAAATCTCCGGTGGCCACACCACCTGGTACGGGTGGCAGGGCGACTGCTGCGTCGACGAGTCGGGGCCCAAGGGCGCCCGACGTCTCGTCTTCGCCGCCGACGACTACGCGCCCATCGTCGAGTGGACGCCAGCGGGCGACATCATGGTGGTCGGCCACGACGCGGCGGCCACGCCCTGGCTCTTCTTCGACGCCGAGGGCGCGACCAAGGACCTCAGGCTTTCGACCTGGGGCGAACGGCGCGTCGGTACCGACGCCGACACTCGGCTCGGCTTTGCCGGCCAGCGCTACGACGGCGCGACCGGCCTCTACTACCACCGCAACCGCTACTACCACCCCGGCGCGGGGGTCTTCCTCACGCCCGATCCCCTCGGCTTCGCGGGCTCACCGGGTGAGATCGAGTTCGTCCCCAACGTCACGCAGTTCATCGATCCGCTCGGGCTGCTGACGATCATCCAGGCCGACGACGACCAGGTGATTCGAGACTCGACGCAGCGGCTTCTCGCCAACAACCCTGGCGCCACCGTCATTCGAGCCGCCGACCTCACCGAAGACTCGCTGCTCGGCGAGGACGAGGTCATCGTCAACTCCCACGGCTCCCCGGGCAGTCTCACCTTCGGCACCGAGAGCATCGGTGGCCGTGAGCTCGGAAGGCGGCTCAACGCGGCCGGGTTCAACTCGAACATACCCGGCGCCAAAGTCGCCGTGACCGCCTGCAACTCAGGCACGCCCGCCACGAATGCACCCAGCGTCGCGCAGGGCGTGGCCGACGTCACCGGGGCGCAAGCCTATGGCGCGCGGGCCACCGACGTCGCCGCTTCGCAGCGGGGCGACCGCAGTCCGATGAACTGGAACGGCAGCCCGATGGGTCAGGACTGGCGTCCGGGTAACATGGGCGTGCAGGGCCCGACGGTGGTCGTTGCCGAGGGCTCCTGGGTGAGCCACCAGCCCCGACGTTGGTACAACCCGATGTCGTGGGGCGGACGGCGGCAAACCCACGGCACGACGGGCGGCTCGAACGAGTTTGGTTCGTCACCCGTCTTCTGATGCTGTCCTGGCTCCGACGCCGTCTGGGCGGTCCAGACTACCCTCGGCTGGAGGTGGCCCAGCCAACCGCCTTGGGAAGGGCGACAGCGCACTTCACGGCCGCCTTGACCACGCAGCTCGAGCTGCCTGCGAATGCCGTCTTCGGCCCTACGAGCACCTTTGATCTCCTGGCCCAGCTGCGCCAGTTCGCCTCCGGAAGCACCTCCGCAGAGCTCAGCCGCGTGTTGGGCACCGACGCCGATGTCGGTCGGCGACGAACGAGGTATCGCGATGATCCCGACGTGACGATCCATACGGCCACCGCCGTCTTCGCGCCTCCCTCCGTGATGCTCGCGGCAGACCTCGCGCAACCGCCCCTCCACGTGGAGCGACTCCCGACGTCGGGCGCCGCGGAGCGCATCAACAGCTGGGTCGACGAGACGACCCACGGACGGCTCCCGCAGCTCGTCACGCAAGAGGACTGCGCGTCGCTCCGCCAGCTCATGCTGGTCGATGCGCTGTATTTCGAGGGGCGATGGCGCGACCCTTTTGCGCCCGAGCGAACGGGGCCAGGAGTCTTCCATACGGCTGGAGAGAGGGCGGAGGTCACCATGATGACCCTCGAAGCGCCCCTCTACGTCGCGCCCGACGACGGTCCGCTCCTCGTGTCCCTTCCTTATCGCGGCAACCGCTTCGCGCTGGACGTCGTGGTCGGCCTCGACCCGCACGACATCGACGGGTGGCAGGCTCGCCGCCGTCGAGCGCGACGACGACCAGTGCGCCTCTCCTTGCCGCGATTCTCCATCGATCCGCCGAGGCTGGAGCTGAGGCCCGCGCTGGAGGCCATGGGCCTGCGCGCCGTCTTCGATGCTGAAAGGGCCGAGCTTCCCGGGCTTGGCCCGAAGCCCATCTGGCTCCAACGCCTCGTCCACCGGGCCCGCATCGACGTCGACGAAGCCGGCACGGTGGCCGCCGCAGCGACCGTAGGCTTCGGACAGCAGTCGCGCGACCCCGACGCCTTGGTGGTGAAGGTCGACCGCCCCTTCACGTTCTTCCTGCACGACACCGTCGACCCGTCCGTGCTCTTCCTGGGGCGCGTCTCCGACCCACGACAAAGCTGAGGGACGCCTGTAGTAGGGTCCGCCGATGTCCGACGAGGACCTCTCCATCCGCGAGCAGCTGCGCTCACTCAGTCGCGTTTATTGGATCGCCAACTGGATGGAGCTGGTCGAGCGCTTCGCCTACTACGGCGTGCGCGTGATGCTGCCACTCTTCATGGTGGCCTCCTTCGAGTCGGGTGGACCCCAGCTCACCCACGTGCAGAAGGGCGCGATCTACGGGGTATGGGCGCTGGTTCAAAGCTTCATCCCCATCTTCACAGGCAGCTTCGCCGATCGCTACGGCTACAAGCGCACCATCTTTGCGAGCACCGTGCTGAAGATCGCGGGCTATCTGGTCATGGGCTACACGCTGGAGCTGGCGACCATGGCCGCCGGTCAGCCTCTCGCCGACGCGCGCGCCGCGGGCACCGACCACGCCTATGGCATCTTCTACGCGGGCGCGATGCTGCTCGCCTTCGGCACCGCCATCTTCAAACCCGGGGTGCAGGGCCTCATCGCCAACCAGCTCTCCAAGGGAAGCTCGTCGCTGGGCTGGGGCATGTTCTACCAGATGGTGAACGTGGGCGGCTTCATCGGCCCGCTGCTCGCCGGCTACCTGCGCATCCTGCAGTTCCAGTACGTGTTCCTGCTCTGCGCGGCTGGCATCTCGCTCAACTTCCTGGCCCTGCTCACCTTCAAAGAGCCCGATCACGGGGCGCACGACGAAGCGACCCCACGCGACCTCGTACGTCGCGCGCTGCAGGGACTTCTCGAGCCCAAGCTGTTCTTCTTCACCCTCAGCTTCGCGGGCTTCTGGCTGATGTTCTATCAGCTGTTCGACATCCTCCCGAACTTCATCAACGACTGGATCGACTCTCGGGCCCCAGCATCCTTGCTCCAGGGCGTGCTCGGCACGTCGCTCGTCCCGCTCGAGCGAGGCGGACATCTGACGCAGGAGTGGATCATCAACGTCAATGCGCTGCTGATCAGCCTCTTTGCCTTCTTGGTGGGTTACCTGACGGGAAAGGTGCACGCGCTGACCGCGATCGTCCTTGGGATCGGCGTCTCCGCCCTCGCCATCCTCGGCCTCGGCCAGACGATGAATGGCTGGTGGGTCATCGGCATGATCGCGCTCTTCAGCGTGGGCGAGATGACCGCGAGCCCGACCAAGCACCGCTACCTCGCCTCCCTGGCCCCGCCAGGCCGTGAGGGCCAGTTCATGGGCTACGTGAACATGACGGTCGGCATCGGCTGGTCGATCGGCGCCGTGGTCGCCGGCGAGCTCTACCAGGAGGGCGGCGACAAACGCGTGCTGGCCAAGCGCTACCTCGTCGAAGAGAAGGGCCTGTCGCCCGACCTCTGGGCGGAGATGAAGCCCGACGACTTTCTCCCCTTCGTCGAGAAGCAGCTCGGGCTCGACAGCCACGGCCTGCGCGAGCTCCTCTGGAGCACCTACGCGCCGTACGCCATGTGGAAGATCTTCTTCGGCATCGGCATCGCGGCCATGGTCCTCATCCTCATCTACGACCGCGTCACCCGCGCCGCCGCCAAGAACCCCGAGCACGGCATGAACGTCAACGGACGGCGATGGGTCCAGATCGCCTTGGCTCCCATCTGCCTCGCGCTCGCCAGCGCCGTCGTCCTGAACTTCTCCGCCGCGCTCCTGATCATCCTCGCGATGTACATCGCGCTGTTCATTGCGTCCTTCGTGCTTCCTGAAGAAGCGTAGTTCGAGGTTCCGGGTTCGAGGTTCGAGGTTCGAGGTTCCGGGTTCGAGGTTCGAGGTTCGAGGTTACGGGTTCGAGGTTCGAGGTTCGAGGTTCGAGGTTCGAGGTTCGCGGTTCGAGGTTCGAGGTTACGGGTTCGAGGTTCGAGAACGAGAACGAGAACGAGAACGAGAACGAGAACGAGAACGAGAACGAGAACGAGAACGAGCCTTTGCAAAGACGGGCTTGGCTCAGCGTCGTATGCTAGGCCGCGAAACATGCTTCGGCGTGGGCCCATCCTTCTTGCGGGCCTCTGGCTCGTGGGTTGTGGAGGCGAGAACCCTCCTCAGCGCGACTGCTTCGCTCGCGTCTGGGTGCCCACCGAAACTGGGGGTGAGATCGTCGGCACCTGGGATGGGTTCGCGGCGCCCATCGCCGCCGAGCCCTACGACGCAGCCTGGAACCTGGCCCGCTTCGAGCTGCCGCCTGGTGCGTATGGCTACTGGGTGGTGCAGGCGGGCCGGCGCACCATCGACCCTTACAACCCCCTCACCACCTACGACGGCGACGACGAGCTGAGTCTGCTCCAGATCCCGGACTGTACGGCTCCGCGCTTGCTCGTCGACCAGAGTCGGGTCGTCGACGACCAGGTCGAGATCGAAGCCCGGTTTCTGGCCGCCGAAGATGCGAGCCCGCTCGACCCCGAAGCCGTTTCCGCCATCGCTTCGGATGGCACCGTGCTCTCCGTTGCGGAGGTCGATCCCGCGCTCGGTCGGCTCGTGCTCCGCGGTCCGGCGCCGCCCGTCGGCAAGCTTCGCATCAGCATCGACACCGCCGACGAAGACGGCGTGCGTGCGCGAACCGAGACCGCACAAGCCTGGGTCGGCGGACGAGACCTACGCGACGAGGTCATCTACCAGATCATGGTCGACCGCTTTCGCGGCGACGGCGGCGCTCCTCTTCCCACGCCGGCAACCCCGGGTTCTCGAGCCGGAGGTACCCTCGACGGCATCCGCAGTGCGGTGATCGACGGCAGCATCGAGGCGCTCGGCGCCACCACCATCTGGACCTCGCCCGTCTACCTCAACCCCGACGCGGCTCAGCCGGGCAACCTCGATGGTCGCATGTACGAGGGCTATCACGGCTACTGGCCCCTCGACACGCGCACGGTCGACCCTCGGCTCGGCGGCGAGGCCGCGTACCGCCAGCTCATCGACGACGCCCACGGGCGGGGGCTCAAGGTGATCCTCGACGTGGTGCCCAACCACGTCTTCTCCGACCACGCGCGCTATCAAGATCACCGCGACACCGACTGGTTCACGCCGCCGGGCTGCGTGTGCGGCAACCCGGAGTGCCCCTGGGGCCCCAACATCCAGACCTGTTGGTTCACGCCGTACCTGCCCGACGTGCGTTGGCAGAACCACGCCTCGGCAGCGGCGAGCATCGACGACACCGCCTTCTGGATGGAGGCCTTCGACCTCGACGGCGTGCGCGTCGACGCGGTGCCGATGATGCCGCGCTCCGCCAACCGACGCATCGCGCAGCGACTGCGGGACGTGGTGCATCCCGCCGAGCAGACCCTCCTGCTCGGTGAGGTCTTCACCGGACCAGGTGATCTCGGCTCGCTCTTCTACCAACTCGGCCCGGCCGGGCTCGACAGCGTCTTCGACTTCCCGCTCATGTGGGCGCTCCAGAGCGCCATCGCCGTAGGCACGGGGAACTTCGAACCGGTGGAGGCCATCCTGCTCGAAGAAGAAGCAGTCCTCGAGGGCTCCGGGTCCATCATGGCCCGCATCCTCGACAACCACGACACGGTCCGGTTCATCTCGGTGGCCGTGGGGGATGGCTTCGGCGACGCCTGGGACGAGCCCGCGAGCCAACCCACCGACGAAGAGCCCTACCGCCGACTCGGGCTCGCGCAAGCGGTCATCTTCACCCTCCCCGGCATGCCGGTCATCTACCAGGGCGACGAGATCGGCGTGGCGGGCGCAGGCGACCCCGACAACCGGCGCGTGATGCCCGCCGAGGAAGAGCTCCTGGCGCCGCAGCGCGAGCTTCGCGAGACCGTGCAGCGACTCGGACGGCTTCGCCGCTGCAGCGACGTGCTCCGCCGCGGTGAACGAGAAGCGCTCACCATCGATCCGCAACGCTACGCCTACGTGCGACGTCACGAGGACCGCGAGGTCGTGGTCGTCATCTCCAGCGCGACGGTGGCCACACTCGCCCCGCCCCTCCCTGGCCTCAGCGGCCAGTGGATCGACGTGGTCACCGGCGAAGGCATCGACCCCAGCGCCGACTTCGAGGTCGGAGCCCTCAGCTTCCGCATCCTCCTGCGTCCCGACGACCCATGTCTCGGGGCCTGGTAGGCGCGGCTCGCCCTCTGACGTAACTCAGGATTGAGTTACGCCAGCAAATCGATATACTGCACCGTCATGGAACGCCTGTACGGGGCCCTCGGCCGTGCTTCTCTCCTCGTCGGTTCGATCGCGCTCCTCGCGTGTAGCTCCAGCAACGGCGAAACGAGCGCGACGAGCAGCACCGGCAGCTGGGCCGGAGGCTCGGGTCCCGGCACGGGCGGCTCGGGCGCGGCCGGTGGCCAGGGCGGGGCAGGAGGACAGGGGGCCATGGGAGGAGGCTTCGAAGGCCCTTGCATCCAAGCCGCCGGCGACGGCCCAGCCGACAGCCATCTCTGGACGGACGATGGCGACCAGGCAGAGCTTTTTGTGGTGGGCGGTGACGAGTGCGCCCGCGACTACAGCCTCAGCAGCACCGCGAACCTTCGCGCCGACGCCTGGAACATGGCCCAAGCGCCCAACCCTCGCGCGTTCTCCGAGACCGAGACCGACCCCGTCGTGCGCTCCGGGCACGACATGTTCGACGCTCTCTACGCCCTCGCCCTGCACGAGACGCGTGAAGCCTCGGTGGAGACCATCAACAACTACGCCTTCAATGGGGGCAATCCCGTGCAATGCCCCGCGGGAGGATGCTTCGAGACGGGCCTGAAGTGGACCTACGTGTGGACCCGCGACACCGCCTACGCAGTCGACCTCGGCCTCGCCGTGATCGACCCCGCTCGTGCGACGGGCTCACTCTCCTTCAAGCTCAGCGATCGCCGAGGCGGCGGAAGCCCCGAGATCGTGCAGGACACCGGCACCGGCGGCAGCTGGCCCATCTCTACCGACCGCGTGGTGTGGGCAATCGGTGCCTGGGAGGCCCTCAAGTGGCTCGACGGGGCCGAGCGCGACGCCTTCCGCGACGCCGCCTACGCGGCGATGGCCAACACCGCCGACCGAGACCGGGTGGTGGTCTACGACGCGGCCGACGGCCTCTACCGGGGCGAGCAGAGCTTCCTCGACTGGCGCGCCCAGTCCTACCCAGGGTGGGTCACCGGCGACCCGGCCCAGATCGGCATGAGCAAGTCGCTGAGCACCAACGTGGGACACCTCCGCCTGCTCGAGGTCACCGCAGCCCTCGCCACGGAGAAGGGTCTGAGCGCCGAAGCCACCAAGTACGCCGGCTGGGCCTCCGATCTGAAGACCGCCATCGCCTCCCGACTCTATGTGGCCGAGGACGGCATGTTCAGCACCTACGTCACCACCGGCCTCGACCAGGCGCCGGCGCGTCGCTACGACCTGCTCGGCCAGGCCCTGGCCGTGCTCGCCGACGTCGGCACCCCGACCCAGCGCCAGACCGCGGTGGAGAGCTACCCCCACCTGCCCAAGGGCGCCCCGGTGATGTGGCCCCAGCAGCAGTTCACGCCCATCTACCACAACCGCGCACTCTGGCCGTTCGTCACCGCCTACTGGGGTCGCGCTGCGCGCCACGCGCGAAACGCCGCCGCCGTGACCCGCGCCGTCAACTCGCTCATGCGCGGTGCGGCCATGCACCTGTCCAACCTCGAGAACTTCGAGGCGGTGACCGGCGCCGCCTGGCTCGACGACGGCGCCTACTCCGGTCCCATCATCAACTCCAGCCGGCAGCTCTGGTCGGTCGCCGGCTACCTGAGCATGGTGCACGAGCTCGTCTTCGGGCTCGAGGCGAGCCAGGACGGGATCCGCTTCGCACCGTTTTTGCCCCAAGCGCTTCGCGAGCAGCTCTTTCCCGGGGTGAGCCGGGTCGCCCTGTCGCGACTTCCCTACCGGGGCAAGACCGTCAACGTCGTACTTCAGCTCGCAGACGCGCCCGCTGGGGGCGCCCTCGAGGCCACCTCCGTCACGCTCGACGGCCAATCGATCGGTGACGCGTTCACCGGCGCGGATGAGCTGAACGACGGCAGCACCTTCGTGGTCACCCTCGGTGCCGCCAGCGGCGTGTCGAACGCCATGACCGAGGTCACGACGGCCGAGATCGCCGACTACCGCAACCTCTTCGGTCCCCAACCTCCGGTGGTGAGCGGGATCAGCGAGAGCGGCGGTAGCCTCACGCTATCGCTGGGGGTCGGCGGGGAAACCCCGGGCGACGTCACCATCGACGTGTACCGTGACGGTCAACGCATCGCGACCGCCCTCCCCGGCACCACCACCAGCTGGACCGATCCCCAGAGCGCGAGCACGTCGGCGGACGAGAGCCACTGCTACACCATCGAGACCGCCTTCGCTTCGGGCACGCGGTCGCAGCGGGCCAAGCCCTTCTGTTGGTGGGGGCCGGGCGCGAACCGGATCACCTCCTTCGATGCCAATGCCTTCACCGCCAACGGGGGCAACCTCGTCTTCAACCACGGGCGCACGCACTACGAGAACTGGGGCGACGCCGGCCACAGCCTCACCGTGAGCGGCGTGACGGTGGCGCGGAGCGGCACCTACTACCTCCAGACGGTGGCGGGCAACGGCGGCCCGGAAGACACCGGGGTCACCTGCGCGGTCAAGCGGATCGAGGTCCGGGACCAGAACCAAACGGTGGTGGGCGGTGGCTACCTCACCATGCCCCACCTGGGGAGCTGGTCGGTTTGGAAAGAGTCCAACCTCGTGCCGGTGAGCCTCGCCACGGGACAGACCTACAGCATCGTGGTGTTCGAAGACGCCGACGCCTTCAACATGTCGGAGCTCGACCACTTCTCCATCTACGACGGCACCGGGGGCCAGGCGGGGCGCTTCAACCGCACCAACGTGGCCGAAATCAAGCTCCTGGGAGCGAGCCTTCAGTAGCCCACACCGCCCTGTCGGGTGCCCGCAGCGGCTCCGCATGGCACCCCAGATCCGTACAGGCCATCGCCTGTGCAGCGGCCCTCGCCTGAGCAGGGTGGTCGCCTGAGCAGGGCGCTAGGACGCGAAACCGCACCGCGACTGTGGACAACCTGGGGATAAGTGGCGTTTCCTGTGGATAACTAGGGGTGAGATTTCTCGGGCTTGGGGACAGCCTGGGGTGTGGGTGGGGTCAACCCGCTAACCGTCCGTGATCACGAAAGGCGGCCCCGAGCACTTCATGAAGCGCTTCGAGAATGGGTGGTATAAGGTGCGAAGATACCCTTCAAAAAAGCACTGCCGTACGTTTGACAGCCCATCGTATGTTCAGTAGCTTGGCTGCACCATGCAGGGCCTGACCGCTCGCCAAGAGCAAGTGCTGCGCTTCATCCGCCAGTCGATTCGAGACCGCGGATACCCGCCCACCCTTCGCGAGATTGGGGCCCACATGGGCATCAAGTCGACCAACGGGGTCAACGACCACCTTCGGGCGCTCGAGCGCAAGGGCTACCTCACCCGCGAGGACATGAAGTCGCGCGCCCTGCGGCCGAAGGACATGAATTTCGGCCCCCCCAAAGCAGAGAACGACTCGGAGCTGGCGAGCGTGCCGATCCTGGGTCGCGTGGCCGCCGGCTCCCCGCTCTACGCGGAGGAGCACCTCATCGACACCGTGCGCATCGACCAGAGCCTGCTGCGCTCCGGTGAGATCTTCGGTCTCAAGGTCAGCGGCGACTCGATGATCGACGCCGGTATCCACACGGGCGACTACGTCTTCGTTCGCAAACAATCCACGGCCGAGCGTGGCGACATCGTGGTCGCCCTCATCGGCGACGAAGCCACGGTCAAGCGCTACTACCCGGAGCGCGAGTACATTCGCCTCCAACCCGAGAACAGCTCGATGGCGCCCATCCTCGTGCGCGCCTCAGACTTCAAGCCGACGATGCTGCTCGGCATCGTGGTCGGTCTCTACCGCCGCCTGTGACCATGACCGGGGTGGCGCCCAAGGACCTTGGGAGCCATCGCTCTGCAGTGGCAGCTTCAGAAAGCCCGATGGATATCGGGCTTTCTTTCGTTCGGGGCTCTTCTATCGGAGCGAGGGCTTTGCTAGCTTCGCTGAGTAGATGCGAGGGATCGTCGTGAACGGGCTTCGGGCCCTTCTGCTGGGCGCTCTGCTGATGGTCAGCACGGGCTGCGTCGGAACCGTCTACGCGGTCAAATCGCTAGGCGCTGCCTCGTCGCTCGAAGAAGCCAAGGTGCTCGGAGCACCCGAGCTGGCCGAGTACGAGTACTACTACGCACACGAGATGCTGGAGAAGGCGAAGGAAGAGGCGGCGAGCGCCTCCTACGGTGACGCCATCGACTTCGCCGACCGCGCCCAAGAATACGCCGACAAGGCCATCGAGCTGTCGAAGGGCGCCCACCGAGGAGCGGGTCGATGACGCATCCCATCATCACGCGCGCCGTCGCCGTATTCGGCATCTTCGCCTTCGGCACCACCGGCTGCGCCAAGGTCTCGGTGATGCGCGGGGAGATCGCCGGCCTCGAAAAGCTCGCGTCTCAAGCCGAGCGCAACGGCGCAAAGCGATGCGCGCCGCGGGAGCTCGCGCTGGCCCAGGCCCACACCGAATTTGCGACCGTCGAGCTCGACCAAGCCGACGTCTTCCGTGCCGAAGACCACCTGATCATCGCCCGGGCCAACGCCCAAGCGGCCTACGATCTCTCGCCGCCGAGCAAGTGCTCCGAGCGCCGTTTCACGGTCGAGCCACTTCCCCCGCCCGATCCTCCGCCCAAGCCCCCGCCGCCCGAGCCGGGGGACAAAGACGGCGACGGCTACACCGACAACGTCGACGAATGCCCCGAGCAGCCCGAGAACTTCCAGGGCTACGAGGACGGTGACGGCTGCCCCGATGATCCCGACACCGATGGGGACGGGATCGCTGACAGCAAAGACGCGTGTGAGCTCCTCGCCGAGGACAAGGACGGCTACCTCGACGAGGACGGCTGCCCCGACGACGACAACGACCTCGACGGCATCGCCGATGCCGTCGATGGCAAGGACGGCGCTTGCAAGAACGACCCTGAGGATCCCGACGGTTACGAGGACGAGGACGGCTGTCCCGAGCCGGACAACGACGGCGACAAGGTCGTCGACCTCGAAGACCAGTGCCCGCTCATCCCGGGCGTCGAGGGCGGAGCCCGCCCCGGCTGTCCCAAGAAGCCAGCCTTGGTCGTGGTCACCAAGAAGGAGATCAAGATCACCCAGCAGATCCACTTTGCCTTCGGCAAGGCGACGATCCGCCCGATCTCCTACAAGGTGCTCGACGCCGTGGTCGAGGTGCTCAAGCAGAACCCGAAGATCAAGCTCGAGGTCCAGGGTCACACCGACGACCGCGGCAACGACTTCTTCAATAAGCGCCTCAGCCAGCAGCGCGCCGATGCCGTGGTGAAGTACCTGATCAGCCACGGCATCGACCGAAGCCGTCTCGTGGCCAAGGGCTACGGCGAGGACAAGCCGCTCGTGCCCAACGACACGGCGCGAAACCGGGCGCTG
>JAUHZF010000299.1 GCA_030426145.1 Polyangia bacterium
GCCTCGATGCCCGTACCCACGAGACCGAGCTTGAGGTGCTGCTCGACCATGCCCGAACGCGACCGGGTGCCGCCCGGAAAGAACAGCGAGTGGAAGCCGTTCTCGATGAGCACGGTCGAGTAGGTCTTGAGGCAGTCCTTGTAGATTCGGTGCCTCAGTCGACGGTCGACGCGATAGGCGCCGAGGTTGTGCATGAAGAAGCTCAAGATCGGGTTCGTGAAGAGGTTCTTTCCCGCGCCGTAGGTGGCCGGCGGCAACCCGGATGCTTCGAGCGCGAACCCGAAGACGATCGAGTCGAGGTTCGACGAGTGCGTGGGCACGAAGACGAGGGTGCCGATCTCAGCGAGCCGTTGCAGCTGGGCGATGTCGCCCTCGACGCGGACCTTGTCGCGTAGCGAGCTGATGCTGAACAGTGACGCCGGGTCGGAGAAGGAGCGGGCGAGGCTGCTGGGGTTGAGCAGGCCCGTCACCAGCGTGGGGACGAGACGCGTGGAGAAGTTGAACACCCGTGGATCGAAGTTGCCCGCGATGTCCTCTGCGTATTCGGTGGCGAGCTCCCGCAACGCGAGCTCACGCTCTCCCGGCGTCATGCGGCCGAGGCGACGCGCGAGGCTCTTCCAGTTCTCGAGGCGCTCCTGATCCTTCTGGCGCTTGGTTCCGTCGAGGCGACGCGTCTCGTGGTAGGCGGCGTCGTTGAGCGCATGCAGCGGGTCGCCCGTGTCCTCGCAGACGCGGTCGACGGTCTTGCGCACCAAGCTCGGGCGCTGATCGTTGAAATGAAAGATCGGCGCTCCCCTCGTGTTGGCCATCGGCCGCATCCTACACCGGTAGCCGATGGGGTCGATGGGGGCTTTCAGTCGTAGCGAATGCGCCGGCGCTCTTCGACCATCTGCTGCTGGATGCGACGCCGGGCCGTGCCGGGCTCGACGAGGGTCCAGACGTCGTTGCGACGTCGTTCGTCGCGCGAGACGGTCTCGAGGAGCATGTCGGCCGCACGCTCCGGTCGGATGAGGTCGGTCTGGCGACCGGGCAGCTGGACCACGGCGATGCGGGTGCGGAGATCGGCGATGGTGTCGATCATGTGGCGCATCACGTTGCGGAAGCGCATGTCGTCGAAGCCGCCGCGGGGACCGGCGCCGAAGAGCAGCACCTTGTCGAAGGTGAGTCGCGGGCGACCCGGCACCATCACCACCTCACCCGCTACGCCGGTGAGGTAGCCGCTGCGGATGAGCCCGCTGATGGTGCCGTTGAGACGCCAGTCGCACAGCGCGGCCACCCCGTCACATGGGCGCACGTCTTCCCAGATGGCACAGGCCAAGACCTCCGACTCGAGCGCGTCGAGCTCGGCGAGGTTCGGTTCGACGAAGTGCAGATCCATCCCGCTTGGGTTTACCAGCGGTAGGTTGGGAAGGCTTCCTGCGGCTTCGCGAGGTAGTAGCCCTGGAGGAGGTCGCAGCCGAGCTCGAGCAGAATGTCTCGTTCCTCTGGGGTCTCGACGCCTTCTCCCACCACCTCGATGCCCATCTCACGACAGAGCGAGGTGATGCTGCGCACGAGGCGCTGCTTGACGGGGAGCTTGTCGATGTCGCGCACGAGGGTCATGTCGACCTTGACGATCTGCGGCTCGAGCAGGGCGAAGCTGGTGAGACCCGCGTAGCCAGCGCCGAGGTCGTCGACGGCGATGCGGTAGCCCGTTTCGCGGAGGCGAGCCACGCGCTTGCGAAGGTCGTTGATGTTGCCGACGCTCGCGCGCTCGGTCACCTCGAGCACCACCCGGTCCGCGATCTTGGCCAAGGCTGAGTCGGGCGACGTGAGCTCTTCGTCTTCGAGGTCTCGCGGGTGGAGGTTGACGAAGAGCGAGCCCGACTCGGGCTGCTCGGTGATGGGTTGGGCGGCCAACTCGCGCACGCGACGTCCGAGCTGCTCGAGGGTGTTGAGCTTTTCGGCGGCGTCGAGCACGGCACCAGGGTGGGGGAGACGTGGCTCTCGGCTGCGTAGCAGTGCCTCGTAGCCGTAGAGGCTTCCGTCGGACTTCACGATGGGCTGATAGGCCACCCAAAGCGTGTCCATGGCGCCTTTGAAGCTGTCCTGTAGCTCCACATCGGGCGCGGCGTGGAGCATGGCCACGGCCTCCCGGCGAATGCGGGCCATCTGGCTCATCTGAACGGCTTTGGTCGCGACCTCCTCGAGGCGGTCGGGCGACACGGGCTTGAGCAGGTACTTGTACGCGCCGTAGTCGAGGGCCAACACGGCCGTCTCGACCGCGGGAGCACCCGTGATCAGCACGACGGGCACGTCGGCGTCGTGATCGTGGATGCGGCGGAGCAGCTCGATGCCGTCGACACCGGGCATCGAGATGTCGCTGAGGATGGCGTCGTAGGCCTTTTTGTTCAGCTGCGCGAGTGCGTCATCGCCACTGCGTGCCGTATCCACCGCAAAGCCAGACGCTTTGAGAACGCGGGCCATCGCGCGTAGCGGCTCGGGCTCGTCGTCGGCCAGCAGGATTCGTCCCCGCAGGCTGTCAGTCGGGTTCACCAAAGCATTCATCCTGTGCGTTTGAGATCAACGGCAGAACGGTCCCGAACTTCAAGCCGGTTTTCCCCTTGCCACTTCTGCCTGGCTCGACTTCGCTGCCGCGCGTGGAGCCGCACATCGCGTTTGCGCCGGGGGCGGAGGACAACCCTCTCGCCATCTGGGCTTCCGATCGCATCGAGTCGACGGTACTCCGGGCTGAGGCCGCGCGTAGGGATTTTTTTGCCCTGCGGGCCGCCGTCGCGCTCGTCGCTCCCGACAAGAGGCTTCAAGTCACGCTTCGGTTCGACCATGGCTACCTGACCGTGCACGACGGCGTCATCGGGGTTCCCGACATGACACTATGTGCCGATGAAGCAGCTTTGCACGGGGTGGCGGCTTTGCCTCTCACCCGGCTGGGGCGAATTCCCGATCTCCGAAGAAACGCTTGGCGCAGCCTCTCGCTGGAGCTCTTGAGCGGCGATTTGCGCATCTACGGCCTTTTTGCCCATCCCCGGCTGCTGCTGCGGTTGCTGCGCGTGCTCGGCGAGGCCTGAAGCTTCTTCAGTCGCGTCCGCGACGGTCGAGCGCCTTGGCGGCCGCCTCGGCGAGGGCCGCACGGAGCGCGTCGTCTTGCACTGCGGCCACCGGCTCTTCGAGGCGAGACGGGAGCTTGGCGTCGGGGCGCGGCGCTCGTTTTTTCGGGCTCTGTGGGCGTTCATCGATGCGGATCGGTCCCACGATGAACCGCAGGCCGTCGACTTTGGCCCCGGCTGCGGCCAGCTGCTGCCGGATGTCTTCGGCGAGCAGGGACAGCTCGTTGGCCCAGGCGGCGTGAGCGACCCGGACGATGAGGACCCCCTTGTCGAGGCGCTCGGGCTGCGCCCGGCGCGCGATGCGGGTGCCGACGGCTCGCTCCCAGTCCTGCTCGCTCACGGGCGGACGCTCGAGGGAATCAGGCGGTTTGATGACCCGTGAGGCTGCGAGGAGGCTGTCGAGCTTGAACATGGCAGCTAGGGCGTGGTGGGTTTCGGCGGAGGAGGGGCCGGCTCCGGCGGAGAAGGTGGTGGCGCGACGGGCGGCGCGGTGGTGGGCGAAGGAGGGGTGGGGACGGGTTGCGGATCGACCGGAGGAGGCGCCGTACTCGTGGCAGGAGGTGGGGGAGGGGGGGAGACCGGTTTCGCCGACGGCGCGGGAGCGACCGCGCCTCGTTGCCACCCCTTGGGCGACAGCACGGCGTCGAAGAAGACCTCGAGTGGGGGGCGATCCCCCTTGGGTTGAACTTTATATCGAAGCCCGTCTTCGAGCACATCGAGCACCGTTCCCGGCTGAAATCCACTCGCCCATCGGTAGGCCAACACCGGGGAGCCCTTCTTCAGGGGCTCGTCGGGAAGGGGGAGGCTCTCGAGCTCGGTGCGCGGGTGTTGCTCCACGTGGCCCGCGTCGGTGATCACCCATCCGAAGCGACGGTCGACCGCCACCAGGAGTCCGCGCGAGCGGCCCCCACCGTGGGGAAAGGCCACGTAGGCGAGGGGCTCGAAGCCCTTTCGAGGAGCCTCGAAGTGGTCGACCTCGGCCATCCTGGTCACGCCGGCCCAGTCGTACTGCACCCGGAGTCGCTCACCTGGCCGGACCTCGGCCAGCCGCGCGAGCACAGCGGGGATGGTCGGGGTGTGGCACAGGACGAGTGCACCGGTCTTCGTGGCCGGCCGCGGTCCCACGGGATGAACGGCTGCGGGGCGCACGTTGGCCACACGGGCGCCCTTGCGGTCGGACAAGGAGTATCGGCCCCCGAACACGCCCTCCACGGTGAACACACCTACGCGCGCGACGGGGCCCACCGAAGGGACCACGGCCCAAACCGAATCGCCCGCTTCCGCGGTTGGCGCCTCGTCGGGGAGGCTGAGCACCCAGGCGGGTTCGCCGTCGCCAGGCCGGACCGTGGCGCTCGGAATGCGAGGTGCGGGTACGTCCGCCGAGCCGAGCGACGTGGCCTGTGGATCGGCCCGGCCGCACGCGACCAAGCCGAGCAGCACCCAGGGCCACCCTCGCCTCATGTCCTCTCAGCTACTCCTCCGCGGCGCCCGCGGCAACGTCGACGGTCGTGCAACCACCTGTAACTACAGCAAGCGCGTCCCGCTGTGCTCGGGTTCTGTTTGGTGAGCGTGCATGGATCCAGCGCGGGTCTGCGCTTTGTCGGTTTTTCGAAATCCACCGTCGACATTCAGACGAAAGATCGTCAGGTACTAGACGAAACTTAGACGTCTGCCTCGGCGGATTGCAACGACCCACTGTTTGGAGAGGACCGAAAACCATGAACTACCGACTACTTGCCATTGGAACCCTGTGCACCCTCACCTCCGTCGTCGCTTGTGGCGACGACGACGAAACGACGGCCACGACCACCACGACGTCGGGCACCACGAGCTCGGGCATGGGCGGCATGGCGAGCTCCTCGAGCTCGGGCATGGGCGGTACGGGCGGCATGGCGCCAGAGACCTCTCTGGTGCGCGTTGGGCACTTGTCCCCGAATGCCCCTGCGGTCGACTTTTGTTTGATCCAGGGGGATGGAACGCCACTGCTCGGCGGGCCGGTGCTCGAGGCGCTGGGGGACGCTGATGGCTTCTCCTACAAGGAATTCACCACCTACGTCGAGATCCCCGCCGGTACCTACGACGTTGGCATCGTCGCTGCGGACGCGACCGATTGCATGCCAGCAACCCTCCTGTACACGCAGGAAGACCTACCGGTGCCGGGCAACATCGAAGCGACCGCCCTCGCCGTGGGCCTTTTCCCGGGCTCGTTCGCTTTGGCGCTAGCCGGTGACGACAACTCCGACCCTGCTGCCGGCAAGGGCAAGCTCCGCTTCTACCATGCAGCGCCTGACGTACCCGCCGTCGACGTCGGCGTCGGCACGGGAGAGCTGACGGGGGCCGCCATCCTCTTCGACAACGTGTCCTACCCGGGCAACGCGACCCCGCCCTACCTCGAAGCTGATCCGCTCTCGAACGTCACCGTGCGGGTGCAGCTCGACTCGATGGGCACGACCGGGTTCGAGTTCAGCGGCATCAGTCTTCCGGCAGGTGCAGTCGCCACGGCGTTCGCCGTTGGCACCCTCGACGCCAACGATGCCGCTGAGGTGGAGGCGATTGTATGTGTCGACAACGATGGAGCCGGCAACAGCTGCACGGTGGTCAGCGCCGACTGAGTCCCACTGCTGTGTGATCAGGGCAACGGTCGCCCTCCTCACAGGTCGACCGTTGCTCTTCATCGCACGCCAGCGAGGTGCTCCTCGAAGAACCGGAGCGTCCTCTCCCAGACGAGGGGCGCCTCGGGTAGATCGCGACTCACGCTGCGAAAGCCGTGCGGCATGTCGTAGACGTGGGCTTCGAGCCGGTCTCCGAGTCGCTCCGCGAGGCGCTCCCGCCGGGCCGCAGGGCAGAACACATCACGGCGGGCCCAGTGGCCTTGGAGCCGGGTCACGGTGTCGAGGGACTCGGAGGCGGGGAGGCCTGCGTCGCCCTGCCCCAACGAGTGGTGAAAAAGAACGGGCGCGACCATGTCGGGCCGCTTGGCCATCTGAATGACGAAGCCTCCGCTGAGGCACATGCCCAACATGCCGAGTCGACCATTGCACCGCGGGTCGTCCTTGAGCCCGTCGAGGAGCTGGTG
This sequence comes from Polyangia bacterium, assembly GCA_030426145.1. Classification (GTDB taxonomy): domain Bacteria; phylum Myxococcota_A; class Polyangia; order Polyangiales; family Polyangiaceae; genus JAPYTK01. The sequence goes on from JAUHZF010000299.1 coordinate 6,184, forward strand.
GACCTCCTGATTGGGACCGCTGTCCTCCCGGTTCTTGCGCCCTGAGCTCATCACGAGGCTGCGCACGCAATACCGCACCGACCCGCCGGTGAAGAGGTCCGGCACGTGCACGAGGTAGCCGCGAGAAGCGAGGTCTCGTGCGTCCTCCCGGATGTAGTCGCGCAGTCCGAAGAGCTCGTGCAGCAGCAGGATCCCGGGCGCGGGGGTCTCGTCGGGGGCGTAGATCTCGAGGTCGATGTGGCGGGTCGCCACCTCGACACGACGTCGCTCGGTCATCGCTCCGCCGTGCGTCGCCGCAGCCCGAGGGCCACTAGGCCGATGAGCCACCATGCGCGGTCGTCGGACGCATCGCCCACCGCGCAGGAAGCGCAGCCGCCACGGGTCGTGGGCACGGGGGTCGACGACAGCTGCTGCAGCTGGCAGGCCCCGTCGGTGAGGGTCGTGACCCGGTAGGTGTCCGTGGCGACCTCGGGGCCGTTCTCATCCACCTGATGGCGCGGGCTGATCTCCACGCCACAGTCGATGGCGCCGGGGGCGGGGAACCCGTCTCCTTCGTGGCTCGCCCCTTCGGGGTCACGGCTTTCGATCTCGGCCCGCACGCTCTCCCAGGTGTCCTTGCGCATCGCGTAGACCCTCGGGCGACCGCCGAAGCGACGTCCGAAGGCCAAGGGTTGACCCGCCGCGAGCACGCCAACCTCGCGGGTCGGCGCGCCGTTGGACAGGCTCCACGGGTAGACGAGGAGCACGTGGTCCGGGTGCGCTTCGAGGCCTTCGACCCTCATTTCATAGGAGACGAACTTCATGCCCTCTGGTGGGGGAAGGTCGGCGCGAGCCACCCCTCCGACAAGCCCTACGCCGAGCATCACCGCGAGCCCGAGGCCCGGGGCGATGTGCTTTGTTCGTCCGACCGCCATGGGCCTGGTTCTATCCCTGCGGTCCACGGTCGTCCACGGGCGGCATCTGGCGCTATGCTCGGCGCGCTCATGACGACTGAGAGCGCGACGACGCCCTTCGCCCAGCCGGGGACCGTCTTGGCCGAAAAATACCGAATCCTCGAGCCGGTATGCGACGGCGCGGTCGCGTCGGTCTTCAGGGCGCAGCACCTCGTGCTCGGTGAGCCGGTGCTGCTTCGTGTCATGCGCCCCGAGCTGCACCGAACCTCCGGAGAGGCTCGGCGTTTCGTCGACAGCGCGAAGGCGCTCATGCGTCTCGCCGATGAGCGCGTGGCGCGGGTGATCGACGTGGGACTGCTCGACGATGGCCTTCCGTTCGTGGCCCTCGAGACGCTTCCGGGGCGCACGCTGAAGCAGGAGATGCAGCGTCGCGGTCCCTTGCCCTTCGATGATGCGCTCGCGCTTCTCGCGCAACTCGGTCGCGCCATCGAGGTCGTGCGAGCCGCAGGCATCCAACGAGACGAGGTCGACCCGGCCGACGTCTTCGTCGCACCCGAGCCCGGCGCGCTTCGTGTTTATCTGATCGGGGTCGGTCTGGCGGAGAACGGGACGTGCGACGCCCGGTCCGACGTCTTCGAGCTCGCGAGCACGATGTTCCGCATGCTCACGGGCCGGACGCCGGGCACCGCCGACACCCTCCCCGCCGAAGCCCAGGGGGACGACGCGAGCGACATCATCGACGAACGGATCGCCGCCGTGTTGCGAAGGGCGCGTGATCCCGAGCCGGCACGGCGACAGGGCAGCATCGCCGAGCTCATGTCAGCTCTCGGTCCGCCAGCACCCAAGGGCGCCGCGAAGACGCTGGTGCAGGGAAGTGTGCTTTCGCTGCCGGCCGCGGGAGCTCAGCCTGTCGGGCGAACGCTCGAGAGCGAAGGCGTCCCGCCGACGCCGGTCACGGTCGAACCTCTTGTGCAGGTCGAAGGGAGCGTCACCGGACGACCGACCTTGCTGTCGGCCGACGCGGCGGCGCCCCCCTCGAGCACCGTGCCAGAGGCGCCCGCCGTGGTCTCCCGGTCCGTCACCGTACCCCAGGGCCCATTCGTGTCCGTGCCACCCAAGCCTACGTCGCAGACGATGCCGCAAGAGCCGTCGCTCACCGAGCCGGGGAGTACGGCTGCGACCCTGCGGGAGGGCATGGCGCCCCCGCAGGAGGCGCAGTGGTGGCGAGGTCGGGGGCCGGCGATCGGTTTCGTGCTCCTCGCCGCGTTGTTCACCGCACTCGCGGTCTGGGCACTCTCCGATGGCGACGAGGATGCCTCGGAAGAAGATCGGGTGCCCGTGGTGACCTCGCAGCCACCCAAGCCCTCGCCGTCGGAGGGGCCCGCTCCCCTCGTGCGGGAGCCAGTGGGGGAACCCGTGCCGGAGCCAGCTCCCGAGGCCACGCCGCCGGCGCCCGTGCCACGGCCTCCTCCCCCGAGGCCTGTCCCGCGGCCGGTGCCTCGCCCTCGACCCCCCGCCCACGACGTCTTTCTATGAGGGTTCGGTCGGCCCTTGGTTACCGATCGCCGTCACGGAGTAGGCACGGACCAAACGCGGGGGTAAGCTTCATCCTGACCATGCGTGTCGGTCGCATCGCCCTCGGAGCCCTCGTCATGACGGTGGGCTGGGGCTGTAATCTCTTCGTCGGCGACTTCGAAGCCGTTGCGGGAGCTGGAGGCGGGGGCGGCTCGGCCACGACGGCGACAGGAGGGGGTGGCGGCGTGGGCGGGGCAGACCTCGACCGCCTCTCCGAGCAGGGGCTCATCGTGCGCTACTACCTGGACGAGGCAGCCGACGGGCAGGGGCCGAACACGGCCCTCGACGCGGCGCCCGAGCCGCTGTTGCCCCTCGCCATCGAGTACAGCGTCAACGACACCAACCCGGTCTACGTGACCGACGGCGGGCACCGTGGCCTCCGTTTCGACACCATCGACTCGGAGGGCAAGGTCCTCACGGCGGTCAACGACGTGAAAGTCGACGTCGCTTTGGAAGGCCAGACCGGGGCCACCATCGAGCTCGTGACCAAGGTCGAGCAGGCCGACGACGTCGACGAGAGCCGTCTGCTCTGGATCGGCGCCAACAACGAGTTCGGACGGTTCGCGCTCAACGCGGTATCGACCAATGAGGTCCGCTTCCGCTGGCAGCCCAACTCGCAGCTCGTGGGGACGTGGACCGCCGATCTCACCGAGCGTGTCGTGCTCCACCTGGTCCTCGACTCGACCCGCGCCACCCCGCGGGAGCGGGTTCGTCTGTTCCGAAACGGCAGCGAGATCACGAACACCAGCACCACCGTGCCCGAGCAGAGCCAGGTCATCGCCCTCGGCGCGAACAAGGTCCTCGCGCTCGGCAATGCGCAGGGGGGCTCTCGAAACCTGGTCGGCAACGTCTACTACGCCGCGCTCTACGACCGGCCCCTCTCGCCCCCGGAGATCGCCATCCACACCGACATTCTCACCGCGAGCGACGACACCCCTCCCTGATGGACCTCTCCGCTGGCATTCACCTGACCCCCAACATTCGCCTCGTGCGGCCCTTGGCCCGCGGCGGCATGGGGGAGGTGTGGGTGGCCGACCATCTCACCCTCAAGATCGAGGTGGCGGTCAAGGTGCTGCCCGAACGACTCGGAGAGGGCGACGAGCAAGGGGCCGCGCGCTTTGCGGAAGAGGCGGCGACGGCGGCGCGCATCAAGAGCCCCCATGTGGTTCAGACCCACGATAGCGGCGTCGCCCCCGACGGCACCTGCTACATCGTGATGGAGCTGCTCGAAGGCGAGTCGCTTGCGACGCGGCTGCAGCGCCGGGGCACCCTCGATCTCCCGGAGACGGCGGCGGTGGTGAGCCAGGTCGGTCGTGCGCTGTCATCTGCACACAAGCTCGACATCGTGCATCGCGACGTGAAGCCGGAGAACATCTTCGTCACCAGCACCGACGACGGCATGCTCTGCAAAGTGCTCGACTTCGGCATCGCACATTCGCCCGAACTGCCCGAGAACTGGCAGAGCAGCGAGTCGCTCATGGGCACGCCAGGGTACCTCTCGCCGGAGCAGTTCAAGGGGGGCACGGTGAAAGCATCGGCCGATCGGTGGGCGCTCGCCGTGGTTGCCTATCGATGCCTGACGGGCCGGCTCCCCTTCGACGGCAACACCCTGGGCCTTTTGAGTCTCAAGGTGCTCAAGGGCGAGTTCGTGCCGCCCTCGCACATCCGCAGCGACTTGCCGCCCGCCGTCGACGCGTGGTTCTCGCGCGCGTTGGACGTCGACCCCGCGCGACGCTTCGCCGATGTTCGTGACATGGCGCAAGAGCTGCTGGCGCTGGTATCGCCGGCTCAGCGAATGCACGCCGAGGTGCTCGGACCCGAGGTGGTCGACACGCTGGCTGGCACCACCAGCCCGCTGGGCCTGCCCAAGGCGGCGGTTGGAGGAGCGGTCGCGGCGCTCGTCGCGGCGGGGGTCATCGTCTGGTTCGCCCTTCAGCCGGAGCCCCAGACGGTGACGCCGGCTGCGCCTGCGGTTTCGACCGTCGTGGTCAAGGTCACGGAGACGGCTCCCGCCGAGCCTGCGGCCACCAACACATCGCCGCCGGTGCCCGCGGAGACGGCGGAGCCCGAGCAGCCGCCATCGGCCCCGCTGCAGAGGCCTCCCCCGCGGCTCCCGGTGGCGCGACCTCGGCCCCGGCCCGTGGCACCCGCTGGAAAGGGAGACGTCGATTATGGCTTCTAAAAGGCGACCCCAAGCCGTCATCCTCGGGCTCGTGCTCCTCGCCGCGTCGCCGGTCGGGGCTCAGCCCGGGGGTGACACCAGTGATGTGGCCGCGTCCCAACGCGAGCAGGCGCGCGGCTACATGGATCTGGGGCGACGGCGCCTCGGCGAGAAGCGCTACGACGACGCGCTCGAGGCTTTCCAGGCGGCGGACGCCATCATGAAGGTGCCGGTCACGGCCTTGGCCGTGGCCGAGACCTTGGCTGCCAAGGACCAGCTCATCCTCGCCCGCGACCGAATGCTGACCATCGCGCGCAGCGAACCCGTGACCAACAACGGGGTCGAGCCAGCGCCCTTCACGCGGGCGCGCGAGCGAGCCGGAACGCTCGCGCGTGAGCTCGCCGTGCGCATTCCCTCGGTGCGGGTCGAGGTCCTCGACGAGGACGGCAACGACATCACCGACGAGGCCACGGTCAAGATCGGCGGACGCGCCATCGATGACGCGCAACGCGGGCTCCCCCAGCGCATCGACCCGGGTGAGGTCGAGGTGACCGCGCTCGTCGACGACCGGGTCATCCTCCCCCGCACCGTAGACGTCGAGGAGAGCGAGCACCACGTCGTCAGCCTCATCGCCGTGCGCCCCGGCGGCCCCACGGGGGCGAGCGTGCATCCTTTCGTGTGGGCGGGGGTGGCGACGGTCGCCGTAGGGGGGATCTTCGGTGGCGCCTTTGGTGGCGCGGCCCTGTCGAAGTCCGCCTCGCTCGATGGCCGTTGCAACGACGGCTTGTGTCCCGGACCTTCGGCCCAGGGCGAGATCGACAACATGAACCTGTTTGCCACCCTCTCCACGGTCGGCTTCGCAGTGGCCGCGGCCGGGGCAGCGCTAGGGGCCGTCGGGGTGGTCTTCACGTTGCAGCAGGACGCGCCCTCCGAGACAGCCCTGGTGCTGGGTCCCACCGGCGGCGCGCTACGCCTCCGGTTCTAGGGACCCACGCCGTTCGGATAGGCGTGAGCTCGTTCTCGCGCTCGTCCTCGTCCTCGTCCTCGTCCTCGTCCTCGTCCTCGTCCTCGTTCTCGG
>JAUHZF010000300.1 GCA_030426145.1 Polyangia bacterium
CCTACGGTGGCCCCCATGCCCCAATGCACATCGGGCATCGCGGCGACCCAGCCCTTCACGATGGGTAGGCGTGCGACGTTGAGGAGCTGCTGGCGGGCGGCGTCTTCGAGGGACACACCGCGGACCCACGCCTTGATGGGGAGGCCGTCTTCTTGGAGCTCGAGATACGGGGCGTCTTCGGTCGTCGTCATGGGCGCATGGATTCTACGCCGCGGGGGCCACAAGGTAGCGCACACGAACGCAAACGCCAGCCCGCTTGCAGCGACGGCGTGGATCGCCATGGTAACCAGGGATGTATCCAGTTCGTACGATCGGCTGAGACGCATGGCACGAAACGACCTCCCGCCAGATCCCAAAGGCTCTGAGATCACGTCTCAGGAGGCCTACAAGTACCGCCGCACGTTCTTGAAACAGGCTGGCCTCTTCGCGGGGACGAGCGCGCTCTGGGGCGGGGGACTCATCGCGCTGTCGAGTCGCGGACAAGCTGACCCACCTCCGGCGCCGCCACCGGTCCCTCGCGCCGACAGCGTCTCGGGGGATGCGTGGAAGAACGTTCGCCGGCCGACGCCTTACGACACGAGCGAAGACAAGACGGCATTCGACGACGTCACGACCTACAACAACTTCTACGAGCTTGGTCTCGGCAAGGCCGACCCGGCGCGCAACGCCGAGACCCTGAAGCCCCGCCCCTGGACGGTGAAGATCGGCGGGGAGGTCGAGAAGTCGGTCGAGGTCGACGTCGACGAGCTCACCAAGCGCTTTGGCCTCGAGGAGCGGATCTACCGCATGCGATGTGTGGAGGCTTGGTCGATGGTCATCCCATGGGTCGGGTTCCCCCTCGCGAAGCTGGTCAAGTGGGCACGTCCTACTTCGCGGGCGAAGTTCGTGCTGATGAAGACCCTGTTCGACCCCGAGCAGCTGCCCGGACAGCGCCGGTCGGTGTTGGATTGGCCCTACGTCGAGGGACTTCGGATCGACGAGGCGGTCAACCCCCTCACGCTCATGGCGGTTGGGCTCTACGGGGCCCCGCTGCTCGGTCAGAACGGCGCGCCATTGCGGCTGGTGGTTCCCTGGAAGTACGGGTTCAAAGGCGTCAAGTCGATCACCCAGATCTGGTTCACCGATCGGATGCCGAGAAACACGTGGCGCGTGGCCAATGGTCGTGAATACGGATTCTACGCCAACGTCAATCCCGAGGTGCCGCACCCGAGGTGGAGCCAAGCTACCGAGCGGCGAATTGGCACGGTGGGGCGGATCGACACGCAGATGTTCAATGGCTACGGCGAGTACGTCGCCGACATGTACGCAGGCATGGACCTGAAGAAGAACTTCTGATGGCGAGTGCTACGCCCACACGCGCGCGCAAGCCGCTCCCCAAGCTCGCGTGGCTGCAGCCCGCGGTGCTGGTGGGGTCGTTGCTACCATTGGCCGTCATTCTCTTCAGAGGGCTCACCGGTCGGCTCGGCGCCAACCCCATCGCGACGGCGATGAATCAACTGGGGCTGCTCGCGCTCATCTTCTTGATGGTGTCGCTCTTCTGTAGCCCGCTCAAGGTGTTGTTCGGCTGGAAGTGGCCGCTCAAGGTGCGCAAGACGCTGGGGCTGCTCGGCTTCTTCACCGCGCTCGCCCACTTCACGGTGTGGCTCGTTCTCGACCAGGGCCTCACGGTGCAGGGGGCACTCGGGGACATCGTGTCCCGTCCCTTCATCCTGGTGGGCCTTGCGGCGTTGATGATGTTGGTGCCGCTTGCGCGCACCTCCACGAAGAAGGCCCTCAAGGAGATGGGGTTCGGCGCGTGGAAGCGCCTCCATCGCCTGGCCTACGTCGCGACGGCACTCGGCGTCGTTCACTTCTTCTTGCGCGTGAAGGCCGACGTCACAGAGCCGATGATCTACGGCGGCGTGTTCGTCTTCTTGATGGCGGTGCGCTTCTACGACCACCGTCGCGCGCTCCAGCGCGCCCGCGCGACCCTCAACCGCTGAGCGCCAGGCGAAGGCGGGCGGCCACGGCTGCGGGGTGTTCGAGGAGCGGGTTGTGCCCGCACTCGGCGATGGTTTCGGCCGTGACGCGGAGGCTCATGGCGGCTGCGCGTTCGGCGATGGCGACGTACTTCTCGTCGTGGGCTCCGGCCACGAAGGAGGTGGGGCAGCTCAACGCATCGAGCCGAGACCAGAGGTTCGGCATCGCGCTTTGTCCCAGGGTTCGCATCGCCCAAGCGAGCCCGGTCGGGTCGTGCGCGCACCGGTGGCGCTGCTGCGCGGCGCGCAGAGGCTTGGGGAGCGCACGCTGGGAGGCGAAGATGGGGAGGCGCGCCCAGTCGTCGGCCCACCGTTCGATGTCGTTCTCGATCGCGCGGGCTTGCGCTTCGTCCCACTTGCGTCGCGAGGTACGCGTCGCCTCGTCGGCCAGGCCAGGGGTGCCTCCGAACAGGACTACGCGCTCGATGCCGTCGGGAAAGGCGAGGGCGATGGCGAGGGCGAGGCGCGCACCCAAGGAGTAGCCCGTCAGCACACAGGGGCGCTCGATGGCCCGAGCCAGCTCGGCCACCACGTCGTCGAAGTCGCCCACCACCGCAGGGCGCGGTCCGTGACCGGGGAGCCACGGCGCGACCAGCTCGGTTCCCGCAGGCGCTACCGTTTCCCACGCGGTGGGCGTGCCGGCGAAGCCATGGAGGGCGAAGAGACGCACGCTCAGGGACGGCAGATGCCGATGCCCGTGAGGGCACCCTCGGTCTGACAGGTCTGACCCACTGGGCATCCCCCCTGGCCGGGCGTGGTGCTCGACATGTCGGTTTTGCACATGTAGCGGCACACGTCCTGGAGCGGGTCCCGATCACAGACCAGGTTGAGCTGGCAATCGTTGATGAACTGGCACGCCTCGCCATCGGCCCCGCCGTCGGGCTGGAGGCCGACACAGATGGCATCACCCTCGGCGTAGCGCGGCACACAACCTTGGCCGGTGGGGCAGGGCTCACCAAACGGTGTGCAGGTGTCGAGGTAGGAGCAGTAGTAGACGAAGTTGGGGCCGAAGCCGAACTCGACGTTGCACTCGCCGGAGCCACACGGTTCGTCGGTCTCGCGGCAGCACGGCTGGGAGCAGCGACCAAAAGCGCACACGAGCCCCGGTTTGCACTCGATGTTCTCGGTGCAGGTGGCCTGCACGTCCTTCAGGCCGCCGCCGTAGACGCAGCCGGTGGTTCCGTCGTTCTGCGGCACGCAGCCGGTTCCGGGCTCGGTGCAGCTGTCGGGGTCGAGCAGAGAACACTCGTCTTCGACGACGTCGGTGTAGTTGGGGTTGGGACACGTGACGGGTCCACCACTTGTGGTGCTCGCACTCGTGGAGCCGCCCTGTCCGGTCGAGATGGTGGTGTTGGCGCTCGTAGAGCCACCACCGACGCCACCGTTCTGGAGAACCTCCCCGTCACACGCTGCGACGAGTGTGCCGAAGGCGAAGAAGCCGAGAGATGCAGTGATGACGAACCGAGCGTGCATGACCAAGCTCTGGATCGTACCACCAGCTCGCGGGTAGAAGGCGAGCTTGCGGGGTCAGGGGCGACAGACGCCCACGTTGTCGAAGCCTTGGATCGAGACGCAGGTTTGGCCCATGGGGCACCCTCCCTGGCCTGGCGTCGTACTCGAGCCGTCGGTCTTGCACGTGTACCGACAGGTGCTGGGAAAAGACGGCGTGTCGCATACGAGCCCACTCACGCAGTCGTTGATGAAGTCGCAGGTCTCGCCTTCGCTGCCGGCGTTGGGGCCCTCTTCGGCACAGATGGCATCGTTGGTGTTGAACCGAATGACGCAGTTCTGATTGTTGGGGCACGGCTCGGCGAAGGGCGTGCAGATGTCGGGGTAGAGGCAGAAGTAGACGAAGTGGGCGCCATTCGCGACGTTGACGTTCACGCTGCACTCGCCTGCACCGCACGGCTCTCCTGTGTCGCGGCAGCAAGGCTCGGAGCACTTGCCCGCGACGCAGAGCATGCCGGCTTTGCACTCGGCGTTGTCGGCGCAGGGTTCGCGCACGTCCTTGACGCCGCCATCGAAGACGCAGGTGGTCGTGCCATCGCTCTGCGCCACACATCCCGTGCCCGGCTCGGGGCAGGTGGACGGGTCGAGGAGCTGGCACTCGTCCTGATCGAGGTCGGTGAAGGGCTGCATCTGCGGCGCGGGGCAGGACGCCGGACCGCTCCCGACGCTCGAGCTCGTCGCGCCGCCCTGTCCGGTGGCGATGGTGGTGCTGCCGCTCGTGGGTCCGCCCCCGACGCCGCCGTTCTCGAGCACGTCTTGGCCGCAAGCGCCGAGCCCCCCCGCGAGGAAGAAGAGCGCGAGGGCGGTGGGTGCAATGAAGGATGGTCGCATGCTAAGGCCTCGATCCTAGCACGTGCACGTATGGCGGCTGCCTACTCGGCGGCTTCGCGTTCGCGCTCTCGACTGAGGCGATCGAGCTCTTCTTCGGAGAGGTCGGGACGGTCGAGACCGCGGGGGAGCGCAGGGTCGAGCATGCCTTGGAACGAGATGGTTACGGTGTCGTTCGCGAGGCTGGGGCCGAACCGTTCCTCGCGGTGGGTGTACTCCGCTTGCAGCTTGAGGATCTGGTCGATGAACTGGAAGTGGGCACCACCCGTGAACATCCAGTTGTCGCCTTCGTCTTCGACCGCGGTGTTGGGATCGACCCATTCGAAACGGGCGGTGGCGCCGAGCATCTCCTCCAGGATCATGTAGCCCGCTTCGCCCACGAAGCTGAAGCTGGTGAGCTCGAAGGGGAGGGCACCGGTCTGGGTGGGGTCGGACTCGGGCACGATCCGCGCCCATAGGGCTTCGGCGAGGAGGTGGAAGCCGTACACCTGGAGGTGTGCATCGCCGCCCGCGGTGTGGATGTCGCGCGCACCGCCATCGCTGAACATGTAGTTCGCGCCAACACCCAAGCGGACATCTGGATCCTTGGTCTCGTCGGCAGCCGTGCCAGCGAGAGGCCCGAGGGGCTCACTGGTGATGCGTGCCACGTAGGCGAGGCCATCGAAGCGGTTCCCGAAGGGGGCGTAGTTCTGGGTGTAGCCCTCGTAGAAGGCGTTGGCCCGCTGCATGCCGTTGAACACGCCCACCTGGTAGCCGAGGGCGCGGTCCCACAACCACCCGCGGCCCACCACGCCGACCTGCCGTCCGGGGCTCATGGCGCGGGTCGAGAAGGGGCGATCGATGAGGGCGAGGCGCCCGCTCCTGAGGTTGGCGAACCGCGAGATGGGAACGAACTGAGCGCCAGCGAGGACTTGAAAGAACGAGTAGGTCGTCCAGCCGACGAAGGCGTCGTTGATGCGCACCCGGCCGTCGTTGCTTCCTGCGAGCTCGGTGGAGACGCGGAGGACGGCATCGGACGCGTACCGGGTGTCGAGACCGAAGCGGGCGTGGCGAAGCCGGAAACCACCGCGCTCCGCGATGTCGCCGGACTGGAAGAAGGCGTCGTCGCCAGCGTAGGGCGCGGCGTGGGCCTGCAGCAAGAGGATGGGCGCCACCCGGACGGGGCCCAGGGCGAGAACGGCCGCACGTCTCAGATCGAAGGGGACCTCTTCTTCTGGTGCGGACTTCGCTTCGGCCTCGTCCTTCGTCTCGGTCGGGGGTTTGGTCGCGGCCGGCTCGGGGGCCACGGGGGGCGCCGGAGGCAGCGCGTCGTCGCCTACGTCGTCGTCGGTATCTTCATCCGGCGCGACCTCTTCCGAGGCGTCCTCGGCTTCTTCGCCGTCGACCGGCTCGGGTTGGGCGGCGAGGGGCGTCGTGAGCGCCAGCGTGAATGCCAGCGGAAGGAGAAGGCGGGGGGCGGCCATGTCGTGACGATCCCAGTCGGGCGCGCGGAGCATACACGGTCTTCGGTCAGGGCCCAGGAACGGGTTGGCGACAACTTCATCTGGGCTTGGCCCGGGTGAGGGCATGTATGATGATGGCGCAAATGGTTCGTCCAGGATCGAGTTGGGGGAAGGCGGGGCCGAGGCTTGCGCTGGCCACTTTCCTCATGATTTTGGGCGTTGCCGTGGCTCAGGCGCAGCCCACGCCGTCTGCGACGACGACGGCCACCGCGACCCCTTCGGCGACGGCGACGGCGACCGCCGCGGCCTCGGCCAAGGCGCCACCGCCGCGACCGAGCGACGTCGTCGACTTGGAGCTGCGCGCCAAGCGGATTCGCAACCTCCTGCGGGAGCAGCTCGATCTGAGCGTCGAGCCGCGCGACCTCTTCGACATCGACCTCGGAAACGAGCGGGCCATCGCGGTCGAGGTCGAGCGCCTGCGAAAGCTGCTCGGGGCCATGGCTGCACCGGTCCCGAGCGCCACCGCCACGACGACCGCGACGGGGTCCGTGCCCGTGCCTCCCCCGAGTCTGCCGTCGGCCACGGCTACCGCCACGGCCACCGCATCGGCGTCAGCTCTGCCGTCGCCCGCGCCCTCCGCGAGCGCCCCCATCCCCGCGGACGAACAGTTGCTCGCGGCTCGCATCGAGCTCGATCGGGCAAGACTTCGCTTCTTCGAGCTGTCGCCCGAGCGGCGCCAGGCGCTTCTCGACGCGCATCAGAAGCGTCAGGACGAGGGCCGCGAGGCTGACAACGCAGAGGCCTTGAGTGCGGCCGAAAAAGCCAAGCAGGCAGCCGAGGACGAGAAGCAGCGAGCGCTCGAAGAGGCCAAGGCCACCAAGAACGAGGCGGTGCGTCGTGCGGCCGAGGAGCGCGCTCGACTGTTCGGCATCGACTCCACGTTTAGCTCCTTCCGCGGCGAGCTCGCCAAGCGCAAGCAGGTCCTGAAAGAAGAAGAGGAGCAGGTGCTCGCCTGGCTCCGGCCTGCCGACGAGCTGCTGAGCAAGAGCTACAGCGAACGCCCTCCGGCCGAGGTCTACGATCGCGACTACGATGAGCTCGTCGCCCACCTTCGCGACATGCGCGAGAGCCTGTCGGGCGCGCTCGACGAGCTGCGCGTCGAACCCGACCTGCCTTCGGTCGGCGATGACCAACTCGCCAACCTCACGATCGAAGTCGCCCGTGCGAAGATCGACGAGCTGCGCGAGCGGCTCCCAGGTGAGCGGGAGAGCCTGCTCGCCGAGGCCCGCGACCTGAGGTGGCGTAGGGCGCGTGCGCGCCTGCGGGCGATGAACCAGCTCGACGAGCGACGGCGCGACCTGCTGCCTTTCTTGTCGGGAGAGAAGAGCTCGGAGCTCGCCGGGTTCAACGCGACGGCGGTGAAACAGGCGCGCACCGAGCTCGGGCAGGTCGGCCTGCTGCTGCGCTATCACTTCCACGAGACGCGCCGTTTCGTCTCCGACGTGGGTCGAACGGAAGAGGCTGGCGACTCGCTGCTGGTGGCGCTCATCACCGCGTTCAAGTGGCTGCTTCCCATCGGTCTCTTCGTATGGTGGAGGCGCCGTGCGGAGGAGACGCTGGCGCGCTGGCGCGAGAGCGCGGAGGAGGCGGCGACCAAGAACCGAATCGCAGGGAAGATGACCGCCATCGAGCGGATCCTCGCGTTCATCCAGCGCGTGCGTCGTCCGCTCGAGTGGCTCCTCCTCGTGAGGGGCGTCTTCTACTTCTTGCCCAAGGGCGCCCACGAGCTGCTCGAGGTGCAACTCCTCGCGACGGCGCTCACATGGGCCTTCGCGGGTTGGCTCGCCGTCTTGTCGATGGATGCTCTGCTGTCGGCGGAGGTCGGGGGGCAGCGCCGCACGGTGCTCGAGACGGCCGAGCTCCGACTGCGCACCCTGCGCTTCTTGGGGCGGGTGGTGGTGGCCTTCGGTTTGGTGCTGGCGCTGACCAACCAGCTCGTAGGTCACGGCACCATCTACGGCTGGGCGGTGAAGATCCTGTGGTTCTCGGTGGTGCCCGTGGCCGCGGTGGTGGTGCGGTGGTGGCGCGAGGTCATCTTCCGCACGGTGGAAGCGCAGCGCCCCAAGGGGCCCTTCTTGCGCTGGGTATCGGGCTCGCAGCAGGGCGTGGGAGGATTCATCGCGGCCGCCGCTGGTGGCACCTATCTGCTGACCAAGGGTGGTATCTCCTTCGCCCGGCAGTACCTCGGCAACCTCGACCTCGTGAAGCGCGGGCTCGCCTATTGGTTCCGGCGCGAGGTCGCGCGTCAGGCCGAGCGCAAAGGCCCGCAGAGCGAAGGCGAGCCTCTGTCGTCGGCCATCTACCAGGCGCTCGCACCCGAATCCGAGCCGCCCGAGCTCGTGCAATCGGTCGCGGACGAGGAGGTCGACGCCATCGTGGCGAACGTCGAACGCCCCGAAGGCGGTGTCTTCGCCGTGGTCGGTGAGCGCGGGTCTGGCAAGACGACGCTGCTTCGGCGCATCCATGAGCGGTCGCCGGAGAGCTTCGTGGTGAAGTGTCCACCGGAGGGGATCAGCGGGTTCCGACTGGCCATCCGGGAGGCGATGGGCCTGGCGCCGGACGCGACGTCGGAAGAGCTCCGCCAAGCATGCGACAAGTCGCAGCGGTCGATCCTCATCGACGACGCACATCACCTCATCCGTCCCGTCGTCGACGGTCTCGATGAGATCGACAAGCTCCTCGAGCTCTCGCGTCACAGCAGCGGGCGTGTGACTTGGGTCTATGCGTTCGACCACGTCATCTGGCAGTTCCTTCGCCGCGCTCGCGAGGTCCGGCCGCTGTTCGACGACATCGTGAAGCTTCAGCCTTGGACCGAAGAGGGCATCGTGCGCTTGCTCGAGAGTCGCTCGGAGGCGGCCGAGCTCGCTCCGGACTTCGGGGCCCTGGTGAGCGACCTCCCCGAGGATGCCGACAGCTTCCAGACCCAGGAAGCACTCGCGGTTGCGGAGCGTCGGTACTACCGGCTGCTGTGGGACTACAGTCTCGGCAACCCGGCCGTGTCGCTGCACTTCTGGCGCGCGTCCTTGCGTCGCGAGTCGCGTGACGAGGGCGGGGACCATCACTTCGTGCGCCTCTTCGAGCCTCCGCCGACCAACGACCTCGAGCGCCTCCCCGACTCGACCGTGTTCGTGCTGCGCGCGGTCGTGCAGCTCGACCTGGCGAGCGTGGACGACATCGTCGAAGCGACGCTGCTCGGTCGCGGACAGGTCGAGGACGCGCTCCGCTACGTCGCGGCGCGACGCTATGTGGAACGCCATGGCGACCGCTATCGGTTACGCTGGACGTGGTTCCGAGCCATCACTCGGTTCCTCGCCCGCCGTCACCTCATGATGGGGCCCTACACATGAAGAAGTCGTGGCTCAGCGTCGCTTTGGCGCTCGTCCTTCTCACCTTCGCCTCCGCGGCGTTGGCACAGGACGCGCCCGACATGCCCGACGTGTCCAAGCTCGCCAACGTCGTGCGTTGGTCGGGCTTGGTGTTCTCGGCGTTGGTCGTGGCAGCGGCCGGCGTGCTGCTTCGTTTCATCTCCAACATCAGCGAACGCCTCGCGAACCAGTTTGCGACGCACCGGCTGATGATCCAGAAGTTCGAGTCGTTCGGACGGTTCTTCGTCTACTTCCTCACCGTTGGGGTCGTCATCACCCTGTCGTTCCGCATCGACGACACGGTGCTCGCGGTCGTGGGCGGCGCGCTCGCCTTCGCCATCGGTTTTGCGATGCGGGACCTCGTGGCGGCCGTCATCGCGGGGATCATGATCATGTTCGATCGCCCGTTTCAGGTCGGTGACCGGGTCACCTACGCGGGGGAATACGGGGACATCATCCAGATCGGCCTGCGCAGTGTTCGGATGCGGACCCTGGACGACAACATCGTCACGGTTCCCAACAACAAGATCCTCACCGACGTCACCTCGAGCGGCAACTTTGGCGAGCTCGACATGCAGGTGAAGATGATCTTCTACATCGGCGTCGACCAGGACCTCGACAACGCGGAGCGGCTCGTGAAGGAGTCGATTCTCACCAGTCGCTACGTTTTTCTGGAGAAGCCAGTGGTCATCCTCGTGGGCCAGAAGCTCAAGGACGACTACGTGGCGCTCGAGATCGTCGGTAAGGCCTACGTGCTCGACACGAAGTACGAGTCGGCCTTCGTGGCGGACGTGAATCGACGGGTACTGCGAGCCTTCCGGCGCCACCAGATCAAGCCGCCGGCCATGCTGCACCGCATCGACATCGCGGGTGACGAGGCGGAGGCGATTTCTCAGCTCCTACGGTGACGGGCCCGAGGAAGGCGCTAAGTTGGTGCGTATGGCTTTGCGGAGACTGAACCTCTGGGCTGCGGTCATCGTCATGGGCGGACTCGTCATCGGTTGTGGTGACGACGGGACGGTCACCGACGACGATGGCGCAGGGGGGACCACGGGTAGCGGCACCGGCGGTGCCGGGGGTGAAGGTGGAGGGGGTGACGCTGGTGCCGGCGGCGAAGGCGGGATGCTTCCCTTCGAAGTCACGAGCACTGCGTTCGGCGAGGGGGACATCATCCCCACGGTGCATGAATGCGGTCCCCCGGCACCCGTTCCAAACGGCACCGGGGGAAACGAGACGCCACCTCTCAGCTGGACGGCGGGACCGACGGGGACCCAGTCTTATGCCGTGGTCGTCCGCGACATCGATGCGACGGTGGCCCAGTTCCCGAACGGGATCATCCACTGGGTCATCTACGATATTCCCGTCTCGTTCACCTCGTTGCCTCAGAATGTGCCCGCCGGCTACACGGTGGCCAATCCGGCCGGCGCGAAGCAAGGAGAGGTTCAGGGGACGGGCTACTTCGGCTACTTCGGTCCGTGCTCGCCGAACTCGGTCAACACCTACGTCTTCACAGTCCATGCGATGGGCGAGGCAGCGCTTCCCGTGACGATGGGCGATAGTGAACGCGACATCGCGCTCTACATCGAAGCCAACGCACTCGCTTCCGCATCGCTCTCCGGGGAGAGCTAGACTTCTACATGTTGCGCCTTTTCTTTGTGGCCACGATCGTGGCGGCCGGTGCCTTGGCTTGCAGTACGGAGACCTCTGCCGAAGACGACGGTGGTGGCGCGTCGTCCTATGCGTCGCGATTCGATCTCGAGTGTCGCGAGAGCGCAGGGAACTACGGTGCTGACGCATCGGACGGTTTCGACGTGGCTGGCCATGTCTTCACCGCCTGCAGCGCGGCGCTACCAGAGCCCTGCCAAACGCTGACCGTGCTTGATGGGAGTTTCGGGGGACCCGCCGAGCCTCTCGACCGGCTGACGTTCGAGTGCTTGGCGGACGTGTTCATCGTCGGTGAACCGGCGTTGATCCGCATGAGCGTGGGCAATGGGATCAACTTCAACGACACCGACACCGTGGCGGTGATCGGCGACGGCACGGCCGTGGTGCGCTCGTCGAGCCAGCAAGATCTCGGGGGCACGTCCACGTCCTACCGCCCGCGGGCCAAGCTGCGTTCGGCCGACCACTTCGAGGGGTGCAAAGCGCTGGACGATGACCAGGCCGCGGCGAGCTGTCTGTTCGACTACGCCGATGGATGCGCCGCGTCCGGCGAGACCTGCGGCCGGCAATAGACCACGATCGTTCTCGGGACGAGGTGCCGTAGGGTGTCGGCCGAGCGCACCCAGGCCTCGCAAGGCGCAAGATCCAACGCCGCTAGCCGCCCCAAAACATCGGCCCCGGCCCTGCTCCTGCCGCCACTGCCGGGAACCTGTCGTGGGTGGTGGCGGTGGGGGGGATTGGTTCTCGACGGTGGTGTGGGGGGGGCGGTATGGATGCGGGATGGATGGGAAGCGGCGCCTTACCCAGGTGGATCATGACCGGGGGTCGACGGGCATGACGTACGTTTATGCCGTGAACTCTCGGCGGGCGCGGGGGGTGTCCGTCGGGGTCAACCT
>JAUHZF010000301.1 GCA_030426145.1 Polyangia bacterium
GCTCGTCCCAATGGGCCGAGCCGGCCGGCCAGCTCTCGAGCTCGTGGGTGTCGCTCTCGGGTCGGCCCGGCGTAGCGGACGGCGCCGCACCGGCCGGCGTCGTGCGTCCGGCGGGCGCAGAGCCGGGTGCGTGGCCGTGCTCCCGAGCGCGTACCGACGAGTCGGCGGGCATGCTGGTGCGGGTGGTGGGTGTCGCCATGCTGCCGATGGGCAAGAGTTCCTGCTGGGCCATCGGCTCGAAGCCCATGGCCTGCTCGGCCCGCTCGAGCACGCCCACCAGGTCGATGAGCGGCACGTGAGCGGCGATCTGCTCCGGGGCCGCGATGGAGAGGTCGTGACGGGCGCCGAAGGGGCGACCGGGACGCAGCTTCTCTTGCCGGAAACGAGCTTCGTCGATGGCCACGCGGATCTCGAGAGGCATCCGGGTGTGCCACACCTCGCCGTCGATGGCGGTGCGCAGATCCCAAGGGGTGAGAATGGGGCGTCGCTTCAGCTGCTCGTGTTTCATCGAGCGATCCGACAGGAGCGCCCGAAGAAGCCACGCCGTGAGTCGTTCGAGGTCGGTGCTGCAGGTCTCCACCGGCAGCGCCGAGCGGAAGGCGCGCCACACGTCCCCGACGGGGCCATAGGTGACCATGTCGAAGGGGTCGAACGCGCATTCGAGATCGCGCGCGCTCACGTCACCTTCGTCGACGACGGCATCGATGAGCTCGGCCTGGAAGGTCGGGCTGCGTTTGCGAGCAGCGTTGGGCGGGAGGCCGGTGAGCTGTGACGTGATCCGCTGCCGAACGTCGGACCGCTGCGCGAGCCATTTCATGCGCTGGGCGGCAGGCCACCAGGTACGCAAGAGCTCGGGCGCCCACCAGGCGAAGCCGTAGCTGCGCAGCTCACACCAGAGTTCGCCGACCAGCTGCAGCTGGGGCAGCTTGGCCAGCTGTTGGGATGCCTCGCGAGCGAGGACGTCGTCATCGCCGAGCGCATATGCGTGGTGGCGGAGGGGTTCGAGGACGTCTGACATGATGCCCACACACAATCAAACCCCGTGCCATCGCCAAGCCCGCGTAAACCGGCCCTCTGGTGAGCTCTGAACACCAGATGAACGCCAATGCGCTGACATCGGGCAGGGGCGGCTGCGCCAGCCACGTGACGCATCAGGGCGCGTCGGGCGCAGGCGCCACGTCGTGCTCGTGTCCGCGATGGTCGTGCTCATGGCCATGGTCGTGGTCGTGCTCATGAGCATGGTCGTGGCCGCACGCGTGGCCGTGGTCGTGGCCACACGCGTGGTCGTGGTCGTGACCGTGATGGTCGTGGCCATCGTGGTCGTGGTCGTGGGGCGTGAGCACCTGGGCGAGCACCCCGCGCGGCCCCTGGCGAAAGAGTGACGCCAAGAAGAGGAGCCCCAGCAGACAGAGCGATGCGAGCTCGATCCAGCTCGGGTCCTCGGCCGCGATCCCGTGCAAGTCCTTGACGGCCCCCGCACCCATGACGGCGTTGACCACGAACCCCAGTGCCATCGCCATCGCCGCGACGGCGGCGCCGAACCAGACCGCCGCCCGCCGCCCGTGGAGGTCGCGCAGGATGGCGAAGGTGGTGATGTTGGTGGCGGGCCCCGTGAGCAAGAAGGCGATCGCTGCGCCAGGACTCAGGCCCTTGTGCAACAGCACCGCCACGAGCGGCGTCGCCCCCGAGGCGCACACGTAGGTGGGCAGCCCGACCGCGGCCATGACCGGGACCTGAACCGCAGCGGGCAGCGTCGCCAGCCATCCCTCGTCGGTGAGGGGCTCCACCAGGGCGGCGATGACCAGGCCCGCAAGGACCCAGGGGCCGATGTGGTCGACCTGCTCCACGAGACCGAACCGCAGGCCGTCGCGAAGCCGCTGGCCCAGCGGCAGGTCGGGCTGCATGGCCGAGGGCGGGATGCTCTGCTCCGACCGCGGTAGCCGGCCGCCCACGAGGCTTCCCGCGACGAACGCCACCACGGCGGCGGCGAGCACCCGCACCACCGTCAGCTCCACGCCGAGCAGCGGAACGCTGAGCATGACGGCGTCGAGGCCGAGCTCAGGCGTCGCCACCAGGAACGACATGGCCGCCGCAGCCGGCACCCCACGAAGCACGAGGCTCCGGTAGACGGGGAGCACACCACACGAGCAGATCGGCATCGGCAAGCCGAAGGCCATGCCCTTGGCGGCCTGGGTCGCGGGTCCGCCACGGGCCAGCCAACGGGTCGAGGCGGCGCCGATGAGCACCTGAAGCAGCCCGGCAAAGGTAAAGGCCACGAGCAGCGCGGGAGCGCTCTCGAGGGCGAGGGTTTTGAAGGCACTCGGCGCGTCGAGCTTCTCTTCTATTTCGAGCGCCACCGGATGCGAGGTGATAACGCCCCAGGTGACGGCGCCCCCGAGCAGCGCCCCGACCGCGGCCGGCCAGCGACGCGCCTTGCGAAGCTGCGCCGGCACGTGTCCGAGCACGACGTGGAGGAGCGACCCCGCCACCAGCGCCTCGAAGGCGGCGAGCGGGCGCTGCGGCAATGCCTCGAGCATCGGGTGCGCGAAGAACCCGGCTGCGGTCACCAGCGTCACGAAGCCCAGCGCGAGCACCCCGGCCCGAACCCCGAACCGAGGACGCAACCCCCACCACAAGGCGAGGCCGAGCGGGAGTCGGTGCAGCACCACCCCGAGCGCCAGCAGCTCGCCGTGGTGGTGGCCGTGATGACCATGAGAGAGCGCTGCGCCGTCGAGCATGGCGTGCAGCCCAAAGCCCACCACCGCGAGGCCCACCACCGGACGCTGGCTGTCGACACGCCCCTCGATGAAGCCAGGCAGGACCAGCCCCACGATGGTCATGAGCACCGCGAGCCAGCCCCCGTGGACCAGCGCCTCCGGCAGCAGATGCAGGCCGATGAGACCGAGCAGCGCCGTGACGACGAAGCCGTCGAGCCCAGAAAGAAGCCCTCGTCGCTCGCCGATGAAGCGCACGAGCACGGGCCCAATCCAGAGCGCCAGGGTACCGGCCAGGAGCAGCTCCATCGTCGCTCCGCAGACTCTAGCCCAAATGTCTGGCTCAGCTACCGGCGGCGAGCCAGAGCCGCCGCCGAGCGCTCAGATGGTTACGCGGTAGAGCTGCTGACCCATGAGCAGCACGTCGCCGTTGCGGAGATCGGTCTCCTTCACCAGCTGCACGAAGGTGCCGTTGGAGCTGCCGAGGTCGCGCACGAAGACATCGCCGTCGTCGTACATGAGCGTGCAATGCAGACCCGACACGTAACCGTCCTCGGGGAAGAGGAGGTCACCGCGCTCGCGGCCCATGTTGACCCCACGATCGGGGACGGGGAAGGACGGCTGTGCGCTGCCCCGTCCCACGACGAGGCTCAACCGGCCGATGATGCCGTCGACCGTAGTGCCCTGAGGGGCGACTCCATGCGCATCGGCTTCTTCGGGCTCGAGGGCATCGAACTGCAAGAGCTCCTGTCCGATGCGGAAGCGCTGGCCCGACTTGAGCGGTGCCTCCTGGTCACCGACCAGTTTTCGGAAGATGCCGTTGAGGGAGCCTAGGTCGTCGACCTTCAGCACGCGGCCATCGAAGTTGAACCGCGCGTGGCGGGGCGAGAGGTACGCGTCCGCGCCGAAGATCCCGCCCGCCTCGCGGCCGAGGATGTGCTCGCCCAGCCCGAGGCTGTGGCGTCCGACCTCGTTCCCCTCCGGATCGAGGGCGACCAAAATGGCCTGCGCCTCGTCAGCGTCGACCTGAGCCGGCGCTGCGGCCTTCTGAACCTCGTCCATGCGGTATCCGCAGGAGGCGCAGAAGCGGTTGGTCGGAGGGTTGACGTAGTCGCACTCGGGACACTTGCCCGGCGGTAGACCACCCCCTTCAGCCGCCGCATCGGCCACTGGCGCGGCCGGCGCAGCCGGCGCAGCCGCCCCAGCCGGAGAACCAGCCGCAGGAGCCGGCCCCTCACTGGTGGCCTCGTCGACTACCGGAGGCGCTTCGGTCGCATCCGAAGCCTCGGGCTGAGAGGCTTTGCCGCGGGGCAGCTCAGCGCCGCATCCGAGGCAAAACCGGTAATGATCTTGGTTCTGTTTCGCGCAAGCGGGACAGGTAATCACCGTGAAAATCTCGCCGGACGCCACCCCCCCGTGACGCGTGAACGTGCACGGAGGTTATTGGGCCGCGCGATGCGCCGACGACATGCCGACGCTCGCCGAGAACGGTGTTACCGCGGCCCCGGTGTGATTGCAATTTCGTCGCGATCACGCGGGCGTGGAATCATGCGGTCGTAGAATCGGCGCAGTCGTCACAGCGGCCGCGGATCTGAACCTGCACGTTCTGCTCGGCAACCGATTTCGGGGCCGCACCGTCGACTTGGACCTGTACCCCGTCAATGCACGACACCTCACCGCAGTCGACGCACACGAAGTGGGCGTGGCTCGCGGGGTCGTCGTGCTCGTGCTTTCGCTCGAAGCGCCAGGTGTGGTCGCCGAGATCGGTGCGCGCCACGAGCCCGGCGTCGGCCAAGTCGATGAGGTTTCGGTAGACGGTGGTTCGCTCCATCCCGTCGTCCGCGAGCGCGGCGAAGACCTCCGCGTGGGTCATCGGCGTAGCTCGGGACCACAGCACCTCGTACGTCGCCAGGCGGGCCGGGGTGGCCCGCAGGCCCTTGTCGCGGATGCGCTGGCGAAGCCCCTCGCGCGTGGCGGCGTCGAGGGGACGTTGCTTGGCCGGTGCCATGCCTCACAAGATAGGGGCTGGTCGCTCCTTCGACAACGATATGCAGCAAGCCCCCCCCAAGTGGGCGGCCGGACGGGTGGCTTGGAGTCGCATCTGAGCATGCAGTAGGCTCCGCCCATGCCTCGGCTCCAGCCCTTCGGTGCCTCGCTTGGACTCGCGATCGTCAGCCTCGGGACGGCCCTGGGGGCCGCCTCGAGCTGTTCCAGCGCCACGCCGGAGCCCACCACCGAGCTCCCGCCCGCCAGCTCTGCCGCACGGGCCGAGGCCCGTCGGCAGCGCGAGATGCGCCAGGAAGCGCTCGACGAGCTTCAGGGCAGGCCGAAGAAGAAGGCCAAGACCGCGCCCCCACCCAAGGCAACGGCGACGGCGACGGCCGCGCCTCCCCCTGCCCCCAGCGGCGAAGGGGGCGGCGGCGGCGAAGGAGGCGGCACGGGTGGCGGCGGCGGCGAAGGCGGTGGCGAAGCCGCCGCCGACGAGCCCGTCGACCTGTCGGCACTCTGCGACGAGATCTGCGCCCGAGCGCTCAGCTGCGCACGTGAGACGATGCCTCCCGAGCTGCAAGGAAGCGCCGGACCCATGCTCGAAGCCATGAGCGCGTCCTGCGGAGCGCGCTGTCAGGAAGAGGCGGCCAAGGCCGACGCCAAGGACATCGCCGAGGGCAAGGCCTGCCTCGAGCAGGATTGCGAAGACTTCATGAGCTGCGTCTCCGATCTGATGTGAGCCGCGCCGGGATCCGCACGACCATCTCAGATCCATCCCGGCGAACCGCGGTGAGGCGTGGTACCAAGGGCGCATGAGCGACAAGGTCACCGCATCTCACATCCTGTTGATGTACCAGGGCTCGGATCGATCCACTGCGACCCGCAGCAAGGAAGACGCCCAGAATCTGATCAACGACATCAAGAAGCGCATCGATGGTGGCGAAGAGTTCGCCAAGCTCGCGCGCCAGCACTCCGACTGCCCGTCCGGCAAGAGCGGAGGCGACCTGGGCGCTTTCGGTCGCGGCCAGATGGTGAAGGCCTTCGAAGAGACGGCGTTCGGCCTCCCCGTCGGCGGCACCAGCGGCATCGTCGAAACCGGCTTCGGTTACCACATCATCCACCGCACCGGCTGAAGGCCGGCGCGGAAACCAACCTGACGAAGGGGTCAGCCGGTGCCTCGACGCCGCGGCCCCTTCGGCGCTTTGTCGTCCTGCTTCAGGCGGTCGCAGGCCTTCTGGTAGCCGCGATCGCAGCTGAGACGCCTCACCTCGGTGGCTGCGTCGTGGTCTTCTTCGACCCCTTTGCCCTCGTCGAGCATCGACGCGTAGGCCATGCAAGCTGGCTCGTCGAGAAGGTCGCAACCCGCCTTCATCGCGTGGGCGGCCGCGGTGGGGTTCTTGGGCGTGCCCTTGCCGCGATGGTGCATCACGCCGATGTTGCGACAGGCCACGGCTGAGCCGCGGCGGCATGCCTGCGCGAAGAGGTTGGCCGCGCGATCGAAGTGCTCGTCGCCGAGCTTGCCCTCGAAATACAGCACGCCGAGCTCGACGCAGGCGAGCCGGTCCTCGAGGTCGCAGGCGCGACGAAGCAGCTCGCCTGCCCGTTGGGGGTCGGCCTCGACCTCGTCGCCCCGCGCGAGCAGCGCCCCGCTCAGCCGGCAGCTGTCGACCAGCGCTTCAGCCAGGCACCCCTTGGCGAGCAGTTCGACCGCGCGCTTGGTGTCTTTCTCCACGTCCTCGCCGCGGAGGAGCATGAGCCCGCCGTTGTTGCAGCTGCGTCCGTCTTCGAGTGCGCAGCCTTCGACGTAGAGCTCGAGCGCCCGCGTTCGGTTCTGCTCGACCCACACCCCCTCGTAGAGCGACTCTCCGGCGCGAAAGCAGCCCAGTCCGGCGCCGGCCTCGCAGGCTTGGATCAGGAGCTCGATCGCCCGGTCGGGCTTGTCGTTCTTTCCCTCTTCCTCGGCCCGCTGCAGACACGCTTCGGCGGAGCCTAGCTCGCAAGGAGAGGCAGGCGGTGGCGGCGGAGGCGGCTTGGGGGCCGGCGGCGGCGCCGGCGGTGGCCCACAGGCGGCGGTGAGCAGCAGCGCGCACGACCATGCACGAAGCCTCAGGCAAGCGATCATGGCCCTTCGCTAGCACATCCCATCGGCGAGCCCGAGCCCCCAACGGGACCGGGACGTGCGAAGCCCCCGCGTGCTCATAGGACCGCGATGGCCACGAGGGTCGCGATGAGCCCGATCGCGACGATGGCCGCCAGCCCGATGACCAACGCGTTGGCGCCCGCGTACGAGCCCACCTGGCCCGGCGGAGGGGGGCGGCGCAGCGGCACCGTAGGTGCGTCCGGCACCGGGACGTGCGCCCCCGACGACAACATGGGGTCGAACCCGGGGCTCGAGGCCGACAAGTGGGAGCCAGACGCCGACAGGTGCGAACCGGAGGCCGACAGGTGGGGGGTCGAGCTCGGCGGGAGTTCGACGGATGGCCGGGAGGCGCGATCGTGTCCGGCTACGGCGGCGGCGCGATGCTTCTGCATCTCCGCCTCGAGGGCCCTGCGGTCCATCACGTCGGTCGTCTTCAGCTCGGCGAGGCGTCGACGGTGGTGGGTTCCACTCTTGGGCACGCGTTCATGCTCGCGGGGATCGAAGCCGCGGCCACCGTTGGGCACGGGCTGGGTCGCCGCCTCGCCGATGTCGGCCTGACCGTACTCGCCACTGCCGAACGCACCACCGTTCGGTGCGAGATCACGCGCGGCCTCGAGCGAGAGATCGGTCGTCACGTTGAGGAAGCGATCGATGCGTCGGCTCCGTGCCGCGGCATCGCGCTCGTGACCGTAAGGGGCGATCGCTTTGGCGAAAGCCCCGAGGTGTGGGAAGCGGCGGTCGGGGTCTTTGGTCAAGGCCCGCATCACGGCCGCTTCGAGCGGGGCAGGAACGTCGTTTCGGTAAGTGCCGATGGGTTCGATGTCCCCGCGCAGCACCCGCGCACAGAGGCGGGCGAAGTTGTCCTCGTGGAACGGCTGTTGCCCCGTCAAGAGCTCGTAGAGGATGACGCCGAGCGACCACTGGTCGCTGGCCGGTCCCACATCTCGGGCGCTCATCCACTGCTCCGGGGACATGTACTCGGGCGTCCCCATGATCTGCTGGGTTCGCGTCACCGTGCGCTCGCGTCCCTCCCCCGTCGCGCTGAGCTTGGAGAGACCGAAGTCGAGAACCTTGATCGTCGTGCGCCCGTCGGGCCGACGCGCGAGGAACAGGTTCTCCGGCTTGAGGTCACGGTGGATGATCCCGTGCGCGTGGGCCTCGGCCACAGCCTCGGTCGCCTGGAGGATGAAGTCGACGGCGTCGGCAGTGGCGTGGGGAACCTGGTCCTCGAGGAGGTACCCGAGGTCCTGCCCCTCCAGGTACTCCATCACCATGTAGGGCAGCTCGTCGTGGCGACCCACGTCGTAGACGCGGCATGCATGTTCGCCTTGGAGCTTGAACGACGCCCTCGCCTCGCGCTCGAAGCGCACCAGAGACTCTTCTTTGAGCCCCTCTCCCGGGTTGAGGAACTTGATGGCGACCGTCTCGTCGAGTGCGAGGTGATGCGCCTGAACGATCACACCCATCCCCCCCGTGGCGATGATCCTGTCCAACCGGTACTTGCCGGCGAGTACCTCACCGGGCTGGATCTTCTGACCCAGCGCTTGCTGCCAACTTGACGTCGCCGACATGGGAGCGGACGTGTCTCAATCCAATCGGAGACTCTATCACGTAGCCAGTTCCCCCGCCCCGTCGCTAGTCCGGCAGAACACGGAGAAGGTGCACGTGCGCTGGGGTGCGCTCCCGCGCACAACCGGGCACCTCGTCGCTACAACGCGACCGAAGCTGAGGCGCACTGTCGACCCGGCGGTGCGCGAGGAAGGCTTCGCGTGCGCGCTCCCCCACGTCGGGGCGCGTGGCGCTCGCGCTGGGGACGGGCCCGCCCGCGGCGGGATAGAGTTTGCTCCACGACAGCCACTGGACGCGCAACAGATCCGGCTGTCGTGGGTCGAGCACGAGGCCCTGCGTGGCTGCCCCCAGGGCCGCCCGCGGCTTGGCCGCGCTGCCGAGGGAGACGGCCAGAGCCTCTTGCACCCTGGGGTCGGAGGTCGCCGCCGCCGCCACCCGAAGCCAGGTCGACGCCTCGGCGTGGCGGAATACGCGCATGAGGGCCCTGGCCCTGACCCACGCCGACGCGGGATGACCCGATAGCTGTCCATCGGCCTCGGCGAGCCACGTATCGAGCTCGCTCATGCGCCCTTGCCGTCCCGCGAGCCGGGCGCGCTCGAGTGCGATCGCAGCGCGCAATCGAGGCGAGGCGTCGGCCGCCGCGGCCGCGGCGTCGAGCACCGGGCGCGCCGCGTCGAGGTCTTCGACGAGGCCGTGGTTCCAACCTCGTGCCAGGGCCAGCAGTCGCGTCGACAGCGGCTCGGACGACGTCGGCTGCGGTTGCCCGAGGGTGGACGAAGCCTCGGCGACGAGGGTGGTCGGCGGTGGCTGGCAGGTGTCACGCTCGCCGGGGCGGCGTTCGGCGCAGGCGTGCCTCGCGAAGGCGGCGCGGCGGGTTCGGTGCCAGAGCTTGACCGACACCTTCACCGGCGGCGACACCTCGGCGGGTACGGTCCACCGGTAGCGAACGAGCCGCACGTCTCGGGGCGGCACGGTGGTGTCGTAGCCGGGGGCGGCGAAGCGGTGCACGTCGTGGTTGTCCACGGGGTGCCCTTCGGGGTCGAGCACCGCCGCGAGTAGGCGATGCGCTTCGCGATCGGGACCCTCGTGGCCGGAGACTGCGAGCGCATGGCCTTCGCCGTCTTCGACCACGACCTCGACCCACGTCGCGTGCGCATCTCGGGTCCCACCGGGGAAGCGGTGCCCGGTACCTCGATTCTCGAGCACCACCTCGAAGTCGAGCGTCTCTCCTGCACGGAGCGGCGCCGTCTCGGTCGGCACGTGGAGGCTGCCGTCGGCGTAGCGAACGGCCGCGACGTCGACCCGCATGGCCTTGCGCAGCATGGCCTCGGTGGCAGCGCGCTGCGCGGGGTCGGCGTTGAGGCTGGCGAGCCAGGTGTGACCCCCGGCAAAACGATGCGAGCGCACGTTGCCGTGGGGATCTGCGGCCGGGTCGTCGGCCTTCTCGGGCGCCATGTGGCAATCGCGACAGCCCTGGCGCTCGACGGGCTCGACTTCGATGCGGCTCAGCTCGCCGCCGCCGAACGGTGACCGCTGCCACATCCCGACGTCGTCGATCCCAGCGAGGTGGTGGCCCGGACGCGCGGTCGCGCTCACGAAGGAGCGGTGGCAGGCCGCGCAGAGCGTGCTCTCGTCGAGATCGGGTGTCGGTCGGTAGCGCCGACGGTGCGCTTCGATGCTGGCCGCGTCCCCTTCGGTGGGAAGCACGGCCGCGGCCGCCGCGAGGGACAAGCTGCCGTTGCCGTCCACCGTGGCAGAGCTGGTGTTGTGGCACACCCCACAGGTCACGCCGGCGCTGGCCCGAGGATCGGCGTGGTCGATCGGCTCGGCCATGGCGCCGTCGACGAGCAGCGCCAAGTCGTGGCAGCCCGCGCAGAAGCGGCTCTGATCGCGGCTCGTCGCCTCCCGAAAACGCTCGACCGAGTAGCGATAGATGGGATTGTCGAAAGAGCTGGCAGCGTGGGCGCTCGCCCGCCACTGCGCGGTGACCTCGGCGTGGCACGTCTCACAGGTGTCGACGGTGGCCGCCAGCGCACGCCCGTCCACTTCGTCGGCCGCCGCGGTGAAGGCGGGCGCGAAAGCGCCAGGCGCCGACGGAAGTCGGAGGGACGGCACGGCGGAAGGCGCGGGGGCTTGGGCCGCAGGACGACGACGCGGGGGCGTATCGCGGCGCGTGCAACCGCCGAAGACCGCGGCTGCCCCCAAGGCGAGCCCGAGCAGTCGCATACCGACGCGGTGCATGGTGGTCAGTCGCGGCCCCGGAGGCGGATGAGTCGACGGCGTTCGCGCTTGGCGGGGCGCCCCGCCCCACGCTCCCGCATGGCGAAGTTGCGCTCCTCGCGCGGGGGCGGTGGCGGCGAGTGGTCTTCGTAGAGTGCACGCGCGATGGCGGCCGGCCCGCGCTTGTCGCACAGCCGGGCGATGACCAGGATGCGCTGACCGCCCGGGGTCACCGCCTCGATGCGGTCCCCGACCTTGACCGTCTTCGACGACTTGACCGAGTCGCCGTCCAGCTTCACGTGTCCGGCCGTACAGGCCTTGGCCGCTTGCGAGCGCGTCTTGAACATGCGCGCTGCCCACAACCACTTGTCGACCCGCACGGTACCCTTCTCGGTCACCCCGAACCGCTTCAGCTCGTCGAGGCTCGGCGTGGGTTCCGCAGCGGCTTCATCGACGGGCGCCTCCTGCGCTTCCACCGTCTCACTCACCCCGCAGACGCTAGCAGCCCTTCAGGACGAAGACACGCCGACGACGCGGTAGAGCACGAGCGCTACCGCGAAGGTGACCCCCGCTGCGAGCAGAACTTCGGGCTCCTTCTGAATCGCCGCGACGATCATCCACGCCATGAGGGCGAGGAACACGAGCGGCGTGACGGGGTAGCCCCACGTCTGGAACGGGGCACGGATCCCTCGCCGACGCAGGAGAAACACGCAGGCGACGGTGAGCGCCGCGAAGAGCGAGAGGGTGAAGCCGATGTAGCCGAGCAACTCCCGCAGGCTGGCCTTGGCCATGAACGCGAGCGCGAGGGCCGCCTGGAGCCCGACCGCGTAGACGGGGCCGCTGTCGCCCCGCCGGTGGGACAGGCGTGCCAGGAGGGGGAAGTCCCGGCCGACGGCTTCGTAGACCCGGGGACCGGTGACGACGAGGGCGCCCACCGTGGAGACGAGGCCAGCGGCGATGATGCCGCTCATGATCTTGCCCCCCACGGGGCCGAGCAGCGCGGTGGCGGCGATGTGGCCGACTTCGGCTTTGCCGCGTAGGTCGTCGAGCGGTGCGGCCATGAGGAAGGCCGCGTTGAGGCCCACGTAGAGCGCGGTGACGAGGAGCGTGCCGATGAGCAACGCCTGCGGCAGGGTGCGCTCGGGGGT
>JAUHZF010000302.1 GCA_030426145.1 Polyangia bacterium
CACGGTGACCGGACCGCTCAACATCCCGCCGCGGCGGCCGGCGAGCAGGGCCGGGAACAGCACCTGCTCCTCCTTCGCCAGGTGGCTCATCAGGCCGTCTCGAATCGACCGCAGATGCGCCGCCAGGCCGCGTGGGCACGACTCCTTGGCGCCGTGGACCCTCTCGACCTTCTCCGCGGCGGCGAGGACGGAGTCGATGTGGTCGGGGAGCGGTCGGTGATAGCGCTCGAGGATGTGCTCCACCAGCTCCTCGACCGACCGTTCACGCCAGTCAACGGAGTCCGACCCGCGATTCGAAGCCACCTCGAGATCGGCCACGACCTGATCGAGGTCGAGCTCGGCGGCCTCACACGCCGTCGCAAGGCTTCGGCCGCCGCCGCAGCAGAAGTCGAGCTGGTAGCGAAGCAGGACGCTCCGAGCGTCGGTGCCGGTGGCGGCGAGATCGCCGAGGGAAGTGTTGGTGTCGATCATGGCTGTTGTCTCCGTTCTGAGTTGGGCAGGACTCCTGCCGCGGATTTGAAGATGTGCGCCAGGGCGAGGGCCTGCCCGAGCCAGAACGCCGACCGCAGCGTCATCGCGACCACCGTCCGGGTCTCGAAGGCCCCACCCGATGCGATGTGCACGCCGAGCGCGGCGAAGATCAGCAAGGTCGCCCCGGCGAGGAGGCGAGCGAGGTGGAGCGACCACCGTCGACGCGCGAGGACCCCGACGCCGGCGAGGATGTAGGCAAAACCGGCTCCGAAGTTGAAGAGGAGCACGAAGTCCACGACAGCGCCGGCGTCTGCGTGCGCCGCAGCCCCGCCGAAAAGCACCTTTCCTCCAGAGAGAACAGTCATCGCGCCGAACGCGACGGCGGCGAGGCCGAGCGCCCACCGAAACGCTTCGCGAGGCCAGCTTGCACTGGGTCTTGCTGCCATCGTGGTCATGGGGTCGCCTCCTGAGCGCCCCAGTGGCGCAGCGCGAGCGCCCCGCTGAAGACCACCGAAGCCGTCATGGCTACGGAGCCCAGCAGAACGAACACGGGCGACAGCCCGAGGTAGACCTCACCGAGGATGCCGATCGGCATGAGAAGGCCAGCTAGACCGAGCGCGGCGGCCGTCTTTCTGGCCCGGTCGCCGGCGCTGCCGAGCTTGGCGAGCACGAAGCCCAGGGCGAGGTTGAGCAGGGCGAAAAGGTTTCCGTGCACGTGTGCGAGCCGAGCCTCGAAGTGCTTGCCGACTGAGTAGCTGGCGACCCACGCCTCTTTGTCGGGGGCGAAGTCGCGCAGGTAGATAAGCAGGAACCCGTAGAGCATGAAGCCGCCCATGACGAGCAGGCCCACGCCAACGTTGTACCGACCGGTCTTCATGGAGCACCTTCCGCTGGGGCAGCCAGCGTGTCTGCAAAGGATGTGAGCACACGTAGATCGACGCCCTCTGCGGCAGGCGCCTGGCCGTGACAGGACTGACAGGCCGAGACCATCTCTCGGCTGAGCGCCCGTGCATCATCGCGACGTCCGGCACGAAGCGCCTCCCCGAGGCGGCTGGCGCTGCCGTGCAGGGCGCGGTCGTGCTCGAGGAAGGAAGGCCCGAGCCGCTCGGGCAGCGCGCCGTGCTCGGAGCCGCTGTCCTCGCAAGCCCCGGCGATAGCGTCGGCGTGCGTCGCCGCGCGCGGGAGATCTCCTTCGGCGATCGCCCCCTGCAGCTGCACCGTATCGACGAGCATCTGCTGCATCAGCGGTCGGAGCACCTCAGGCGCGGTGTGGTCGTGGTGACCGTCAGTGTGATGGCCGGCGTGGGCGGAGTGCGCGTCATGCCCGGCCAGGTGGTGGCTAACGAAGAAGCCGGCTGCGAAGACGCCGCCGACAGCCGCCACGTGCAGCACCCACCATCCGGGTCGAAGGAAATACAGAGATTCAGGGAGCTTCATATCGAGGGCCTCTGGTGCAGCGTTGAGGCGAGCCATTTCCACGCCTCATCCGGTGTTGGTTTGGGTTGCATGGAGCCGAGCGCCGCGCCCCGGAGCATGCCGGCCACGACCCAGACCTGGGCGGCGGCAGGTATCGCCGATGAAATCACCCCCGCCGCCTGTGCATGCTCGAGGCAGGCGCGAATGAATGAGACCGACCGCGCGACAACCGCACGCACACGTTCGGCGTGCTCGGTCTCCCCGCTCACGACGAGCAGGTGCTGGTTGAACGCGAGGTGGACGACCTCAGGGCGCGCTTGAACCAAGGCAAGCCGGCGGACAAAGAACGTCCTCAAGCTCTCCCAGGACGGCTCAGTGTCTGGGAAGGACTCGGAGAGCGAGGTCTCGAAGACGTCGATCGCGGCGTGGAGAATCGCTGCCTTGTTCTCGAAGTGCCGGAACAAGGACGAGCCGTCCATGCCGACCCTGGCGCCGAGATTCCGAGCTGTGAGCTGACGCGGGCCCTCTTCCGCAAGGATCGCCAGTGCGGCCGCCGCGATCTCTCCTTTTCGTTCTTCGTGTTGCTTTCGCATCTCAACTCGCAAGCAAGTGTTCGCTTGCAAAGCATAGGCACGAGTACATCGACCGTCAACTGAGGTTTCTGTTTGCGCGATCGTCCCCGCCTAGCGGCGTGAAACACGCTGGGGCAGGCCCGCGAAGCGCTCGCCGCCCTGCTCGATGAAGTTGTCGATGGCGATGGTGTCGAGGGTGAAGCCGGCGAGGCCGCGCCGCGGGCTCCAGCGGATCGACCAGACCAGGTCGCGCACCATCCGGTTTCGCTCGGCGCGAGACCACGTGTCCCACGATGGGCGTAGTTGCTCGAGGAGTGCCCGCGAGCGCCGGTCGGAAATCGTGCGTGGGTCGGCCTTCTTGAGCACGGCGAGCACGATGGCCTCCACCTTCTGCGCCGAGACCTGGACCGATGGCGCACACGCCGAACGCTCGGCGTCCCCGCGGCAGCGGTAGTAGCGCGGGACCTCTTCCGCGTTGTCGATGGTCACTTTGGTCGAGGCGCTCGTCGTCATCACCCGCTCGCAGCCAGCGCACCGAAGGAGCCCGCGGAGCATGTACGGGTCGCGGTCCCAGTCCAGTGCGGGGCCTCGAGGCTCGGGCTGCCGGGTTCGGCGCTCTTCGATGGCGCGCCATGCTCGTCGAGCCAGGTCGGCGTCGATGATGCCCTCGTGCACACCTTCGAGGGTGCCACCGGCGTGGACGCGCTCGCCGACGTAGATCGGGTTGCGCAGGATCTGTAGCACCGTGCGACCACTCCAGCGGTTGCCTCCCTGACGACCGTGGACCTTCGTTCGGTGGCCGGCGTCGTTGGCCCACCTCGCAATGCTCGCGGCCGACTCCCCGGCCGCGCAACGTTCGAAGAAGGCCCTGACCACGGATGCCTCGTCCTCATCGATGACCAGCTGGCGCGTCGCGAGGTCGGCCTTGTACCCCAGCGGAACGCGACCCGCGGACCGGAGGCCCCGCTCGCGCAGCCGGGCGTGCGCATCCAGAAGCCGCTCGCGGACCAGCTCCCGCTCAAACTCCGCGAAGCTGGCGACGATGTTGTTGACGAGGTCGGCCAGCGGTCCGCGGGCGTTGGTTCCGCCGTCGACGAACACGAGCTCGATGCCCGCCTGCTTGAACCAGTCGGCAAGCTGGACCCAGTGGCTCATCTTGCGGTTGAGCCGGTCGAGCCGGGTCGCGACCACGATGTCGACGCGTCCTTGCACGCACCACGACTTGAGCTTGTCGAGGCCAGGGCGGCTGAGCTCGGCGCCGCTCACACCGAGGTCGTCGAAGTGTTCGTCGAGAAGGTGCCACCCCTCGTACTGCATGGCGCGGACGTAGTTCTCGCATCGCTCTCGCTGGACGTCGCACGACGTCAGATCCTGCTCAGCGTTGGCGACGGACTGCCGGGTGTAGACAGCACAACGGAGAACGGGCTGGTCTCGGCCGGTGAACATGTCGCGCACCGACTCGGTCGAGGTCGGTGCCATCAGTCCCCCTGATCGTCCGAGTCGAGGAGAGCCCGGACGGCCGCCTCGAAGCGCGGCACGGTCTTGCCGAGCCCCGTGAGCAGATCATCCAGCGTCACGGGAGGTCGCTTCAACGCGGCGGCTTGTCGCTCGAGCAGGTCGACCATGTCGGTCGGGCCCAGGTCGAAGAGGTCGAGCAGGAAGTCATCGGGGCTCTGTGCCTCGACCCCGTCGGGCATCGGGTGGAAGTCCTTCAGGTTGCTCGTCACGACCACCTGTGCCCCGGCCTTCACGGCGACCGCTGCGACATGGCGGTCCTTCTCATCGTTGGGCATCGACGGGATGAGCGCCTCGTGACCCCGAACGAGCGCCTCGGGGAACGCGTTGCGCATCGCAGCCATGAGATGAGCAGCCTGCTCGTCGTTCATCCGGCCGGTGGCGATGAGGTTCCGCGTGGCCTCGTCGAGGATCTCCTCGGACCAGTGGACCTGGTACATCCCGAGCGCCGCGGCACGCAGCAGCGTGTCCCGGACCGTGAACGGGAAGAGCACGTTGGCGTCGAGGACGACGCGGAATGGTGCCGGGACCATCAGTCGTCCGTGGGGATCTCTTCGTAGCCCCCGAAGTCCTGGCTGAGCTGAGACAGATCGTCGAGCGACGCCATGCGGTCGCGGTCGCGCTGCCGCTTGAACGCAAGGAGGTCCTCCTTCCGCACTCGCCGGTGAGTGCCGGTCTTGCGGAACGGGATGCGCCCGTCATCGAGCAGCCGAACCAGGTACTGCCGCGACACGTTCAGGATATTG
Source organism: Polyangia bacterium (assembly GCA_030426145.1). Classification (GTDB taxonomy): domain Bacteria; phylum Myxococcota_A; class Polyangia; order Polyangiales; family Polyangiaceae; genus JAPYTK01. The sequence goes on from JAUHZF010000302.1 coordinate 4,721, forward strand.
GCGGCCTGCTGGGTCGTCAGCTCCTTTCCGACAGGCACCACCGTGATCGCATCACCGCGAGCGAGCACCTCGATGATGCGCTCGAGCAGGAGGAAGACCGACTCGGGGAGCTCGGTCACCTCCCCGGTCGGGCTCACCAGCTTGTAGGCCGCGGGCTCGGGCTGCTCGGTGGCTACGTGCTTGAGCAGTTCCAGCAGCGCAGCGACGCTCTCGCGCTGGTCCTGCGGCGCCGTGACTGGGTTCATCCGGCGAACCGACTCTTCGAATGCGACTGCTGCTGTGCTGGGCATGGCTGAACCTCGCGCGTTGTCCGCGTCTCTCGACACCATCAAGATAGGCGCCAATCGACCCAAACGCAACCCATGAACGACCTAAACGCAACTTCGTTGTAGAGGAAGAGTTCGCCGTAGCGTCTCGCGCCAAACGGCTGGAGCGCGCAACCAAAGCGCCCTCGCGAGGCAGCGACCTGGAGATTAACAAGGCTAAAGGACGTATCTACGGGCACTTACGGGCACCGGTTCGCGGTAGCAAGGCAGATACTAAAAGAGCTTCATGAGGCCCAGGCTAGTCAGCCTGGGCCTTTCTTTTAACAAGACCCTCGTCGGCATCGCCGGCGGGGGTCTTGTCGGTTCTGCCGTCGTGGTGCGGGTTTGCGGGCGGTCGCTGGTCGACGCGGGTGCTCTCTGGTCGGGCGGCGCCAGAGTACCTCCTCTCGTCGCCGGACCCAGACCGGTGCTCTCTGAGTGCTCTTGGGGGTCAGAGACGCCTCCAGACGCCGAAAAGCCGGTTCACACCAGAGAGCCGATGGTTAGCCGGGTGAGAGTGGAACAGCCGGAGGCCACAAAATGCCTCCTTGACGCGGACATCCTCCGTGCTCAATATACCCCTACCCTGGTATGGGTACTATGCGCTGCCGAGGAAACGCCCCATGATGAGCCCTGATACGAAAGAGAAGGTCGAAGCCCGCCTCAAGCGGGTCGCCGGGCAGGTGTCCGGCATCCAGAAGATGGTCGAGGACGACCGCTACTGCGTCGACGTGCTGATGCAGATCTCTGCGGCCCGCGCCGCCCTGGCGAAGGTCAGCAAGATGCTGCTCGAGTCCCACATCCAGACCTGCGTCACCGGCGCGTTCGAGAGCGACGACGAGGACGACCGGGCAGCGAAGATCGCGGAACTCGTTCGGGTCTTCGAAAAGAACTGCAGCTGCTGACGAGGACCTCATGAGCCACGAACACCACCACGACCACGAACACGGCGGCTGCCACCACGATCACAAGCATGGCGACCGTGACGGCGCTGCGCTCCGAGATCCCGTCTGCGGGATGAAGGTCACCGAGGACAGCAAACACCGACACGAGCACGACGGCGAGACATACTTCTTCTGCTCAGGACGCTGCCGAGAGAAGTTCGCCACCGACCCTGACCGCTACCTCAACCCGGACGACCACGAGGCCGACGAGGCACCTGCGGGCACGGTGTTCACCTGCCCGATGCACCCCGAGGTCGAGCAGATCGGCCCGGGCGACTGTCCGAAGTGCGGGATGGCGCTGGAAGCCAAGGGCGTGCCGGTGCTGGCGACGAAGACGGAGTGGACCTGCCCGATGCACCCCGAGATTGTTCGGGACGAGCCGGGTGACTGTCCGATCTGCGGCATGGCCCTCGAGCCGCGCACCGTGACGCTCGACGAGGAAGAGGACAACCCGGAGCTGCGCGACATGACGCGACGCTTCTGGTTCGCCGCCGCACTCTCGCTGCCGCTCGTGGCCATCGTCATGATCGACATGCTCCCGAGCCGGCCGATCTCCAGCGTCCTGCCCGGACGAACACGGGCGTTCATCGAGCTGGCGCTCGCCACCCCGGTCTGTCTCTGGTCGGCGTGGCCCTTCTACGTGCGCGCGGTTCGCTCGGTGAAGAACATGAGCCTCAACATGTTCACGCTGATCGGGCTCGGCGTCAGCGTCGCCTACGTCTACAGCCTCATCGCCACGCTCCTTCCAGGCATCTTCCCCGACTCGTTCCGCGGTCACGGCGGCGAGGTCGCCGTGTACTTCGAGGCGGCTGGCGTCATCGTGACGCTGATCCTGCTCGGCCAGGTCCTCGAGCTGAAGGCCCGTAGCCAGACCAGCGCAGCCATCAAGAAGCTGCTCGGGATGGCAGCGAAGACGGCTCGGCTCATTCGCGACGACAGCAGCGAGGAGGATGTCCCCCTCGACCAGGTGCGCGAAGGCGATCGTCTGCGCGTCCGCCCAGGCGAGAAGGTGCCCGTCGACGGCGAGGTGCTCGAGGGCACCAGCCACGTGGACGAATCCATGGTGACCGGCGAGCCCATCCCGGTCGAGAAGGGCCCCGGCGCCAAGGTCATCGGGGCCACGGTCAACGGCACCGGGGGGCTGGTGATGCGCGCCGAGAAGGTCGGCGCCGAGACGCTGCTCTCTCGGATCGTGACCATGGTCGCCGAGGCGCAACGGAGCCGCGCGCCCATCCAGAAGCTGGCCGACGTCGTGTCGTCCTATTTCGTGCCTGCGGTCATCATCACGGCCATCGTGACCTTCATCGTGTGGGCGCTCGTTGGCCCGGAGCCCCCGATGGCGTACGCCCTCATCAACGCGGTTGCGGTGCTGATCATCGCGTGCCCTTGCGCCCTCGGTCTGGCCACGCCCATGTCGATCATGGTGGCGACTGGCAAGGGCGCATCGCTTGGGGTGCTCTTCAAGAACGCCGAAGCGATCGAGGTGCTGCGGAAGGTCGACACGCTGGTCGTCGACAAGACGGGGACGCTGACCGAAGGCCGACCTGCGCTGGTCGCGGTCGAACCCGCGGACGGCATGGATGAGGCGGAGTTGCTGCGTCTGGCCGCCGCCCTCGAGCGCGGCAGTGAGCATCCGCTGGCCGAGGCCATCGTCCGGGGTGCTGAGGAGCGCGGGCACGAGCTGCCCAAGGCCGACGACTTCGGCTCGGTGACGGGCAAAGGCGTACGCGGCACCGTCGACGGACACGACGTCGCACTCGGCAACCTCGCGATGATGGCGGAGAACGCGGTGAAACCAGGACCGCTGCAGGACCGCGCCGAGGCGCTCCGGGGTGAAGGGCAGACGGTGATGTTCGTCGCCGTCGACGGCTCGCTCGCCGGCATCATCGGCGTGGCCGATCCCATCAAGGAGAGCACGCCAGAGGCGATCGCCGCGCTCCACGAGGAGGGGTTGCACGTGGTCATGCTCACCGGTGACAGCGAGACCACAGCCCGCGCCGTCGCCGCCAAGCTGGGCATCGACGAGGTCATCGCCGGCGTGCTGCCCGACGAGAAGGCCGCCAAGGTCGAGTCGCTGCAGGGCGAGGGTCGTGTCGTCGCCATGGCGGGCGACGGAATCAACGACGCGCCCGCGCTCGCTCGCGCCGACGTCGGCATCGCGATGGGGACCGGCACGGACGTGGCGATGGAGAGCGCGGGCGTGACGCTGGTCAAGGGCGACCTCCGCGGCATCGTCCGCGCCCGCAAGCTGTCTCGACGGACGATGGCGAACATCCGCCAGAACCTCTTCTTCGCCTTCGCCTACAACACGGCTGGCGTGCCCATCGCCGCCGGGGTGCTCTACCCGTTCTTCGGGGTCTTGCTCTCGCCCATGTTCGCCGCCGCCGCGATGAGCTTGAGCTCCGTGTCGGTCATCGGCAATGCCCTTCGACTCCGCCGGTCGGAGGTTTGACGATGGACCAGCTCTTCCCTGGCCTGAGCCACGCGCCGAACCTCCATCCTCTGGTAGTGCACTTTCCCATCGCCTTCTGGGTCGCGGCCACGGGCGCGTGGTCGTGGGCCGTCGTGCGCAAGCACGACGACGCGTGGCGCTTTGGTCGATGGCTTCACCTTCTCGGGATACTCGGTGCGGTCGTTGCCGTCGGGTTCGGCTTCTGGGCGACCGAGAAGATGGGCCACGACACGCCCGGTCACGACCTCGTGCACGTTCATCGGGACCTGATGCTCGTGGCCAGTGGCGTCGCCCTCGCGATCACGGCCCTGGCGTGGTGGCGCCGAGATGCCACTCGGCCATGGCGGGTGGGGTTGACCCTCGGTTCCCTGGTCCTTCTCGGCCTGATGACGATCGGCGCCGATCGCGGCGCGGAGCTCGTGTTTCGCTACGGGATCGGCGTGGCGGGCGAGGCCCCTCCCCACTCCGACGGTCACGACCACTCACACGGCGACCACGAGGCTGAGCCCCACGGTCACGACGTGCAGCCAGCCGACCACCCTCATCCGACCGAGCGAGAAGACGAGCCAGGCTCCGACGGCGCAGCTCATGAGGTCGCGCCCGAAGCCGAAGCCGCGGGCGCGCCACCCTCTGGCAGCTCAGACCAGGCCCCTCCACGTCCGCAGGACGAGACGGCGCCGCCAGCGCCTCCCGGAAACGGCCACCACCACGACCACGGGGACCATGAGCACTGAGACGAGACCGACCATGGACAAGCCATTCATCCCGGCCCTTCGATTTCACGCGCTCACTCGCATCTACGACCCCGTCGTGCGGGTGACGACGCGGGAGCTGACCATCAAGAGGCGACTTGCGGAAGGCCTCGGCGACGCCCGACGGATCCTCGACGTCGGGAGCGGGACAGGCACGCTCCTCGGGCTCCTCCGCAGTGAGCACCCAAGCGCGGAGATCGTTGGGCTCGACGCGGACCCCAACATCATCGAGCTGGCGCGCGAGAAGTTGGGCGCGGGCATCCAGATCGTCCAGGGCAACGCCACGGCCCCTCCATTCGAACCGGGGTCCTTCGACCGTGTCGTCTCCAGCCTCGTGTTCCATCACCTGACGCGCGAGCAGAAGTCGTCCGCGCTGCGCGCCATTCGCGAGATTCTAGTCGGCGGTGGAGAACTTCACCTCGCCGACTGGAGCGCGCCCCACGACCCGTTGATGCGCTTCATGTTCCTTGGCGTGCAGCTTCTCGATGGGTTTGAGACCACTCGCGACAACGTCCGCGGCGACCTGCCTGAGCTCGTTCGCGCAGCCGGATTCCAGGACGTCTCCGAAACCTACCGCCAGCGCACGCCGCTCGGCTCGATGTCGATCATCCGGGGGCAACGATGAAACACTGGTCCCTGTTCCTGCTCGTCGTTGTCCTGGTCGCCGGCTGCAAGTCGAATCGGGACCGTCCAGCTCCACAAGAGGAGCGTCCTGCGCCGACCACATCGGAGGCACCCGCGTCCGCCCCGAGTCTCCAAGGGCCGTTCGAGCGTGAACTGGCCGCCGCCTACCCAGCGGACGCGCCCCAGGCGACCTCGACGCGCGAGTTCCAGCTGCGCGCTGCGCCCGGGACGACCCAGCAATTCGACGGGCGGCTGCTCGATGTCTGGGCCTACAACGGCCAGGTGCCAGGGCCCGTCCTGCGCGTTCGCCTAGGCGAAGAGGTCGTTGTGCGCCTTCAGAACGACCTCCCGCAGCCAACGACGATCCACTGGCACGGTGTGCGCGTGCCCAACGCGATGGACGGCGTCCCCGGCGTAACCCAAGACCCGATCCCGCCGGGCGGTTCCTTCACCTACCGCTTCGTCCCCAAGGACGCGGGGACCTTCTGGTTCCATCCGCATGTCCGCGGCGCCGAGCAGGTCGAACGGGGTCTCTATGGCGTCCTGATCGTCGATGACGCCGAGACGCTGCCCTACAGCCGCGACGAGGTCTGGGTGCTCGACGACTGGCGGCTGAGCTCGGATGGGCAGGTCGATCCTCGCTTCGTGACCCGGCACGACCTCGCGCACGATGGTCGGTGGGGGCAGATGGTCACGGTGAACGGTGACGCTGCGCAGCAGCTCACTGTTCGGCCCGGCGAGCGAATCCGGCTGCGTCTGGTGAACACCTCGAACGGCCGCGTGTATCGCCCGGACTTCGGCAGTCTCGAGCCCCGTGTCATCGCCGTGGACGGCATGTACACAGCCCGTCCTCTCCCGCTTGATGGCTTCGAGCTCGCGCCAGGCAACCGACTTGACCTCGACATCGCCATCCCGGCGGATGGATCAGGCCGGAGCTACGCGATCACCGACCGCTTCACCCGCCGACCGTTCACGCTGGCGACCATTCGAGCGGACGGTGACCCCGTATTCACGCCCACGTTCGAGGCGCCATCGAACCCGAACGTCCCGGGATGGGACGGCGCCGTCGAGCGCCCCGTGGACGTGACCTACGTGTTGAACGCGCAGCGTGGGGGCAAGCACGGGATCCAGTGGACGATCAACGGGCGCCCCTGGGGCGAACATGAGGTGACCGAGCTCGAAGGTGGACGCTGGGTCCGCGTCCGCTTCCAGAACGACTCGGCAAGGCTCCACCCGATGCACATCCACGGGCAGTTCTTCAAGGTCATCGCGCGCAACGGGCAGCCCGTGGACGCACCCTACTTTCGCGACACCGTGTTGCTCCGTGGGCGCGAAACCATCGACGTCGGCATGGTACCGATCGACTGGGGCCGGTGGATGATGCACGGCCACATCCTCGAACATGCCGAGTCAGGAATGATGACCGAGGTGCGGGTCGGCGAGTGACGGGTCAGAGCCGCTCGGCCAGCCCCGCCTCCAGCATCGCTCGAACCAGCGACTTCGCCTTCTCGTCGTCGGTGTCGCCCTCGACCTGCATGTCGATCTCGTTCATGCGTCGGGCCTGGTCGACGGCCCAGTCGATGTACTCCGAGAGCGTGCGGTCCTTCTGCCCAACGGCCTTCTTGTGCACCATTGGGTGAACGCTCTTGACCCTGTACCTTACTACATGGTTTAGGCTTGTACCGAGGAGGCCGGAACGATGACCACGCTGACGATCGGAAAAGTCGCAAAAGCCGCCGGCCTCGGAGTCGAGACGGTCCGCTTCTACGAGCGCCAGGGGCTCATCGCCGAGCCCGCCCGTTCCGATTCGGGCTACCGCCAGTATGGCCCCGAGACGATCCGGCGGCTCCAGTTCATCGTCCGCGCGAAGGCGCTGGGCTTCACCCTGCAGGAGATCGGTGACCTCCTCGACCTGCGGGCGACGCCGGGAGCGGGTTGCGCCGATGTGCAGGCGCGCGCCGAGGCGAAGGTCGCCGA
>JAUHZF010000303.1 GCA_030426145.1 Polyangia bacterium
TGCGGGGGGTGAGCGTCGACTTTGCCGACGTTGAAGGTCTGCAGGGGTTGAACGTCGGGCGGGAGTCGACGTTGGAGGTCTGCAGGGGTTGAACGTCGGGCGGGTGCCTGCGCGGGTGGCCTGGGCCGGGCACTGCAGCACCTCAACGACATCATCGATGTCCTTTCGTGCCCGCAGGGGCGCCTGATGCACTTCAACGACAGCCATCGTGTCCTTCCGCTCCCGCAGTGCGGTGCCGCTAGCATTGGGGGTGCTGGGTGCGAGGTTCCGGGTTCGAGGTTCCGGGTTCGAGGTTCGAGGCCCGAGCCCGAGCCCGAGTCCGAGTTCCGAGCGCGAGTCCGAGCCCCGAGCCCGAGCCCGAGCCCGAGCCCGAGCCCGAGCCCGAGCCCGAGCCCGAGCCCCGAGCCCGAGCCCCGAGTCCGAGTCCGAGCTCGAGCTCGAGCTCGAGCCCCGAACCCCGAGTGTCACGCCGGCTCTTCGCGTCTCCGCGGAGTCGTCGTCGACCTAGCGCTTGGCTTGCATGGGGCGGGTGGGGGAGGCCTCCACCACGATGGGGTCGGGGAGCTTCGCGAGGAGCTTGCGCACCGCGGTGGGGCCGGTGGCGCCGATGCGGTTGAGGAGGCGGCTGATCACGCCTTTGCGCCGGAGCTCCCACATGCGGGTCGGCGAGAGGGTCTTTCGCTTCAGGGCTCCCTTGAGCTGCATGCGCAGCCTGGCTTTGGCTTGGGCCACGAGCGCGCGGTCGGGTGGCTCGTCGATGAGCGTCTGGAGCAAGGTCAGCACCTCGCGGCGCGCGGGGGCGACGCCCGGTGTGACCTCGATCACCATCACGCTCTCGTCGAGGTCGGCGTCGAGCCGGACCTGGGCGTCGATGCCGGCGTCCTTCAGCGCCGCCCGCAAGAGCTCCGCCGTGACGGCGAAGGTTCCGTGGGCGCGGTCGTCGAGACCCGGGCCGCGCCAGGCCATGAGCACTCGCGCTCGGCCGTCGACGCGGGTGACCGAGGTCTGCGTCCAGCTTGGCTCGCGGCCCTCTTTGCCGAGACCCAGCGGACCGAGCAGCGCCTTCGCGCGTTTCTCCACCTCCGCGCCTTCGACCGGGCCTGCCACGTCGAGGTGGATCTTTCGGGGGCCCGACAGGTCGTCGAGCATCACGCGATCGCGGGCCCAGGCGGCGTCGAGGCCGCGCGGGTCGATGAGTCGGCCTGCGAAGAGCGCGTCGGACAGCGCGAGGTAGGCTTTGCCGTCCGCGTGGCGGGCCAAGGCGGCGCGGCGGTGTCGGTTGAGGCGCGCGCGCATGCCCACCGCGGCCTTGCCGCGACCCGCTTCGTGCAGCCAGGCCACCTGGCCCAGCAGGTCGTGCAAGCCGAGCTCGAGCTCGTCGGCCTCGGCCTTCAGCCGCATCGACCCGACCTGCGCGTGCAGCACGATGTGTTTGGCGGTGGGCTCGGGGCGAACGGCCAGGGTCACGCCGCCGAGGTCGGCTTCGTGCACCACCGGGGCCGCCACCGTCAGGGCTTTCTCGATGGCTCGCTCCGTCTTGGTCTTCACCTCGCCGAGGGGCACCGCGGTCACGCCGCCCTGCGTGGGCCAGGCCGTGAGCATCGGGGTGAAGGGGAATGGCGTGACGTCGTTCCGAGGCCCATCGAGGCTCGGCATGTCGAAGACGAAGGGCTTCGGGCCCAACACCCGCTCGGGCGGCGCAGGCGGGAGCATCGCGTCGGGCAGAATGACGCGCGGCGTGGGCGGCGAAGGTGCGCTCGCCACCAAGGTGTCCTCTTGCTCCAGGTAGACCGAGAGGGTCACGAGCGCGTGCTGCAGTCGCTCGGCGGGCACCGCGACCTCGATGTCGGGACCGGCCGGCAAACGCGCTTGCAAGAGCTCGGGGTTGAGCTGGCGTAGCTCACCGAGCGAGATCGAGCAGGCGCGGGCGATGGTCGTGAGGCGGGTCTCGCCCGGCACCGCCATATGCGCCACCTTGCGCCCGGGATCGGGCACCACCGCCTCGAAGTCGAACTGCTTGCGGTGGGCGGCCACGATCGCCACCGCGGTGATCTTCGGCACGTAGTCCGCCGTCTCCTGCGGAAGCAGCTCCTCGTGGGCGAGGTCGGCGAACGCGACGTTGCCCGCACCCGGGTGGGCCTGGCGGTACCGCATCAGGGCCCCGGCGATGCGCTGCCGGCCTGCGTTGTAGGCGGCCAGCGCGAGGTCGAGGCGGCCGAGCTCGTCCTGCAGATCCCGAAGGTGGCTCGCCGCCGCTGCCGTCGAGCGCTCGACGTGGCGACGGTCGTCGATGAAGGAGTTGATGGCCAAGCCGTAGCTGCGGCCCGTCGAGGGCATGAACTGCCACAGCCCGGCCGCACCCGCAGGCGAGGTCGCCTCCGGATCGAAGAGGCTCTCCACCGCTGCCAGCCACACCAAGTCGGTGGGCAGCCCCACGCGCCTCAGCTCGGGGTCCATGGCCTCGCGGTAGCGCCCGGCCCGGCGGTACATCACCTCGAAGGCGCGTCGACCCTGCGGATCCTTCGCGAAGAAGCGCACGTAGCGCAGTGTGCGTCGCGTGATCGGAACGTCGAGGTCGGCCGGGCGCAGGTCGGCGAGCTTGAAGTCTTCGAGCACCCGCGCGTCGTCGCCCAACGCCGAAAAATCGGCGGCGATGGCGTCGTTCAGGGCCTCGTCGAGGGTCGGCGGTTCCGCTGGTTGCGGAGCCGCGGTCGGTTGCGCATCGAGCAAGCCCGGGTGCCGGTAGGCGCGCCAGGCCGCCGAGAGGCGATCCCGGTCGACCAAAGCCACCAGCACGATGGTGACCACCACCGTGGCCCCCAGCAGCGCCAGATAAAACCGCGCCCCCGTGCGACGCCCATGCCCGTGCGCACCCCCGCGACGGGTCGCGGGGCGACGACCTCGGGTCCTGCGTCGCGAAGACATGGGCCGAGCAACCTGCCGCAGGTGAGGGCGGGCGTCACGTGTCGTCTCATCGACGCCCTCACCTGGGCCTGCGCAGGTGGTCAGGACTCGGCCGCGCGGATGGCGGCGAGACGCCCGTACTGCTTGTAGCCGAGGCCTTCGATGGCCGTCTTGGGCGCGAGCCCGATGTCGACCAGGGTTTTGAGGCTGTAGTTTCCGGCCAGCACCGGCGGCCGGTAGGTCGCGACCGTGGCCTCGTTGCGGAAGGCCGGCAGGGGGAACACCCGCTCATGGCTCTGCAGGTGCACGAAGTGCGCGGCCGACATCCGGCTGAAGCCGGGCGTCTTGGGGGCCGTGATCACGTGAGGCGTGGCGAGGAAGGTCCCCCCGGTGAGCACCTCGAGCTGCTGGCCCACCTGCGCCACGATGCAGCCCTCGGGGGCACGCCCGCGTACCTTCACCCCACTTGGCGCATCTTTGCTCGGACGTGTGCGCAGGTAGAGCCCACTGTCGTCGTCGGGTCGCTCGCAGGGCCCGCCGCCCGGGCTCCGGAACTGGCCGCCCGGGAGCAGCGTCAGGAGGTTGAAGTCGGTGTGCTCCTCACCCCAGACCACCCCCGCCTCGATCTGCGCGGCTTCGAGGGGCAGGTAGCGCAGCAAACGAAAAACATGCGGGCCGCCCTTCACCGCGGTGGTGAAGACGTCTTCGTCCAAGTCGAGGGCCCGCGCACATGCGCGCAGCACGGTGCCCCCCGCGCGATGGAGCTGTCGTCCTACCTCGAGGTACCGCGCTTCGAAGCCGGGGAGGTCCTCGGGCCAGACGTTGTCGGCGTGGATCTCCGGGTATTCGGCCGCGCACTCCGGGTCGACGGCCTCGGGGGCCGCGAAGTAACACTCCTTGAAGTCGGGTTGTCCCCCGGCCACGACCGCCTGCTCGGTATTGGGCGGGGTCCAGCCCCGCTGGTACCAGATGTCCCCGCGGTTCAATGGGGCCTTCTCGGCGTCCGAGCGGCCGCAGAAGCGCTCGTAGTGGTCGTAGAGCTCGGCCACGGCATCGCGATCGACGGCGTGGTTCCGAATGTAGACCAGCCCGTAGGTGCCAAAACCGACACGAAGGGCCTCTGCGGCCCTCGCCCGAGCCTCGGGGGAGCCGTCGACGTCTTCGAGGTCGAGGGTGGGGATGTCCATGGCGCCGGATGCTGACATGAGCACCTCGCCCTGACCAACGCGCATTCCGCGCTTGCGAGAGGCCCGATCGTCTTTCACACCTTCCATAGGGCTTCACCCTCTTTGGGTTGGGGGACTTGCTTTGGAAAAACTAGGCAGTGAGCGCTCCGCGGCGACCGCGGTGCGACACGATGTGGCGTCGTCGTGCGGCGACGCCGTCGAGGAACGATCACGCGCGCGGTACGAACGTGACGCGGCCGCCTTCAGCCGGCCGGGGCGCAAGCGTCGTCAGAACCAGGACGCCTTCGCGGTGGTTCCAGACGCCGGCCTGTACCTCGTGGCCGACGGCATGGGTGGCCATCGCGATGGTGACCGCTGCTCACAGCGGGCCATCGAGGAGCTTCAGGTCATCCTCCCGCGCGAGCTGAGGTCCATCGCGGCCCGTGATCAGGAGCGCATGCTCCGGACCATGCGGCGCGCGATCCTCACCTTCGGGGAGCGCCTCACCGAGATCCACCCCGAAGGAGGCACCACCCTCGTCGCCGCCTATCGGCGGGGGACCCGCCTCTTCCTCGCTCACCTCGGGGACAGCCGCGCCTACCGCTTCCGACAGGGACAGCTGCGGCGCCTCACCCGTGACCACACCGCGGTGCAAAACCTCGTGGACGCGGGCGTCGTCGACGACATCGAGGCCGCGCGTCATCCCGATCGTGGCGCACTCACCCGTTATCTCGGCCTCGGTGCCCAGTCCGAGCCGAGCCTTCGCTGCGTGCGCCTCCAGCCCGGAGATCGCGTCTTGCTGTGCACCGACGGCGTGCACACCGTGTTGCCCACCCCCGCCCTCGAGCGCGTGCTCGCCACGGTCAAAACCGCGTCTGGCGCCTGTCGGGCGCTGGTCGACCTGGTGGCATCTCGCTCGGGCCGAGACGACGCGACGGCGCTGCTGATCGACGCGGCGACGCCCCGGAACCCACAAACCTGCTAATAGCAGGACCGTCATGGCGCGATCGAAGGACGAAACCCGTAAGGATGGAGCTGTCCCGGTGCGACGGCGACAGGTGCTCGGAGGCGCGGCCGTGGTCGGCGCCAGTCAGGCGCTGGTCGGCTGCAACAGCGAGACCGACGAGCCATTGCCGCCCGCGCCGGAGGTGTTCCTCCATGGCGTCGCGAGCGGCGATCCATTGCCCGACGCCGTCATCCTGTGGACGCGCGCCGAGCCCAAGGGCGGCGAGAGCAGCGTCGAGGTCACCTGGACCATCGCGACCGATCCCGAGCTGACCCAAACCGTCGACGGCGGCACCGTCACCACCGACGCGAGCAGGGACTTCACGGTCAAGCTCGACGTCGCAGGTCTCGCCGCCGGTACCACCCACTACTACCGGTTCGAGGCCCTCGGCGAGAGCTCTCCCATCGGCCGCACCAAGACTGCGCCCTCCGGGAGCGTCGACCGGCTGCGCTTCGTCATCTGCTCCTGCGCCAGCTACGCCCACGGCTACTACAACGCCTACCGTCGCATCGCAGAGCGGGCCGACCTCGACCTCGTCATCCACCTCGGCGACTACATCTACGAGTACGGCACCAACGAGTACGGCGACGTGCGCTCCCACGAGCCCGAGCACGAGATCCTCACCCTCGACGATTATCGGCAGCGCTACGGCCAGTACCGCCGTGACGCCGATCTGCAAGAAGCCCACCGGCAGCACCCCTTCGTCAACGTGTGGGACGACCACGAGTCCGCCAACGACAGCTGGTCCGGCGGCGCCCAAAACCACACCGAAGGCGCGGAGGGCACGTGGGCCGATCGCACCGCGGCCGCACGTCAGGCCTACTTCGAGTGGCTGCCCATTCGCGACGTCGCCGACCTCACGGTTCAGCGCACCCTGCGCTACGGCGACCTCGTCGACCTCATCATGCTCGACACGCGCCTCTGCTGTCGCGACGAGGTCGTCGATGGCTTCGACGACCCCGACATCGACGACCCGGCGCGCAGCCTGCTCGGCATGGAACAAGAGCAATGGCTCTTCGACGAGCTGTCCAACTCCACCGCGGCGTGGAAGCTCTTGGGTCAGCAGGTGATGTTCGGGCAGCTCGCGCAGCTCAACGTCGACCAGTGGGACGGCTACCCCGCCGCGCGCGAGCGGGTCTTCGCGCATCTCGAGACCAACAGCATCGACGACGTGGTCGTGCTCACGGGCGACATCCACACCTCGTGGGGCATGGACCTCACCCGCGATCCGCAGGACGTCATGGTCTACGACCCCAACACCGGGTCCGGTTCCTTCGCGGTCGAGTTCGTCGCGCCGGGGATCTCCTCGCCGGGCTTCCCGCCCGCCCTCGCGGCGGTTGCGGAGGGGCTCAAGATGGACAACCCGCACATGAAGTACGTCGAGGTCGTGAGTCGTGGCTACGTGCTGCTCGACATCGACGCCACGCGCATCCAGGGGGCCTGGTACCACGTCGACACGGTCGAGGAGCGCAGCGACGTCGAGATGCTGGGCGGTGTGCTCGAGTCGGCGCGCGGCACCAACTACCTCGTCGAGGTCATGCAGCCGGCCGACGCGCCAACGGCGGACCCACCGGCACCCTGAGCGCGATCTGCTACGGTCCGTTCGATGACCTCACGCACGATGGCGGCGTTGGCCGCCGGTGTCCTCGTCGGATGTGGAGGCACGACGGTGTTGCCTCCTTCGCAGGCCCCAAAGCCCACGAAAGACGAAGGAGAGAAGCTGGTCTGCGACCGAAAGGTCGAAGACTTCTCCGACAACCAGATCGGCGTCTTCCCCAGCGACTGGAAGGTTCGCGACTCGGGACAAGAAGAGCTGGGTGCCGAGACCTACAAGGTGGTGGACGTCGACGGCGGCCGTGCGCTTCACGGCAAGTGGCAGAAGGAGACGGTGACCATCGGGCTCGTGCTCGAGGACTGGGACATCAATCGCCACCCCGTGCTGCGCTACCGCTGGAAGGCGGTGAAGCTCCCGACGGGGGGCGACGAGACGCGCGACGACCTCAACGACACCGGGGCCGCGGTCTACGCCATCTGGAAGGTCGGCTTCCCGATGTACGTGCGCGGCATCAAGTACGCGTGGAGCACCACCCTCGCCGAGGGGACCCGCACCTCCAAGCGTATGAAGCACGACCAGATGCTGGTGATGGACTCCGGTGAAGCGCACCTCGGCGAGTGGCGCACGGTGGAGGTCGACGTGCAGCTCCACTCGCTCACCTTCTTCGAAGAGAAGGGCGGGGTGGGCAACCCAAACGGGATCGCCATCATGACCGATGCCGACACCACCGGCACCGCGGCCGAGGCCTACTTCACCGACTTCGAGCTCTGCCACTACGAGTGACGCGGCGCGGTCGTGGTACCTTCTCCGTAGAGGTCCCATGCGCCGTACTGCTTGCTTCTCGTTGCTCGGTTCCTTGGTTCTCGCTGGCTGCGCGCCGTCCGAAGAACCGCCGGCGCTGAGCGAGGTCGATCAGCCGATCATCGGCGGCTTTCCCGAGACGTCCCGCCGCTACGCCATCTCGCTCCGCTTCGAAGCCCAGCCGGGCCTGATGGAGCTGCGTTGCAGCGCGAGCCTCATCGGAAAACGCACGGTGCTCACGGCTGGCCACTGCGTCGACAACCAGTCGCTGCCCTCGCCGACCGAGGTGGGCTTCGGCCCCGACGTCTACAACCCCGACTTCACCATCCCGGTGGCGTCCTTCGTGATGCACCCCGGCTACGACCTCAACACGGTGGCCAACGACATCGCGGTCATCGAGCTGGCGTCCGACGCTCCAGAGCAGGCGGTGAACCTCATCCGCGAGACCATGCCCGCGGGCGAGGTATCGCGCTTCACCGGCTCCGACGTCACCTACATCGGCTATGGCACCACGGTGCCCATGCAGCCGATGCACGGGCAGCGACGGGTGGTGGCTTATCCGATGACGTCGGTCGGCCCCACCAACTTCCAGGGCTTTCCCGTGCACGCGTCGTCGTGGCTCTGGTTCGAGCAGAACATGGCCGAGGCGACCTGCAGCGGCGACTCCGGCGGTCCGGCCATGTTCGTGGAGAACGGGGTCGAACGTCAGATCGGGGTGCACAGCACGTCCAACTGCGAGAGCGCCGGCACCGACGCCCGCAGCGACCAATGGATGCTCGACGACTTCCTGCAGTTCTACATCGACACCTTCGAGAACAACGACCCGTGCCGGAGTGACGGCACCTGCAACGCCGACTGCCAGACGGGAAGCACCGAGCTCGTCGATCCCGACTGCACCGAGAACCATTGCGCCGCCGATGGCGTCTGCGCGCGCGCTTGTGTGATGCCCGCCGACCCCGACTGCGACTGGGGCCAGACCCTCTGTCAGGATGGCGACGGAGCGTGCAACCCCGCGTGCGAGACCCTCGACGCCGAATGCGCGCAGATGTGTGGCATGGATGGCGTGTGCGTGGTCGCTTGCGACACGCCCGACCCCGACTGCGGCGCCGGCGTAGGCACCACGGCTGGCGTCGGCGGTGGCTCCAGTGCTGGGGTCGGAGGCGGCTGGGTCAATGGTGTCGACGAGCCCGAGGACTACGACGTGACCGAAGGCTGTGGCTGCCGGATCGGCCCCTCCCGCCACGGCGGCGCCGCGTGGCTGCTGCTGCTCGGTCTCCTGCTCGCGCGTCGCCGCGACTGAATCCCTTTGGGGGGCGTTCGGCGTTGCAGAATGGTCCCCTTCGAGAAATCCGGCTGGCGGCGACGCCCCGGACGTCGTCATCATGGAGCCATGCTGGCTTTCTTCGTGCGGGTGGGACGCGTGGGAGCGACGAGCCTCGCGCTGCTCGCATGCGGAAGCTCGGTGTCGATCTCATCGCAGAAGGAAGAGCCGGTGGTTCCGCCGGACCCGCCGCCGCCCGATCCGCCCCCGCCGGACGAGCCGCTCGGGATCTGCGGCACCCCCGCCCGTGACCCCCTCCTCGTCGTCAAGGAGGGCACCGAGGTCGCCATCGTCTACGGCGACGGCTCGCGACGCCTGCTCGATGCGGGTTTCGGCATGCTGCCCGACGGCGAGCCGAGGCTGCGGTGGATGCTCGATGGCGAGCGGCTGATCCTCCTGGCTGCCACCCGACAGCTCCAGGGTGGCATCGAAGCCAATGCGCTCATCAGCGCTTTCGATGCCGAGGGTGAGCTGCTCTTCCGCATCGCGCAGCCCGGGTTCGAGCTGAGCGGGGTGGCGACGGGCGACGACGGGAGCTTCATCGTCTCGCGCTACGCTTATGCAGGTCAGTCCGACTACGCCTGGGTACGCGATGGTGCGGTGGAGGTCTTGCCGAAAGACGTCACGCCCCTCGGCGGGCGCTACACCGGTGGCGTGGTCCGGGCCCGAACGGAGGGGACCAGCGTCTTCTACGAGCTCGCTACGAAAGTGGCCACGACGGTCGAGAGCGCCGTGGGGGCGGTGTCGACCGTGGCCCGCGGTGACGCATTCGTGAGCATTCACGATGAATCCCCCGTGCGCTTGTGGGTCGAGCGCCCCTCGGGTGCCGTGGCTTTCGATCTGGAGACGGTCGATGTTCCCGCGGGCACCTTGCAGCCCGTCTCATCGAGCGCGCAGCATCTGCTGCTGCAACACCAAGACAGCGCGCAGGCCTGGCGTATCGATCTCGTCGATGGCGGCAACGTCGCCTTGCCCCTCGAGCCCCCAGATGGCGGTCCGCCGGAAGCGATGAGCTACTGTCGACCGCCACCGGTCGTGGGCTCGGGCGGCGAAGTGTTGATGGTGGGTGGCACCGACGCCCTTCGCTTTCAAACGTTCACCCCCGAGACCAGCGCCTGGCAGACGTTGGGTCAGCCCATACGCGCCATCGAGACCGCGGGCGGATTCGAGCACCACGGCACGTGGGTGGTGCAAGGCGTGGTGGGGACCTTCTGCCCCGGCCCCGTGGGGGATGGCGACACGGGACTGGCGGGGATGTCGACGCAGGTCGTCCGCCCCGGCGTCGGCGCCTACGTGCTCGAGGGCGACGTGGTGGCCGTGCTTCGCGATGGAGGAACCTGCGTGGGCTACGCCGAGTTCGGCGGCGACGTCGAGGTGCTCGACATCAACTCTGGAAAGGTCACACCCCTCTCGGGCGCGGGCTTCGCCTTCTGGCAGTGACGCCCATCAGGGGAGAATCGTGCGGCCCACGAACATGGCCCGGCCCCCGTGGTTCGGGAGCGGCGACGGAAGGCCTAGGTCGAGGGGTTCGTCGGTACTGCCGTAGATCACCACACCGGACGGGTGGGCCACGCAATCGTGGGCGATGCTGTTGTCGGTCGTGGCCGCGGGATAGGGGTACTCGAAGGGGAGCTGCGTCACGGGGTCGTAGGCGCTGAGCCGCGGTTGGTCCCCGACCGTGCCGCAGGTCACGACCTTGCCGGAGGTGTAGAGCACGGAGGTGAGCCACGTCGAGGCAGTGCCGGCATGGCTTGCGATGTGCTGACCGAGAGGGTCGAACCGCGCGGAGAAGGGGACCTGCTCCGTAGCCTGGAGCGGAGCGCCACCGAGGGAGAGCGTGCCCGCGCCGAACCGACCGACGACGGCGATCTCTCCCGCGGGAGAAACGGCGACGGAGCTGATTTGGGCGCTCGCCGGTCCCATGGCCTCCGCCCAAGCGGTGTTGCCCGACGCTGGGTCGAGCGCGAGGAGGAACGCCGTCTGGCCAGCGTTGGTCGGCATGAGCTGGGCTCCCGGTCCTGCGTCGAGGCCGTCTTCGAAATGACCGCCGACCATGACGTGCGTGCCGACGTGTTGCGCCGGACGCGCGAAGACCAGCCCGGACTGAAACCGTCGTTGCCACTGCGCTTGTCCCTGAGCGTCGAACCGCGCGACGAAGAGATTTCGATCCCCGACGGAAGCCAACGGGCCGAGCCCGACGTCGAAAGTGCCCCCCTGCGTGCTCACCACGATGGGCTCTCCGCCCACGACGCCGAGCCGCGGGAAGCCATGTACGTCTTGGAAGCCCACGGCGCCATCGTGCCCGAGGATCCGACTCCACTGGAGCTGGCCCGTGGCGTCGTATCGGGCGAGGAAGAGGTTGGCGCTTCCGTTGGCGGGCGAGGCCGGCAATGGGCCACCGCCGAGGTCGATCGAGGTCGTGTAGTAGCCCGAGAGGTACACGCCGCCCACGCCGTCGCTCGCGACGTCGAGTCCCACGGCGTCACCGCTGGAGCTGCTCGCGACGAACGCGCGGCTCCACGCGTGCACACCCATGGCGTCGAAACTGACGATGTAGCCCTCGAGGGAGGCCGCGCCCATGAGGAGGCCGCCACCGAAGTCGATGTCGTTGCGAAAGACGCCCGTGACCACGACGTCGGTCCCGGTCGAGGTCGCGCCGAAGGCCCGGGTGATGACCCCGTCGCCGTAGGACGAAGCCCACACGAGCCCCGTGCCGCCACCCGCGCCCCCTCCGCCGGAATTGGCTCCTCCTTGGCCACCTGCGCCACCCTGGCCCGCGCCACCCTGGCCCGTCGACACGCCGCCGGTGCCGCTTCCGTTCCCACTCGACGAGGCGCCGACGGTAACGGCGGGTGCGCCAGACGATGAGGAGGAGGTCGTGGTCTCGACGAGGGTGCTCGAGCCGCAGGCGAGGCAAGCCGCTGCCAGGCCCAAGGGAAGTGCGCGCATGCACCTAGAGTGTTCGCAGATAAAGCAGACGGCTCATCTCACGCGAACCATCCCGCCACGGCCGCCACACA